>NZ_BONC01000006.1 GCF_016862515.1 Asanoa iriomotensis
GCGCGCCCTGGTCGTCGCCGACCTCCCGGGCCGTGACCGCCGCCGTCCACAACAGCTCGGCCTGGGCCTGGGTGTCGAGGCCATCGACGGTCGGCAGGAGCGCGTCGATCCAGTCCCGCGCCTCGCCGAGGTGGTCCCGCTGCGACCAGAACGGCCACAGCACGCGGAACAGGTGGGGCAGCGGCTGGGGGTCGTGGTCCAGGTACCAGCGCACGGCGGCGGCCAGGTTGCCCGCCTCGGCCTGCAGCCGCTCGACCCACTCGCGCTGGCCGGCACCGCGCAGCCGGCGGTCCGCCTGCCGCGCCACCGACTGGTAGTGGTCGGCGTGCCGGTGCCGGATGCGCGCGACGTCGGAGCGGGCCGTCAGCCGCTCGGCGACGAACGCGCGGACGGTCTCCAGCATCCGGCACCGGGTGCCGAGCTCGGTGTGGTCGAGCTGGATCAGGCTGTGCCGGGCCAGCGCGTCCGTCAGGTCCAGGGTCTGTGTCTCGCCGAGGTTGGCGACGTCGGCGGCGGCTTCGACGGTCCAGCCGTCCACGAACACGGCGGTGGTCTCCAGCAGCGAGCGCTCGGAACCGTCGAGCAGGTCGATGCTCCACTCGACCGTGGCCCGCAGGGTGCGCTGCCGCCGCGGGACGTCCGCAGCGCCGGTGCCCAGCGCGTCGAGCGACGTGGTCAGCCGGCTCAGCAGGGACGCCGGGTCCAGCAGCCGGGTGCGCGCGGCCGCCAGCTCGATGGCCAGCGGCAACCCTTCGAGGCGGCGGCAGATCTCGGCCACCGCGGCGGAGTTGCGGTCGGTGAGCGTGAAGTCGTAGCGCACCGCCCGGGCGCGGTCGACGAACAGCGCCACCGCCGGTGTCGCGGCGAGCTCCTCGATGGACATCGTGCTGGGTTCGGCCGGCAGCGGCAGCGGCGGCACCGGATATTCCCGCTCGGCCCGCAGCTCCAGCACCGTGCGGCTGGTGGCCAGGATCGTCACGCCGGGGCAGCGGGCGAGCAGCTCGCCGAGGTCGGCGGCGGCGTCGAGCGCCTGCTCCATGTTGTCGAGGATCAGCAGCCAGCGTTCGTCGCCGAGGTGCCCGGTCAGCGCGCGCAGCGGGGTGTCCGTGCCGGCCAGGTCGGCGCCACACTGGCGGGCGATCCCGGCGATGACCTGGTCGGGTTCGGTCGCACCGGCCAGCGGGACGAACACGACGCCGGCTGGGAAGCGGTCGCGCGACCGTTCGGCGGCGGCGATCGCGAGCCGGGTCTTGCCGACACCGCCGGGACCCGTCAGCGTCACCAGCCGCTCGTCGGTGCGGGTGAGCAGGCCGGCCACCTCCTGGATGGCCCAGCCGCGGCCGACCAGCGAGGTCCGGCCCACGGGCAGCGGTGCCGTGGTGCGCGGCGGCGGCTCGCCGGCCGGTGCGGGGCGCCCGGCGGCGAACCGTTCGCTGAGCAGTGTGGCGAGGTCGTGGCTGACCAGCCGGCTCAGCTCGGCGGCGTCGCGGAACTGCCGGTAGGAGGACGGCGCCGCGTCGCGGATGTGCGCGAGCAGGTCGGCCAGGCGGGAGTCGCGCTCCGGTGCCGGTTCCTTGACGTACACGAGCCGGGGCAGGGCGCGGGCCAGGTCGAACTCGTCCTCGAGACCGGAGATCTCCATGCCGGAGCCGATCCAGCCGTACTCCTGCCAGTAGAGGCCGACGAAGATGTCGCTCTGCGCCAGGTAGGCGCGGTAGACCGCCTGCGGCGGATGGGGTCGGGCGCCCTGCTCGAACATCACGGGCGTGAGCCGCAGCGCGTTGATGGCCTGCGCGACCGCCATCCGCTCGTCGGCCAGCTCCCGCAGCGTCGAGCTGACGAAAACCCGCAAACGTTGATCCGGGGTACGGATCACCGCGTCGAACTCCTGTGCTGCTGGCCTCCCCACGGCACCAGTGTCGTGCGAACCCGGCGCCGGTGGGCACGGATCGGCGGTGACACGATGCGTATGTGACCACTGCGACTCACGTGGGCAGCAGACCGATCGCCGCCCGGGTCCGGCGCACCGTTTCGCCGGCTCGTTCCCGTGCGCGGCCGGCGCCGGCGCGCAGCACGTCGCGGACGTGGTCGGGGCGCGCGGCCAGCTCTCGGTAGCGCTCCTGGATCGGGGCGAGGGTGTCGACCACGGCGTCGGCGACGGCCGTCTTGAGCTCGCCGTAGCGGTCGAACGTCTTCGCCAGGTCGCGCGGGTCGTGGTGCGTGCAGCCGCCCAGGATGTCGAGGAGGTTGGCGACGCCGGGTGAGCGCTCCGGGTCGTAGGTGACCGTGGTGCCGGCGTCCGTGACTGCCCGCATGATCTTGCGGCGGAGCTGGTCGGGTTCGTCGAGCAGGCGCAGCGCGCCGGCCGCCGACGACGTCGACTTGCTCATCTTCTCCTTCGGCGCCGACAGGTCCATCACCCGCGCGGCGACGGCCGGGTTCACCGCGCGGGGCACGGTGAACGTCTCGCCGTAGCGGGCGTTGAACCGGGTGGCCAGGTCCCGGGCCAGCTCGACGTGCTGGCGCTGGTCTTCGCCGACCGGCACCTCGTCGATGTCGTACAACAGGATGTCGGCGGCCATCAGGATCGGGTACGTCAGCAGCGAGGTGCGGATGTGTTCCTGGCGGCGGGACTTCTCCTTGAACTGGATCATGCGCTGGGCCTCGCCGTACCCGGTGACGCACTCCAGCAGGTAGTGCAGTTCGGTGTGCTCGGGCACGTGCGACTGGACCATGAACAGGCACGCGTCGGGGTCGACGCCGGCGGCCAGGAGCAGCGTGGCGAACTCGAGCGTGCGTCGTCGCACGTCGGCGGGCTCGTGGTCGAGGGTCAGCGCGTGCAGGTCGGAGACGAACACGACCGTGTCGGCGTCGTGCTGCGGTCCGATGATCGGGCGCATGGCGCCGAGGTAGTTGCCCAGGTGGAGGTCGCCGGAGGGGGTGAATCCGGTGATTCGTCGTGGCATCGGTTGGCTCCCGTCGTGCGGTGGGTGCCGCCGTGCTCGGGGTGACCGAGGCGCTGGATAGCGCGAAAACGGCCGCCCGAACCGGGCGGCCGCGTGGTGAGTGCGCGGATGGTCTGTGCCGCCCCGGTCAGGAGCGCCACCAGCCATTGAGGGTCATCCGCATGCCACGACGATATCAGGCGGGCCGCGTCGCCCGCGTCCGTCGGGCGGTCACGTAGCGGCGCATCTTCTCGGCGGTGCCGCAGTCGTCCATGCTGCACCAGCGGCGGCTGCGGTTCTTGCTCTCGTCGTGGAACAGGAAGCGGCAGCCGCCGCAGCCCTTGATCCGGTCGAGGGTGCCGGTCCGCAGCAGCGCGACCGCGGCGTGGATCACGGGTCGCAGCGGGCGGGCGAGGGTGTGGTCGTCGCGCCAGGTCCAGCCGAACGTGTCGGTCGTGCGCACGAGTCGGGCGTGGCCGAGGGCGTCGGCGGCGTCGTCGCGCAGGCGGATCAGCGCCTCGCCGTCGGGGCTGCCGCCGTCGGCGAGCGCGCGGAAGAGGTGGTCGAGGTAGTCGCGGGTGTCGTGCGCGCGCGCCAGCGCGTCCCGGGCGGCGTCGGGGTCGTCGCCGGCTGTTCGCAGCAGCGTCGCGGCGTCGGGTTCGTCGAGCGCGCCGGCGTGGACGGCCCAGGCGGCGAGGCTCGCGTAGTCGGTGAGCAGGTCGTCGTCCGGCGGCCCGACCGGTGGGCCGCTGCGGCTGTTGACGAAGTCCAGCGCGAGGTTGCCGCCCACCAGGCGCATCCGGGTCACGTCGCCGACTGTTTCCATCAAAACTCACTTTACCAGTTGACCCCTGTCGCGCGCGCCTCTAGCGTTTCTCCCATAACCTGTTTAGGAGGAAACAGCTATGCGGCGAGCAGTCGGAGCGCTGGTCGGCCTGGCCGGCGGGACCTTCCTCTACACCGTGGCCGAGGCGCTGCCGATCGGGCTGCTCCTCCCGATGGCCGCCGACCTGTCGGTCGCGCCGGCGCGGGTCGGCATGCTGATCACGGTGTACGGCGCCGTCGTCGTGATCGCGTCGATCCCCTTGACGGCGCTGGCCCGCCGAGTCCCGCGCCGGCTCCTGCTGTCGGCGCTGCTGGCGGGCTTCGTCGTCAGCACCGCCGCGATGGCCGTCGCGGACACGTTCGCGCTGCTCGTGGCGGCCAGGGTCGCGACCGCTGCGACGCACGCGCTGTTCTGGGCGGTCGTGGTGCCGGCGGCCGCGGAACTGTTCCGGCCCGGGCTGCGCGGCCGGGTGGTCGCGGTCGTCTTCGCCGGCGGCAACGTCGCACTCGTGCTGGGTGTGCCCGCCGGCACCTGGCTGGGGGAGCGCGCGGGCTGGCGCGCGTCGTTCCTCGCGGTGGCCGGGCTGGGCGCGCTGGTGCTGGTCACGGTGGCGGCGCTGCTGCCGTCGACGCGCCCCGACGAGGGCCACGCCGCCCGCGGTTCGGCACCCGACGCGCGCCGGTTCTGGCTGCTGGTCGGCGTCGCCGTGCTGACGACCGCGGGCGCCATCGCGGCGTACACCTATGTCGCCCTGTTCGTCACCGAGATCAGCGGGCTGCCCGCGCCGTCGGTCGGCGCGATCCTGCTGGTCCGCGGCATCGCCAGTGTGCTGGGCATCCTGGCGTTCGGTGCGGTGGTCGACCGCGACCCCTGGCGCGCCCTGGTCTGGACCGTCGGGCTGCAGGCGGCGGCCCTGATCGGGCTGTTCGCCCTGGGCCACCAGCCCGCCGCGGCGGTCGTCCTGCTGTCGGTGTCCGGCCTGGCGTTCGCCGCGTTCACGGCGGCGCTCGGCGGCCTGGTGCTGCGGGTCGCACCCGGCCGGTCGGACCTGGCCGCCGCGACACTCTCGGCCGCGGTCAACGTCGGCATCACCGCGGGCGCCTTGTGCGGGAGCCTGGCGCTGCCGGCGCACGGTGTGCGCAGCACGGTCCTGATCGGCGCGGCCTTCGCGGTCGTCGCGCTGGTGCTGGCGCTGGCGGAACGCGTGGTACCGCGCCCGGTATCGGGCCGGGGCGCCGTGTTTGCGGCCGATGAGCGGATTGCCTGTGCGCGAAGTCGTGGGTGAAGGACGCGCTTTTCGCGCATTGTTGAGGTATGGCCGTCGACGAAGAGTTTCTGCCCGATGCCGAGTTCGAGGCCATCATGCGCGATGAGCTCATCGAGACGGTGTTCCAGCCCGTGGTGTCGCTTGTGGACGAACGACCCGTGGGGTTCGAGGCGTTCGCGCGCGGGCCCGAGGGGCGCTATCACAGCGCGGCCGCGCTGTTCCAGGCCGCTGCCGACGCCGGGCGGGCGATCGAGCTCGACGAGCTGTGCGCGCATCTGTCCACAAGGGAGTTCCGGGCCGCCGGGATGACCGGGCTCGCGCTGTTCGTCAACCTCAACCCCGAGACGCTCAGCAGCGAGCCGGGCGACAGCGTCGCACCCGCGTACGCCGATCTCATGGACGAGGCCGACGTGGTCGTGGAGATCACCGAGCACGCGGTGACCCGCCGCCCGGCCGGGTTGCTCGACGCGGTGCTGGACGCGCGGCGGCGCACCGCCCGGATCGCGCTGGACGACATCGGCGTCGACCCGGCGAGCCTGGCCGCGATGCCGCTGATCAACCCGGACGTCGTCAAGCTCGACCCCAGCATCATCCGGGGGACCACCGGCTCCGTCTCGCACGTCATCAACGCCGTGCTCGACGACGCGAAGCGGCGGGGTGCGCAGATCGTGGCCGAGGGCGTGGAGAAGCCCGAGCACGTGAAGACCGCGCGGGCGCTGGGCGCGACCTTCGCACAGGGTTTTCTGTTCGGCCGGCCCGGACCCCTGCCGGAGATGATCCGCCCGTCCGACCAGCGACTGGCCCGGGTGGAGCCGCGCAGCATCGCCCGGGCGACGCCGTACGACGTGCTGGTGCGCACCGAGGCCGTGCACCCGACCTCGGCCGGGCAGCTCAACGCGATGTCGGCGCAGATCGAGGACAGGGCGCTGGAGGCGACCGACCCCGCGATCCTCGTCGTCAACATCGGCGACCTGGTCAACCTGACCGACGACAGCCTGATCCGGTACGCGTACCTGAACAGCATCGGTGTCGAGGTCTTCCTGCTCGGCCACGGCATCCCGTTCACGCCGGGCGGCCGGGTGCGCGGCATCCCGCTCGCCGAGGACGACCCGCTGCGCCGGGAGCGGGCGACGCTGCTGGTCGGCACCCGCTACGGCAGCGGCGTGTTCGCCCGCCGGCGGCGTGGCGGCGACGGTCCCACCTATGACGCGGGCACCTGCTACGACTGGGACCGGGTCATCGAAGCCACTCTGCCTCTGGTCAGCCGCGTGAAGAACGAGCTCGCCTCGCGCGGTGACGACGCGCCGCCCGGTGACGCTAGGTAAGCGGGCGCCACCCCAGCCCTGGGGCGCCGTCGCGCCCAGAGGGAAGGGGTCATGGAGGGGTTCCTGCACGCCCTGGCGTCGTTCGGGCCCGGTGGCGCCGGTGAGGTGGGGCGGACCTGGCTGCGGTCGGGCGCCGAGCGCCTGCTGGGCAACCTGGCCGAGCTCGACGGGAAGACACCGGGCGTCGCGGGCCGGATCATGGTGGCGGCACGACCGTCGGATCCGCTGCGTTCCCGCCCCTTCTCGCGGACCGGTTGGGAGGCGGCCCTGGCGGCGTCGGCCACGGACCCGGTCCACGTCTCCGTGGGCCTGTTCTCGCGAAGCCCCGACGCCGTCTACACGTCGATCACCGTGGGCGTCGCGGCGGCGCGGTTGTTCGTCTCCGCCAACCCCGGGCCGGGCTTCGACCCCGCGGTGCACGCCGGGCAGTGGGTTGACTTCCTGTGCGCCGTGCTCGACACCGCGGACCCGGCGTACGCCCAGATCAGCGACCGGGTCGGCAGCGAGGTCGACACCGCGCTGGAGATGTTCCTGAGCCGCTCACGGATCTCCGCGGCGGAGAGCCGGAAGGCCTTGCGCGGGTACGCGTGGGTGACGGTGGTGCCGAAAGAGCTCGTGGACCATCTCGGCGGCGCGGCCGCGCTGGCCCGTTCGGACGCGGTGGTGCTGGCCCGCCCCTTGTCGGCCGGCGGGGTGCTGTTGCAGGCGACACCTACGGCGGCGGACTTCGACGACGACGCCCTGCACCGCCTGTTCCGCCTGCTCGCACCGGTCCTCCCGGCGGGCCTCCCGCGCCCGCTGCCCGGCTGGGAAGGCCTGCCGGTCGTCATCGAGGACGCGCGTCGTGTTGACGCTGCTGGATGAGCAATACGCCCCGATCACCAAGCGGATCGGGTTTCTCCGGGTGCCGCTGGACGTTGCAGCTGAGGGGTTGGCCGCCTGGCGGCACGAACTGCACGGGAAGGCCGCCGCCGAGCCGGTCGACGGAGACCTGCCCAGCGCCCTGCGCACCCTGGAACCACTGACTCTCACCGTCCGGCCGCGCGAGCTTCTCGTGGCGACGCGGTCGGACTGGACGGCGTACTTCGACTGCGGTGCGAACGGCTCGGACCCGATCAGCGCGGTGGGCTACCTGTCGCGGCGGTTGAAATGTTCCGGCCTGGCCATCTGCAGCGCGCCGCACACGCTGGGCACCGGCCTCGAGGTGGGTGGACGCTACGGCGCCGTGCAGTTCGAGCTCTTCGGACCGGAGTGGACCGACTTCATCAACTACGTCCGCACGGTGTCGGTCGCGCACGACGGTGACAGCCGCTGGAGGTTCGATGCCGCGGGACAGGTGCAGGAGTTCGAGGACGTCGAGAGATACGCCCTGCGGCGGGTCCGCGATCGGTTCACCAGCGAGATGTTGGCCAGCTACTGCGCCGCGCTCGGGATCCGGCCTTTCGACCCTGACTTCTACGCCGGGCCGGGCGTGCTGGTGACCAGCCCCGCACCCGACGCCCCCGAGCTCACGCTCCAAGACGCCCAGGAACGGCTGGGCATCAAGCCGGGGGTGGCCGCGCAGATCCCGGGTTGACCGGGCGCTACGGCACCGGGATTGCCGGCCTGATCAGCACGCGGTCGAGCAGGTCGCTGTCCGTGCGCAGAAACTGCTCGTAGTAGGGGTCCCGGTAGGCCGTGGCGAGGGTCAACCACGCGGGGAACCCACCGATTCCCGAGTGCGCCATGGCCCCGCCGTCACCGCCGCGGGCCACGGCCGGCTCGGCCGTCCATTCGTCGTCGTACGGGTTCTGGCCGATCTGGAGCCCGAACAGGTTGGGCTCCCGGTGCGGGCCGACCGACAGCGTGTCCGATGCCCCTCGAGGTGCGGTGTCACCCCACCGGAACAGCGTGGTCGCGCCGGCACCGCACGCGTGCTCCCACTCGTCCGCGGTCAACAGGCGCCGCCCTTCGCGGGCCAGCCGCTCGACGACCTCCGCGTGGGTCGGTGTCCGGATGAACCACGCCCGTTCGATCGTCCAGTCGTCGCGGACGACGGCGGCGGCGCGGCCCGCCGACTTAACGTGGTAGTGCCTCTGACCGCCCAGGTCGCCGCGCACGGCGCGCGCCTCGGTGACCAGCTTGACGATCATGGGATCGTCGACCGGTGCCGGCACCGCCGCGGCGTCGACGGCGCTCACGGCGACGAGCAGCGACGGCACCACGACCTGGCGCGCGGGCGAGGTCCTCGCGGCGACATAGGCCTGAATGTCGTCAACGACGTTGAGTTGATCGGCCACCGCCGCGAAACTGCGTCGCTGCCGCTGGTCGGGTGCGAAGCGCCCCGCGTCGAAGCCGACGGTTGTCGGCCCACCTGGAACGAACGCGAATGGCGTGCCGTCGACGTCGAAGAGCGCGACCTTTCCACGCCGTCCGGCGAACGCGTGGGACCGGACGCCGAGCAGCCGGATCCCGACCTCGTCAGCGATCGCGGACGCACGCCGCAGGGCCGCGGCGTGGTCGAGCGCCGACCATTCCGCCGAATCCATCGTGTGCTCTTCCTTCGGTCAGGCGACTCGCTCCCGGCGGGTGGGAGTCGGCGCTGTGGACACGAGGCGGGGCTGTCGGCTGCTGGGGCCCAGGGCGGACAGTTCGCGCGCGTAGTCGTGGACGAGGTCCGGCAGGACGTAGGCCGACGGGCCGCACAGCACCGCCAGGTGGCCGTCCACCAGGGTGTCGAGGGCGCGGACGGCGTGCATGGTCGGCATCGACAGGCGGGCCGCCAGCCGGTGTGCCGGCGTGGGCGTCGGCCGTTCGGATTCGCCCAGCACCGCGAACGCGCGGGCGGCCTGGTGGTCGTGGCGCAGGGTGGCGTAAGCGGTGGCCAGGCGGTCGCGCACCGACAGGTCCTCGTAGACGAGCCAGTCGAGCCGCTGCCGCTGGTCGCCCAGGATCGCGACCACGGCGCCGATCGACAGTGCCGGGCGTTCGGCGAGGCGGGCGGCGGCGATCCGGAGCGCGAGGGGTGATCCGCCGCAGGCGCGGGCGAGCTCGTGCGGCACCGACGGGTCGACCCCGATCCGGCCGGCGGCGGTCACGAGGGCGCCGGCCTCCGCCGTGGACAGTGGGCCGAGGACCACCCGGCGGGCGCCCTCCAGGCTGCCCAGGCCGCGTTGGGAGACCACGATCAGGGCGGGGCCCGCGGTCGCGGGCAGCAGTTGGCGCACCTGCGCGGCCTCGGTCACGCCGTCGACGACCGTCAGCAGCCGGCGGTCCGCGACGAGCGAGCGGAAGGCGCCGGCCTTCTCGTCGAACCTCGCGGGCACGTCGTCGGCCGGCACGCCCAGCGCGCGCAGGGCACGGGCGATCAACCCGTCCGGCTTCTCCTCCCTGTATCCGGCGTCGATGTAGATCTGGCCGTCCGGGAAGTCCGCTTCGAGCAGGTGCGCGGCCCGCACCGCCAACGCCGTCTTGCCCGCGCCGGGACCGCCGGTGACCACCACCGCGGCAGGATGGGCCGTCCGCGCGGCATCGACCACGCGATCGAGCTCGTCCGCCCGGCCGACGAACGTCGTCGGGTTGGCCGGCAGCTCGCGCGGCACGGCTCGCCGGCTCCGGACCGCGCCGGCCCGCCGGCCGGCGGGCGCACCGCGCGCCAGCTCCGGTGCCCGCGCGAGCATGGCCTGGTGCAGGCGGGCGAGCTCCGCACCCGGCTCGATGCCGAGCTGCTCGGTGAGCACGTCGCGGGCCTCCCGATAGGTGGCCAGCGCCGCCGGTGCGTGACCGCCGCGGTAGAGCGCGCGCATCAGCTGCCCCCACGCGCGCTCGCGCAACGGGTTGGCGGCCAGGTGCCGGCGCAGGCCGCCGACCAGGTCCTCGTCCTCGCCCTCGGCGAGCCGCGCTTCGGTGAGGTCCTCGACCACGTGGACCCGCAGCTCGTCGAGGCCGGTCCAATGCGCGTCCAAGGTGGTGCCGCGGGGCAGGCCGTCGCCGGCGGCGCCACGCCACAACGCCAGCGCGGCGGTCAGCGGTGAGACGGCGGCGTGGTTGTCGCCGGCGGCCACCGCGGCCCGTCCCACGCCCACCAGCCGGAGGAACTCAGTGGTGTCGAGCTCGTCGGCGCCGAGCCTGAGCTCGTATCCGCCGGGGTGCGCGACGACCCGGTCTCCCATGAACTGCCGCAGAGCCGCGACGTGGGTGCGCAAGTTGGGCACGGCCGACGGCGGCGGCGGGCCCGCCCACGCCATCTCGGCCAGGCGCCGCAGCGACACCGGCCGGTTGGCGTCCAGGGCCAGGCCGGCGAGCACCGCACGGCGCTTCGCCGAGCCGAGCGCGGCCCGACTGTCGTCGACCATGAGCTCTACAGTGCCCAGTAATCGAACCTCACAGCGCATGTCCCGGCCTCCCCGTCCGACCACGGAACGCGGCCTCAGGCTAGAGACGCGCACGCAAAGACAACAAGACGTCACTAGGTGCAGCAGGCGTGATAAATGTCAATGTCCTGACGCGGCGTGTCCGGTGACGGCATCGAGGCGAGAAACGCTGCGGACATTGCTCGACATATATCGGTGAAGGTAGATCGGATATAGCCGCCGATATATCTCTCGTTCCTAGTCTCGGTCCGACCTGTTTGCGGGGACCGGAGGTACGGGGTGAACAAGAGACTTCGCGGGCTGTTGATCGTGGCGTTGGTGCTGGCGTTGGTCGTCTCGGTCGGTGGGATGGAGGCGCTGCCGGGGCAGCAGCGTGACCGCACGACCGACTCGGCCGGCGGCGGTTTCGTCGACCGGCTCAGAGACACGGCCCGCGGGATCGTCGGCGGTGGACGATCGTCGGCGCCGCGGTCCGAGGCGGTGAGCGCCGGCATCGCGATGGACCAGCCGGCGCCGGCGGCGAGGGCGTGGCCGGCGCAGAAGCGGGTGAAGGAGCTGCCCGCGAAGCGGACCGCGAACAGTCGGGTGTACGAGCTGTCGGACGGCCGGACCCAGGCGGAGATCTCGGCGACGCCGGTGCACTACCGCGACGCCAAGGGTGCGTACCAGCCGATCGACACGCGGGTGCGGCCGACCCGGCGTGACGGTTACGTCCAGGGCAACTCGACCAACACGTTCACCAGCCTGTTCGGCGACAGCTCGGACCAGTTGGTCCGCTTCACCCGCGACGGGCGCAGCATCTCCCTCGGTCTCGCCGGTCGCACCTCGGCCGCCGTCCCGCGGGTCGACGGCTCGACGGTCACCTATCCGGGCCTCGCGGGCGGCGCCGACGTGGTCTACGACGTGACGTCGAGCGCGTTGAAGGAGAAGATCGTGCTCCGGCGCGCGCCGAGCGGCCCGGTCTCGTACACGTTCACGCTCGACACCGCCGGGCTCGACGCACGCCAACAGGACGACGGTTCCATCGCGTTCGTGCGACCGTCCGGCGGTGCGCCGGCCTTCGTCATGCCGCCGCCGTTCATGTACGACGCCAAGGACGACGCGTCCTCGCCGCACGGCAAGGTGTGGAGCGACAAGGTCACGCAGAAGGTCGACGGTTCGACGGTGACGATCACCGCCGACGCCGCCTGGTTGGCCGACAAGGCCCGCGTCTACCCCGTGGTGATCGACCCGACGATCAAGGTCCAGCCGGTGCCGGCCGACGCGCAGGACACGATGATCTACTCGGCCGAGCCGGCCGTCCCGCGCAACAACACCTACCAGATGCCGGTGGGCACGACCGGATCCGCGGTCTACCGGGCGCTGGTGAAGTTCGACGTGTCGTCGATCCCGCAGAACACGCCGATCGACGACGCGCAGCTGAGCTTGTACTACTCGCAGACCCACACGCAGTACGCCTATGACGTGCCGATGGAGGCGCGGCGGGTCACGGCGGCGTGGGACGAGGGCACGGCGACGTGGAACAACATGAACGCCAACATGGCGGCTCAGCCGGCGGCCAACGTGGTGACCCAGGACGACGGCGACCCGGGCACGTCGGTCTCGGGCACGTGGCCCTACTCGGCCAACGGCACGCTGACCCCGAAGGCGATCAACGCCGACTACCGGTCCAACAGCGACGCGGCGACGGGCAACACGCACACGTGGGTGCCGACGCTGACGGAGTCCGGTGACTACCAGGTCGAGGTCCACTACGTGGGCGCGTTCGACCGGGCGACCAACGCGCCGTACACGGTGTATTTCAACGGCGGGTCGAAGCAGTATTCCGTCAACCAGACCACGCCGGACAGCGCTGGTGCCTGGGTCACGCTCGGCACCCACCCGTTCGTCGCCGGCACGACCGGCCGGGTCGTCCTCGGCGACGTCGCCAGCAAGGCGGTGATCGCCGACGCGGTGCGGTTCACGAAGGCCGGCGCGGTCAAGAAGAACGCGAAGTCCAGCGTGTGGAACACGTTCCCGGTCCGGAACACGGTGCAGGACTGGGTCAACCGCACGTACACGAACCACGGCTTCATGATCAAGGCACTGGACGAGGCGACCAAGAACCGCGGCGGGCCGATCTACGAGGCCTCCGAGTACGCGTACATGAACGACCGGCGGGACTACAACCTGCCCAAGCTGGTCGTCACCTGGGGCAAGCCCGGCGTGGCGGTGAACCCGCCCACCACGGTCACGGCGACGGGTGCGGTTCTGGACTGGCCGGCGTACACCGGTCCGGCGTCGGAGGTGGCCGAGTACCAGGTCCACCGCAGCGTCCACCAGCAGTTCACGCCGTCGTCCGTGACGTTGATCGCGCCGGTCTCGTCGAGCGCCCGCTCCTATCAGGACACGACGGCGGTGCCGACGGCGGCGGACGAGACCGACCCGATGAAGCGGAAGTTCTACTACTACATGGTCGCGGTGAAGCTCACGACCGGTGAGCTGATCGCGGGTCCGACGCAGGCGGCGATGTTGCCGAAGGCCGGCCAGATAACCCGGATCTACCGCACCGGCACCACCGACACCACCCTGTCCGCCGCGCGTCCGACCGAGAACGTCGACGTGTACGACGGGGACCCGTACGTGGGGCCTGGCAACAACTCCACCGTGTACGGCGACAGCCGCGGTGTGGTGACGTTCCCGACGCTGACCGGCATCCCGGCTGACGCGCGGGTCGTCGACGCGCAACTGCGCATGTTCAACACTTCGCTGTTTCCGGGCACGGACACCGACGAGTACATCGACGTCTACCGCCTGACGAAGACGTTCGACGAGACCACCGCGACCTGGCAGCGGGCGTCGACGGCGACCGCGTGGACAACCGCGGGCGGCGACTACGACACGTCGTGGAAGGCCGGCAACAACGGGTTCACGAACGACCCGGAGTGGGCGACGTGGGACGTCACGCCGCCGGTGAAGGGCTGGGTCTCCACCCCGACCAGCAACACCGGCTTCCTCCTCCGGATGCGCGACGAGGTCGGCGCCACCGCCCGAGCGATGCTGCTCTCCTCCGAGAGTGAGGAGCCGCTGCTGCGCCCGACGCTCGAGGTCACGTACCTCGAGCAGAACGCCGAGTCGACGTACTACGCCGCGACCACACCGAAGATCGTGGCACCGACGGCGACGTACAGCGTGCCGGTCAGCCTGTCGAATCCCACCTTGGCGGACTGGAACCCGACCGACTGGGAGCTGTCGTACCAGTGGAAGACCGCTGACGGGCAACTCGTGCAGGACGCCTCCGCCCAAGCGGTGACCGCCCTGCCGCGCACGGTGCCGCCCGGGGGCACGGTCGACATGACCGCACAGGTCAAGACACCGCCGTCGTCGGTGGACGGCAACAAGCGCACCGACTTCACCCTCAACTGGCAGCTGCGTAACAAGCTCACCGGCAAGTGGCTGTCGGAGACCACCCCCATCCAGGCGTTGCCACAACAGGTCGCGGTCGAGGAGCCGACCTCCGACCAACTCGGGCTGGAGAAGTTCTACAACTACGCGGGCAAGAGCACCGGTGCCGGCGGCACGCTGATGAACAACCTCTATGCCGGCAACACCGTCTGGTCGTACGACGCGTTCACCAACCCGTCCCGTGGGCTGTCCACGTTCGTGCGGCTGGCCTACAACTCGCTTGACACGTCGGACACGGTGGCGGGTTACGGCTGGTCGTTGCAGGCCAGCAGCCTGATGCGGTTGGGCACCCCGCTGGACTTCCATCCCAACCCGAACCCGACCAAGGTCACGCTGACCGACGGTGACGGCACGAGCCACTGGTTCACCTGGGACGCCGCCGCGGGGGAGTGGAAGAGCCCGAAGGGCGTCCACCTCTACCTGCAGCGCAACGCGTCGGCGGTCTGTGACAACAAGTCGCAGGACCGGCGGGCGTGGTCGATGACGCGGCCGGACCGCACGCAGTTCTTCTTCGACTGCGACGGCTATCTGTCGGTGGTCGCCGACAACAACGGCAACGAGATGACGTTCACGTACGAGGAACGCAAGTCGAACAACAAGCCGACGAAGTTCCTCAAGTACCTGACGGACCCGACCGGCCGGCAGACGCTGACGATCGACTACTACGCCAAGGGTCAGGGTTACTCGTACATCGACGACGTCACGTGGACGAAGAAGTCCGCGACGAACCTGACCAACCCGAAGATCATCGACCACGTCTCGGCGGTCACGGACATCTCCGGGCGGAAGATCACGTTCACGTACACCGACAAGGGACTGCTCGGTGAGCTGATCGACGGGTACGGGTCGACCAAGGGCGCGCCGAAGGTCTTCGCGTTCCGGTACGACATGACGCAAGGCAACAAGAACGTCAAGCTCGTCAGGGTCACCGACCCGCGCGGCAACGCGACCAACCTCGCCTACTACTCGCCGCCGCAGGACGACCCGAAGTTCCACTGGGCGACCAAGACCTACACCGACCGGCTCGGCTTCCCCTCCACCTTCGCCTACACCGACCCGGACGGGCCGCAGGGCAAGGCGATCCACACCACCGTCACGGACGCCGAGAACCACGCGACGGCGTACCAGATGGATGGTTTCGGTCGTCCGGTCCAGACCACCAACGCCAGAGGCGAGACCACCGCACTCCAATGGGACGACGACCACAACGTCATCCGGCTCGAAGAGGACAACGGCGCGGTCTCGACCTGGGTGTACGACCAGAAGACCGGCTACCCGACCGAGACCAGGGACGCGGAGGCGGTCCGCAACGGCACTCCGGGCACGGTGCTGACCTACCAGCGCCAGCTCAACGGCTACGTCGCCGATCTCACCACGAAGGTCAGCCCGGAGGGGCGCACGTACACCTTCGGCTACGAGACCGACGGTGATCTCGCCTGGACGGTCGACCCGATCGGCAACACCACGACCGACCCGGACGACTACAAGACCTCCTACACCTATGACGCGTTCGGGCAGATGCTGACGGCGACCGACGCCAACGGCAACGTCACGAAGAACGACCTGTTCGACGCGAACGGCTACCCGCGGAAGATCATCGACGCGAAGACGAAGAAGACCGACTTCGTGTACGACGAGCGCGGTCAGGTCAAGACGGTCACCGACGCGTACGACAAGGTGACCTCGCAGGAGTACGACACCTTCGGCCGCCTTCTGGAAGGCCGGGTGCCGAAGGACCAGGCGGCCGGCGACTTCGTGATCACCCCGGCGCCCGAGTACGACCAGAACGACAACATCGTGAAGTCGTTCGCCCCGAACGGCGCGTTCGGCACGGCGTCGTACGACCCGGCCGACCAGATCGAGTACACCCTCTCGCCGGTCGACCAGGCGGGCGACCCGCAGCGCAAGACGTCGTTCACGTACGACAAGGTCGGCAACCTGAAGACCACGACCGAGCCGAAGGGCAACCTGAGCCCGGAGGCCGGCGACTTCGTCACCACGAACGCCTACGACGAGATCTACCAGCTCAGCAGCGTGACCAACGCCAAGGGCGAGAAGGTCACCTACGAGTACGACAGCGTCGGCAACGTCAAGAAGGTGGTCGACCCGCGCAAGAACGCGTCGGCCTCGACCACCGACTACACGACCGTCTACGACTACGACTCGGCACACCGGGTCACGAAGGTCACCGACGCCATCGGCAAGTTCACCACCACCAGGTACGACCGGGACGGTCTCGTCACCGCGAAGACCGACCAGCTCGGCAACACCACCGAGGCTCTCCTCGATCGGCGGGGCAAGCCGAGCGAGGTGAAGGTGCCGCACAAGAACGAGAGCGGCGTCATCACCTACCGGATCACGAAGTACGAGTACGACGAGGTCGGCAACCAGACGCGGGTGATCAGCCCGCGGGGTGTGGCCACCACCGACGATCCGGACGACTTCGCCGCGGTCACCGTCTACGACGAGCTCAACCGGGTGAAGGAGACCCGCACCCCGTACGACAAGGACGACGCCCGCTACAAGACCGCGAACGTCACCACCTACGACTACGACGACGTCGGCCGCATGACCCGGCTCAGCGCGCCGCCGTCATCGGGCGAGTCGACCCGCAACGACACGACGTACACCTATTTCGACAACGGCTGGACGAAGGCCAGCACAGACCCGTGGGACATCCTGACCACCTACGACTACGACAAGCTCGGCGGACAGACCCAGCGGACGGTGACGTCGGCGGGCGGCTCGTCCAACCGGGTGATGACGTGGTCGTACTTCCCCGACGGGAAGCTCGCGGGCCGGACCGACGACGGCGTGCCGGTCGGCAAGCAGGTCGTCCTGGTCGACAACTCCGATTTCAACAACGTCGCCACCACCGGCACCTGGACGGCCGCGACCTCGGCGGCGTCGAAGTACGGCCCGAACTACGCCACCCGCCCGGCGGGAACCGGCGCGAACACGTTCACCTGGGCGCTCAACGTGCCGCAGGCGGGCACGTACGAGGTGTTCGCCCGCTACCCGCAGGTGACCGGCGCCGCGACCGACGCGAAGTACACCGTCAGGCACGGCGGCGGTTCCACCGTGAAGACGGTCAACCAGGCCTCCGGCGCCGGGGCGTGGGTGAGCCTCGGCTCGTACAGCTTCACCGAGGGCAACAGCCACGCGGTGTCGCTGTCCGACCAGGCGAACGGCACCGTCGTCGCGGACGCGGTCAAGGTGGTCCGGACCAACACCGGGGAGACCGACGACGAGAAGGTCACCTACGCCTACCGGTACGACGCCAACGGCAACGTGGAGACCATCACCGACTCGTCGCCGAACGCCCGCATCGACACGTACGCGGTCGTCTACACCGGACTGAACGAGGTCAGGTCGGTCACCGAGAGCAAGTCGGGGACGGTCAAGAACACCACCGCGTTCACCTACAACGAGAACAGCGCACCGCTGACCACCGAGCACGACAAGCAGTTCGCCAGCTACGGCTACGACGAGCGCGACCTGGTGTCGACGGTGGTCAACGGCACGTCCGCCACGGACCCGGGCAAGAAGACGACCACCTTCACCTACACCGACCGGGCTGAGAAGGCGAAGGAGACGAAGGGCAACGGCAACACCGTCGAGTACACGTACTACCTCGACGGTCTGCAGAAGAGCCAGGTCGAGAAGAAGCAGCCCAGCGGGTACGTGGTCGCCGAGCACTCGATGGCGTACGACCTCAACGGCAACCGGGTCTCGGACAACAACAAGAAGATGCGGGCGGACAACGCCTCCGCCTACGTCTCGAACAACACCACCTACACGTACGACCCGCTCGACCGGGTGGTGTCGGTCAACAAGACCGGTGACACGCCGGGCGACGAGACCTATGTCCACGACGCCAACAACAACGTCATCGACCAGACGATCGCGGGCACCAGGACCACCTTCAACTACGACCGCAACCGGCTGCTGACCGCGACGACGGGCGGCACCACCGCCTCGTACAACTACGACCCGTTCGGCCGGTTGGACACCGTGACCGCGGCCGGCCTGGTGATCGAGAAGAACCGCTACGACGGGTTCGACCACATCGTCGAGAACCGCAGGAACGTCGGCAGCGGCACCACGGTCACCAAGTACACGTTCGACCCGATGGACCGGACCTCCACGAAGACGACCGACGCCGGCGGGGCGAAGGAGAAGACGACCACCTTCAACTACCTGGGTCTGTCGTCGGAGGTGCTGGACGAGGAGGTGGCCGGCGAGCTCACCAAGTCCTACCAGTACTCGCCGTGGGGTCAGCGGCTGTCGCAGATCACGTACAAGGACGACGGGACGCAGGAGGCGGCGTACTACGGGTACAACCCGCACACCGACGTCGAGCAGCTGACCGACGACACAGGCAACACGAAGGCCACGTACGGCTACACCGCGTACGGCAAGGACAACGAGGCCGAGTTCACCGGGATCGACAAGCCCGACGCCGCGGACCCGACCAAGGAGCCGTACAACGCGTACCGCTACAACGCCAAGCGGTGGGACCAGGCGTCCGGCTCGTACGACATGGGCTTCCGCGACTACAACCCGGGCCTGAACCGCTTCCTCTCCCGGGACAGCTACAACGGCGCCCTGTCCGACATGCACCTCGGACTCAACCCGTGGACGGGCAACCGGTACGCCTTCGGCGGCGGCAACCCGATCAGCATGATCGAGCTCGACGGCCACGTGCCCGCCGACGACGTCCTGCCGATCAGCCTGTTGGGAGCCGCGGCCCTCGCGGCCGGCGCCGCGGCGCTCGGGACCGCTGCCCTGGTGGCGCTCCCCGTCATCGCGGTCGTCGGCGTCACCATCTGGGCGCTGAACCAGGACCAGTCCGCCGAGGAGGCGGCGGACGCGGCGGGCATCCACGGCACCCAGGAGGGCGCCGAGGAGCTCCAGGGAATCGCCAAGGAGCTGCAGGACACGCGGGTGCGTATCAAGACGGACGGCACGGAGGACGACTGGGCGAAGCGCAACGGAACCACCTCCGTCATCCGGGTCTGGGACGCGGAGACCGGCGAGTACGTCATCAAGGTGGCCGTCGAGGACCAGGCGATCAAGGCCATGCCGGACGGCTGGGAGGAGATCATCCGCAAGACCGTCGGCGCCGACGTCAAGATCGAGTTCATCCAGAACCTGGGCCATCTCGGGAACGACGTCAGCGCCCACGCCGAGCTGAGCATCCTCGCCACCCTCGGAGCCGGCGAGGTGGTCGTGGAGGGCGGCACGTCGCGGAACATCTGCATAGCCCAATGCAACGCGGCGTTGCAAGGGCGGGGGCTCGAAGTCAACGGGCAAACCTGGCCCGGAGCGTCCGACAAGACCCCATATCGAACGTTCTGGCGACCCATGAACAGCAACAGTTATCCTGTCGGGAGTGGCGAATGGGGCGCAACGCCGTGACGGGAAGAGAGTCACTCGTGGCAATACCGGTTGACGCGGGCCGCCCAGGCGACATCTGGCGACTCCACGCCGACGACCTGCCGGTCCGGATCACGAAGCGACGCAAGGACATGGTGGTGTTCCGGTCGGACGCTGACCCGGCACAGTCGGGTCAGGGGATCGACTCGGCGGACTGGGGCCACACCCTGCAGCGCTTTCGCGAGGATCTGGAAACGCTCGACGCCGGCGACCAGGCGCACGTCTACGTCCCGGAGACGGAGATCTACATCCTCGAGATCGCGACGAACGCGTACAAGGCGTCCGGGAAGGGCTGGGTTGCCTGGAGAGTCGGGCAACCACCCACATCGGAGTTCGCCGACCACGGCCTGTTCTTCGACCCCGCATCGGAATGGAACCTCGACGGTGAGCTGGTCCACCGCCCCTTCCCGATGCTGGACGACGGTGCCCGGGTAACTGACTCCGAGGGTCGTCGGTGGACGTTCACCGCACCCTTCTCGTTCACCGCCGAGAACGGGCGGCGCGGCACGCCGGCCTGGCCGCTGGCGAACGGCGCCGGTGACAGCGACCAGAAGGCCGAGTGGAGCACACGCTCAGGCGTGGGCCCGGACGTCTTCGATCTCGAGTTGCCCAGCTGGTAGGGCTGGCGGCGGTTGCCGGTGAGGTTTCGCCTCACCGGCAACCGCCGCGCCCGACTCCGGAGGGAAGATGCCCCACCTGCGTGGCGGACCTCGCTGCCGTGGCAGGGGACAGGGTGGTGAGAGTTCGTGTCAGATGAGCGGGCGCGGGCGGCCCGAAGCCGTCGGTCCTACCGGTTGCTCGTCCTGTGCTGGCGGGGTTTGTTGATCTCGGCCGCCGTCGGCGCGGCGGCTCAGATTCTGGTTGCCAGCGAACTGATCGGGCGCGGCATATTCCTGGCCGTGATTCTTCCGTGCGTCCTGCTGTTCGTCGTCTGCTGGTTTGTGGTCATGGTGGCGTTCGGCCGCAGATCGCTGTCGCGAGAGGACGCCGTCGAGCTCGCTCGCCAACACTGCATCGCGCAGGGATACGAATGGGTCGCGCCGGTCTCGGTCGCCTGGGGGCTGTTCCGCTACGGGATACGAACCAATGCCGAGCACCGAGGCGGGAACTTCTTCGCCACCGTCGACCGCCGCTCGGGGGAAATCGTTCGCTCGTCTTTCGCCCGCCGGTGATTCGTGGCGACGCCCACCGACGGAGGTCATGGTGGCAGTTCAGGTTGACGCGGGTCGTCCTGGGGCCTGGCCGGCCTTCCGGCCGCCGACCTGCTGAGGATCTCGTCGGCGCCCGCGAGACCGGACTGTCGAGGAGACTGAAATGTACGAGGTGCGCGGCTGGATCGTGCTGTCGACATCCACTGATGGGGACCTGGAAGACCTCCATGGCAATGTTTCCCCAGAGCTGAGGTCTCTCGTCGCAGATGTCAACTCTGCGTCTGTTTGGGCCGATCTTCGCGTTGCCAACGGCGAGGTGACTGTCCTGATCTCCGGACTCGCGAATCGTCGCAGGAAAGAGTCGGAGTCGATAGACGAACTGCTGCTTGCCGTTGCGCGTTCGCTTCCCGGGTCCTGGGGGTTGATTTACGATCGCGATGACGAGACCGAATTGCCTCCTAGGCCCAACGCCTACCGGGTCAGAGTTCTTGCCAGAGGCGTGGTCGAGGTCGGCCGACCATCGAGGACTGACTCTCGCGAGAGGACGCGGTTGCCGGTGAGGTCTGGGCCTCACCGGCAACCGTCGCGAACTACTTCGTGCGGAGGTCGAGCCAGACCAGGCGGTGGTCTGAGCTCGGGAACGGGAACACGCCGGTCAGCCGGAACAGCGGGTCCGACTGGGCCGGCCAGAAGACGCCGCCGCCGCGGATGGACAGGCCCTGGCGCGACGGGAGGACGTAGTCCGCGCGCAGGTTGCCCGGTGCCGTGTCGGCGAAGTCGGCCGTGTCGAAGCGGGGGTCGCTGCGGTGCGTCGCGTTCGCGCCGCCCTGCAACGTCGCCGCTTCCGGTGCGCCCGCGCTCGACGGTGCGAACGCGTCGTCGATCCAGCGGTTGTCCAGCAACTGCTGGGCCGCCCCCGAGATGCTGTCGCCGTCCAGCGGGTCCGAGTTCTGGTCGCCGGCGATCACGAACGACGAGCCCGGCTTGATGCCGCCCCGCCGGCCGCGGTCGTCGTAGATGTACTTGCCCTTGCCCGGCGTCACGTAGTCGGACCAGAAGCCGATCTCGTCGAAGTTGCGCCGCCCGTTGCGGTCCTCCGGGCCGTCGAAGACCGGCGGCGTCGGGTGGGACACGAGGAAGTGGACGGTGCGCTTGCCGATCTCGATCGGCAGGTCCCAGTGGCTCTTCGACGACAGCGGCAGCACCCGCAACTCGTCAGCCGAGTAGAAGCCGTCGGGCAGGAGTGCGCCCGGCATGTCCTTCCACTTGAAGTTCTGGAAGGTCCGCGCGTCCCGCTTGTCGATCGGGAAGCGCGAGTAGACGACCATGCCGAACTGCCCCGGGAACGCCCCGAAGCCGAGCGCGTCGTCGCCGTAGCCGGCCGCACCCGGCGTGGTGACGACGTTCCCGTCGTTGTTGAGGTCGAAGCCCGACGCGATGCCGGTGTTGCTCGGAGCGATGAAATGGTACGGGTAGCGAACGGGCTGGGCCCCGTTCTGGCCGACGGCCAGGTAGTTGTCGCGGAACAGCTCGGCGGCCCGCGGGTCGTAGTCGAACTCGTTGATCAGGACGACGTCGGGCGCCGCCCGCTGGATGATCTCGGCGATCACCCGGGCCTGTGCGTTGTCCGGAGTGGACAGATCGGCGCGGAGCTGTCCGGCGACGCCGCGGTTGAGCGACGCGTTGAACGTCGCGAACCGCACCGACTCACCGGAACCGGAATGCCCGCCGTGCCTGTCGCCGGCCGTGGCCGCCGAGGACCCGCTGAGCAACACGATCGTGGCGATCGCCGCGCCGGCCGCCATGCGCGGCAGACGCGCGAAGGTCAACGACACGATTTCTCCTCTCATGTGGTTGGTGCGCATGGTGACTGTCGTACGGATCGCGGGCCGGCACAACCGCTGAAGCCCAGGCGACCGCCAGCACAACTCTGCGTGCGATCACCGCTGATGACGCCCGCCCGGCGCGCGGACGTCATTCGGCACGACATCAACGTTCACCGATTGTCGGTACGGTCGTCACAGCGAGTGTCGAAGGTGGCGGCCATCCGGCGCGGGATCGGCCGCGAATCGAGGTTGTGAGCGGCACATCGGGTGGTCGCTCGTGGACGGAGCGTGGGGAGGGGTCGATGTTTCGTCGCCTCGGCCGGTGTCTCACAGCGTTCGGGATAACCGCCAGCCTCGTGCTCGCCGTCGTGGACGTCAGCCACGCCCGGGGGCCGCGGCTGCTCGACATGGTGCAGATGAACCTGTGCAACAGCGGATGGGCCGGCTGCTACACGGGCCGGTCGGTGGCCACCGCGGCCGCGGTGATCCGGGCCGAGCGGCCCGACGTGGTGACCCTGAACGAGATCTGCCGCGGCGACGCGGACGCGCTGGCCCGCGCGGGCGGGATGGCGGTCGCGTTCCAGCCCGCTGTCGACCGCCGGATCGGCCAACCGATCGTGTGCCGCGACGGGGAGCCGTACGGGATCGGCCTGCTGGTGCGGGCGCCGGGCGACCAGCCGGCCCGTGGCGGCACGTACCCGGTCCAGGATCCTGGTGGCCCGGAAGGGCGCGCCTGGCTGTGCGCGCCGACCGCCGGCGGGTTCGTCGCCTGCACCACCCACCTGGTCAGCACGAACCCGTTCGTCGCCCTCGCGCAGTGCCGGCACTTCTTCACCGTCGCTGTCGCGGCCTTTCCGGGCCGGGTGGTGGTCGGCGGCGACTTCAACCTCGGCGACCTGACGCCCTGCCTCCCGCCGAACTACGTGACGGACTCCGACGGCGGGGTGCAGCACGTCGCCGTCGCCGGCGCGGCACGCACCGGCCGGCAACGCGTGATCGACATGGCCGGCACGACCGACCATCCGGCGTTGTCGGTCACCTGGCTCTAGACGATCTATTCCGAGGGATTGCAGGCGATGTGGTTGACCCTCTGCGCTTCGGGCTGTTCGGCTTCGGGTTGTCCGGGCTGATCATGTGCGGCTGGTCAGCCCGGGATGGGTGCGCGTCGAATGATCCGGTGCGGTTGGTCTGCGCGACACGCCGCCGGGTCACCTGATCCCGCACACCCGATCAGGCAGGTGGGGTGTCCTGATCCGGTGAGGTTCACACGATGATGAGCCGGTCCGGTCCGGTCCGAGCCGGTCCGAGCCGGTCCGGTCCGGTCCGAGCCGGTCCGGCCTGACCCGAGCCGGTCCGGCCTGACCCGAGCCGGTCCGGCCTGACCCGAGCCGGTCTGGCCCGACCCGAGCCGGTCTGGCCGATCGACATGGCCGGCACCACCGACCACCCGGCGCTGTCGGTTAGCTGGTTATAGCGGCTCGAAGACCACGACGGCGGTCTCGCGGGAGCGCAGGGCCGCGTACCCGTCGAGGTTCTTGTCGACCGTGCTCCACAGCTCCCACAGCCGGACGCGCTCGTCGCCCGACGCGGCGCGGGCGCGGATCGGCTGGGGGCCGCCGCCGAGGTCGATCCGGGCCTCCGGATGTGCCTTGAGGTTGAGCCACCAGGCCGGCTCGGGCTCGCCCCAGCCGTTCATGGCCAGCGTGGTGTAGCGCGGACCGTCCAGCAGGTAGGCGACGATCACGCCGCGCTCGCGACCCGTGCGCCGGCCAGTGGTGGTCAGGCGCAGCAACCCGTACTTGTTGCCGCGCGGCCGGGACAGGCCCAGCCGGCCGCCGCTGCCGCGGTAGATACCGCGATGCACGGCCCATGCGCTGCGAACGACCCAGCGGGGCGGAACCCGGGCGGGTTTGGTCTCCGACATTGCTCCAGAGTGGCCGACCCGAGCAACCCCTCGTACATGAGGAACCTGCCAGAGGTCGTCTCGTTCGACGGACGGCCGCAGCTCGTCATGCACCACTTCATGTTCGGGCCCGACTGGGATCTCGCCTGCCCGAGCTGTTCCTCCGCCGCCGACCAGATCGGCCGGCTGCGGCAGTTGCACGTCCGCAACACCACGCTGGTCGCCGTGCCGCGGGCGCCCTACCCCAAGCTCGCCGCCTACCGCGAGCGGATGGGCTGGGTGTTCCCCTGGTACTCGTCGTTCGGCAGCGACTTCAACTACGACGACCGGGTCGCGCCGGTGCTGCTGCACTTCCGCACCGAGGCCGAGCTGGCCCAGGTCGGCACGCCGTGGTCGGGCAGCCCGTGGACACCCGACCTGCGCGGCACGGAGATGCCGGGCATCAGCGCCTTCCTGCGGAACCACTCGGCCTGCAGGTCGGCGGCCCGGCGATGCGCGTACCCGATGAATACCCGACGGACTAGTTCGACGGGTCGAGCAGCGGCCGCTGGGCCTTCTTCTCCGCGACGTAGGTCTCGTAGGCCGCCCGCGTGGTGTCCAGCTCGCTGACCTGGCTGACCGGGACGTCCCACCACGAGTCGCTGTCCGGCCCGTGGACGGTGGGGTCGGTCTCGACGTGGATCACGACCGGGCCGCCGTCGGTCGCCTTCGCGTCCTTGATCGCCTGCTCCAGCTCGGCCCGGCTGCGCGCCTCGATCACGGTGGCGCCGAGGCTGCGGGCGTTGGCGGCCAGGTCGATCGGCAGCTTGCCGCCGTCGAGGCGGCCGGTCTCCGGGTCGCGATAGCGGTACGCCGTGCCGAACCGCTGTGAGCCGAGCGACTCGGACAGCGAGCCGATCGAGTGGAAGCCGTGGTTCTGCACGATCACCACGATGATCTTGACCCGTTCCTGGACGGCGGTGACCAGTTCGGTCGGCATCATCAGGTACGAGCCGTCGCCGACGAGGACGAACACGTCCCGGTCCGGGGCGGCCAGCTTCACGCCGATGCCGCCCGGGATCTCGTAGCCCATGCAGGAGAAGCCGTACTCGACGTGATAGGCCTTGCGGTCTCGGACCCGCCACAGCTTGTGCAGGTCGCCGGGCATCGACCCGGCCGCGCAGACCACCACGTCGCGCGGGTCGGACAGCTCGTTGACGGCGCCGAGCACACTCCCCTGGGTGAGCACGCCCGCGGCGGTCGTCCCCGCCGCCGGATGGTAGGCCGCCTCGACCTTGGCGTCCCAGTCCCGCCAGAGGCCCGCCTGGCGGTCGCGATAACCAGAGTCCACTGTGTAGCCGGAGAGGGCGCCGGTCAGTGCCGTCAACGCCTCGCGGGCGTCGCCGACCACCGCAAGGCCCGCCAGCTTGCCCGCGTCGAAGCCCGCCACGTTGACGTTGACGAACCGGACCTCCGGGTGTTGGAAGGCGGTGCGCGAGGCGGTGGTGAAGTCGCTGTAGCGCGTGCCGACGCCGATCACCACGTCGGCCTCGCGGGCCAGCGCGTTGGCCGCCGTCGTGCCGGTCGAGCCGACGGCGCCCATCGCCTGCGGATGGCCGTGCGGCAGGGAACCCTTGCCGGCCTGGGTTTCCGTGACCGGGATGCCGGTCGCGGCGGCGAACGCCGCCAACTCGGCCTCGGCGCCCGAGTAGTGCACGCCGCCGCCGGCGACGACGATGGGCGTGCGGGCGCCGCGGACGATCGCGGCGGCGTCCTCGATGTCGACGGTGTCGGGCCGCGGGCGCCGGATCCGCCAGACGCGCGCGTCGAAGAGCGATTCCGGCCAGTCGTACGCCTCCGCCTGCACGTCCTGCGGCAACGCGATCGTCGCCGCACCGACCTCCGCCGGGTCGGTGAGCACCCGCATCGCACCGAGCAGCGCGGCGGGCAGCTGCTCGGGCCGGTCGACCCGGTCGAAGAAGCGCGAGAGCGGCCGGAACGCGTCGTTGACCGTGACGTCCCCGGCCTGCGGCACCTCGAGCTCCTGCAGCACCGGCCCGGCGACTCGGGTCGCGAACGTGCCCGACGGCAGCAGCAGCACCGGGAGCCGGTTGACCGTGGCCAGCGCCGCGCCGGTGAGCATGTTGGTCGAGCCCGGACCGACGGAGGCGGTGCACGCCCAGGTCTGGAGCCGGTCCTTCTGCCGGGCGTACGCGACCGCGGTGTGCACCATGGCCTGCTCGTTGCGGGCGAGCACGTAGGGGAGCCCGTCGTCCTGCAGCAGCGCCTGGCCGAGGCCCGCGACGTTGCCGTGGCCGAAGATCCCGAGACAGCCCGCGAACAGCTTCTCGCGGTGGCCGTCCCGGGACGTCCACTGGTTGCGCAGGAAGCGCACGACGGCCTGGCCAACGGTGAGCCTCATCGGCGTCCTCCGATCGGGAGACGGGGATCGACGGCCTGGCCGGCCCAGGTCCCACGCACCCAGCCGTGCGCCGGGTCGTCGCAGATCAGCCAGGCGCGGGTGGCGCCGGGACCGGCCATCACGTTGAGGTAGTAGAGGTGGTAGCCCGGCGGCGCCATCGCCGGGCCGTGCCAGCCGTGCGGCACGAGCACCACGTCGCCGGTGCGGACCTCGGCGAGCACGTCGATCGGCCGGTCCGCGGTCCCGTAGACGCGCTGGTAGCCGACCGGGTCCCCGACGCCCTCGACCGAAGCCGCCACCTCGAAGTAGTAGATCTCCTCCAGCGCGGTCTCCGCTCCGGGCCGCTCCTCGTCGTGCTTGTGCGGCGGATACGAGCTCCAGTTGCCGGCCGGCGTGATCACCTCGCACGCGATGATCGAGTCGGCATCGAGCACACCGGGGATGCCGAAGTTACGCACCTCCCGCGAGGCGGTGCCGGCCCCGCGCAGCTCGACGGGCACCTCGGCCGCGGCCAGATAAGAGAACGGCAACGACTTGCGCGCCTTGGCACCGCACAGCGCGACCCTTGCCGTTCCCGGCCCGGGGTTGTGCACAGTCAACACGTCGTCGCGGGGCACGTAGGCCACATCGGTAGGGCCGGCGAAGACGTTCGCGCGCCCGGCGAGGCGGGTCCCGTTGACCGCGGGGCTCCCACTCAGCGGAACCACGACGAACTCGCTGTCAGTGGTCCGCAGCGAAACCTCGTCGCCCGGCGCGAGCGTGACCACCCGAAGGCTGGTGTGCTCCCAACCGTCGACCACGTCGGTGATCGACACCTCGAACGGCCCTTCGACGGCCGTCCCAAGTGGTCGCACCCAGCGGGCGTTGTCGCTCATCCGTGCACCAGACCCGCCGCGGTGTCCACGGCCGCGGCCACGTCGCCGTCCGGCGGGAAGAGCAGCGCCCGCCCGACCACCAGACCCCGGACGGCGGGCAGGTCCAGGGCGCGACCCCAGGCGGCGTACGTCTCGTCGGGATGACCGCTCGGGTCGCCGCCGAGCAGCAATGTCGGCAGCGTCGTGGCGTCCATGACCCGCGGCAGGTCGTCGACGACCGGCAGCTTCAGCCACGTGTGCCGGCTGGTCGCGCCGAGCCCCGCCGCCACGTGGATCGAGGTGATGGTCGAGTCCGGGTCGAGCAGGTTGCGCACCTTGCCGTCGTCGCGGACCGACAGGAACGGCTCCACCATGGCCATCAGGCCGTGGTCGGCCAGCGCCGTGATCGCCTGCCCGCCGGCCTCCAGCGTCGCCGCGGTGGCCGGGTCGCCGAGGCAGATCCGGGTCAGCATCTTGCCGCCGTCCAGGCCGCGGGCCACGATCTCGCCGGGCGTGTACGCGGTGAACCGGTCGTCGAACTCGAACACCGCACCCTGCAGGCCGCCCCGGTTCATCGAGCCGATCGCCACCTTGTTCTCCAGGGCGCCCATCAGCAGCAGGTCGTCGAGGACGTCCGGCGTGCCGAGCACCCCGTCGACACCGGGCCGGGACAGCGCGGTGGCGAGACGGGCCAGCAACGCGGTGCGGGACGCCATGGCCAGCCGGTCGCCCCGGACCCCGAGCGCGGCGCGGGCTGGGTGGTCGGCGGCCACGATGAGCAGCCGGCCGTCCGCGCCGACGAGGTCGCGGCGTTTGCGGGCGGCCCAGCCGTCGACGATCCGGCGCGGTTCGCGTACCCGGATCTCGGTCAACCCGGCGATGTCCGTCATCATCCATCCTTCTGGGCGATCATCGCGTCGACCTCGGACGAGTACGGCATGGCGCTGGAGCACTCCAGCCGCGAGGCGACGATCGCGCCGGCCACGTTGGCGAACGTCAGCGTGCGGCGCAGGTCCCACCCGCCGATCAGCCCGTGCACGAGCGCACCCCCGAACGCGTCGCCGGCGCCGAGGCCGTTGACCACCTCGACGGGGAACGGCGGCACCTCGACCCGCTCGTCCGCGGTAGCGGCGAGCACACCCTTGGGGCCCTGCTTGACGATTGCCAACTCGACGCCGCGCTCCAGCAGCGCGTCGGCCGCGCGCTGCGGGTCGGTCTCGCCGACGGCGACGGCGCACTCCTCGCGGTTGCCGACGGCGACCGTGACGTGGTCCAGCGCGCGCCCCACCTGGGCGCTCGCCTCGGCCGGGTCGGGCCAGAACATCGGCCGGTAGTCGAGGTCGAGCACGGTGTGGCTCCGGCGGCCGCGGGCCTGCCAGGCGGCGAAGTGCGCGGACCGCGACGGCTCCTGTGACAGGCCGGTGCCGGTCGCCCAGAAGACGGCCGCGTCGCGGACCGCGTCGACCGGGATCTCGGCAGGCTCGACCAGCAGGTCCGGCGCGGTGGGCCAGCGGTAGAAGTAGAGCGGAAAGTCGTCCGGCGGGAAGACCTCGCAGAAGGTGACCGGTGTGGGCGGACCGTCGACGGGGGCGACGAACGCGTCGTCGACACCGAACTCGCGCAGTGCCTTGTGGACGTAGCGGCCGAAGGCGTCGCGGCCGGTGCGGGTGATGATGGCGGCCCGGCGGCCGTGCCGGGCCGCGGCAACCGTCACGTTGGTCGCGCTGCCGCCGAGGAACTTCTCGAAGTGCTTGACGTCCTCGAGCCCGACGCCGTGCTCCAGCGGGTAGAGGTCGACACCGCATCGGCCGA
Source organism: Asanoa iriomotensis (assembly GCF_016862515.1). GTDB lineage: Bacteria > Actinomycetota > Actinomycetes > Mycobacteriales > Micromonosporaceae > Asanoa > Asanoa iriomotensis. Next base: position 29,546 of record NZ_BONC01000006.1, read on the forward strand.
TCGCGACGAGGTCGTACGCCGTCATCGGTCGACCTTCGTCGTGGTGCCCAACAGCCAGTCGATGCTGGCCCGCACGGCCTCGACCGGGCCGTCGGCTTCGGAGGCGGAGAGGATCGTGTCCTGTTCGAGGACGTACCAGCCCTGGTAGCCCGCGTTCTCCAGCGCCGTGACGATCGCGGAGAGGTCGACGTCGCCCTGGCCGAGCGGCACGTACATGCCGGCCGCGACCGCGTCGGTGTAGGTCGCCGACCCGGCGCGGACCTGGGCGGCCCAGTCGGTGCGGACGTCCTTGAGGTGGACGTGCGCGATCCGGTCGGGATGCGCGCGGGCGACAGCGACCGGGTCGCCGCCGCCGATCAGCAGGTGACCGGTGTCGAGGCAGAGGCCGACGCGGCTGCCGGCGAGGACACGGGCGGTCTCGGCGCCGCTCTCGACCAGCGTGCCGACGTGCGGGTGCAGGGTGGCGGCCAGCCCTCGGGCGGCGGCCGCGTCGGTGATGCGGTCGAGGTTGCCGAGCAGGGTCGACCAGCCGGCGTCGTCGAGGACCGGGCGGTCGTCGTAGCCGTCCTGGCCGGTGGCGGCGGCGATCACGACGGTCGAGGCGCCGGCCGCGACGAGGCCGTCCATCGCCTGCTGGACGGCCGGGAGCGGGTCGTGGTCCGCGTCGTGCAGCACGACCGGGACGAACTGGCCGACGGCCGCCAACCCGTAGCGGCTCAACGTCGCCGCCTTGTCGGCGGGCGCGTCCGGGAGGAAGCCTTCGGGGCCGAACTCCGTCGCGGCCAGGCCCAGCTCGCGCATCTGCCGCAGCACGGTCTCCGGCGGGAGCTGGTGGCCCCAGCCGGGCACCTCGCAGACGCCCCAGGAGATGGGTGCGCCGGCGATCCTCCGGGTGATGCTCATCGGTCCTACAGCCCCTTGACCTCGGTGAGGGCGACCGCGCGATGCTCGGCCCGGGACAGCTCGCACGCCTCGGCGACGCGGAAGGCCTCGAGCGCGTCGCGGACCGTGCACGGCGAGGGCCGCTCACCCCGGGCGACGTCCGCGAACGCGGTCAGCTCCGCGCGGTAGGCGGGCCCGAACCGTTCCATGAAGGACCATTTCCGCGGCCCGCGCGGGAAGTCGACGCCCTCCTCGGCCGAGTCGAGGGCCAGCGAGTCGTCCAGCCCGACGGCGATGCTGCCGCGTTCGCCGAGGATTTCCATGCGTACGTCGTGGCCGGCGCCGTTGTAGCGGGTCGAGGACACGAGTGCGAGCGTCCCGTCGTCCAGGGTCAGCACGGCCGCGCCGGTGTCGACGTCGCCGGCCGCCGCGAAGAAGGCGGCGCCCTTGTTGGCGCCGGTCGCGTACACGGTCGCGACCTCTCGCCCGGTGACGAAGCGCAGGATGTCGAAGTCGTGCACGTTGCAGTCGCGGAAGATGCCGCCGGAGGTCGGGATGTACGCGGCGTGCGGCGGCGCCTGGTCGTTGGTGTTGGCCCGGATCGTGTGGACGAAACCGAGCTCGCCGTGCGCGACCGCGGCCCGCGCCCGCTGGTAGCCGGCGTCGAAGCGGCGCTGGAAGCCGACGTGCACCGGGACCTCGCCGGCCGCGACCAGGTTGGCCAGGTCGATGGTCTCGTCGAGGGTGGCGGCCACCGGCTTCTCGCAGAAGGTCGGTATGCCGGCCGCGATGCCCGCCCGGAGCAGCGCCGCGTGGCCCGGGGTGGGCGTGGCGATCACGAGGCCGTCGATGCCGCTCGCCAGCAGCGCCGGCGCGTCGTTCGCGATGCCCGCGCCCACCTGGTCGGCGAGCGCCTTGGCCGCCGCGGGCACGGCGTCGAACAGGACGAGGTCGTCGACGAAATCCAGCGCGGCGAGGGTCCTGGCGTGGAACGCCCCGATCCGTCCGACACCCGCGAGCCCGATCCGCATCCGCTTCCGTCCCTTGCTGTCGCCTTCGCGTCGGGCTGCCATGTTTGCCGCTGCGCCGATTGCCTGTCAAGGGTTTGTACTAACATACTGCCATGACGACAAGATACTAGCTTGTGGACGCTGGGTGACCATCGGGCGACTAGGGTGTCGGGATCGCGCGGGGCAGTCCGAAGCGGGCCAGGTGGCCGTTCTCGAAGCGGGTCAGAGCGCTGATCCGCCCGCCGTCGAGGGTGAGCACGTAGAGGCCGACGCCGTGGCTCTGGCCGTCCTGGGTGCGCAGGTAGGCGCCGAACGCCGGCTGGCCGTTGGCACGGGTCGCGACCAGGTCGAAGCGGCGGCCCGCGGCGAAGACGGTCCGGCTGAACTCGGCGACCGCCGCGCGGCCCTCGTACTCGAAGGGGATCGGCGGCATCGACATGAACACGTCGTCGGTGAGCAGCGCGACCAGCCCGTCGACGTCGGCCGACTGCCAGGCGGCGACGAACCGGGCCACCACGGCCTCCTCGGGCCCCGGCGTGGGCTGCGCCGGCAGGGCGGCGCGGGCGCGCTTGAGCGCGCTCTTCACCGACTCGACCGTGGTGTCGAGCATGTCCGCGACCTCGGCGGCGTGGAAGCCGAGCACGTCGCGCAGCACCAGCACCGCCACCTGGCGCGGCGGCAGCGTCTGCAGCGCGGTGACGAACGCCAGCGAGATCGACTCGGCCTGCTCGTAACGGGCCTCCGGGTCGAACACCGTGTCCGGGATCGGTTCCAGCCAGACCACCTCGCCCAGCCGGGACGGCTCGGGTGGGTCGACGTGCGGCACGTCCCACTCCTTGGCCGGGCGGCGGGCGGCCGACCGGCGGGCGTTGAGGCACCGGTTGGTGGCGATGCGGTAGAGCCAGGTGCGCGGCGCCGCCCGGCCCTCGTACCCGGTGATGCCCTGCCATGCCGCCAGCAGCGTCTCCTGCAGGACGTCCTCGGCGTCCTGTATCGATCCGAGCATCCGGTAGCAATGGACCAGCAGTTCCCGGCGGTACGGCTCCGTCAGCTCGCGGAACGCCTCGCCGTCGCCGGACCGCGCTCGCGTGATCACGTCGGTCACGTTTCCCATCCTTTCGCACTCACGGGTACGGACACCGGCGCGCGGCGAAAAGGGGCGCCGCCCCCTTCAGGTCGTGAGCGGTGTCGGTACCGGGTGACACCGGAAGGAGCACAGCCATGGGAAAGATCATCGTCAGTCACAACGTCACGCTCGACGGCGTCGGGCAGGACCCGACGGGGGAGGAGGGCATCGGCGGGTGGGCCAACCGGCTCAGCGACGACGACCGGGCCGCGTGGGCCAAGGTCGAGCAGGAGGAGGCGATCGCGTCGACGGCGATGCTGCTGGGCCGGCGCAGCTACGACTGGTTCGCCAGCCGGTGGGTCACGCGCACCGGCGAGTGGGCGGACCGGCTGCGGGACCTGCCCAAGTACGTCGTCTCCACGACCCTGACCGAGCTGCCGTGGCCCAACACGACAGTGATCGCGCTGGCCCAGGTCGAACAACTCAAGAGCCGGATCGACGGCGACATCGTCGTGTACGGCAGTCAGCAGTTGGCACACGCGCTCTTCGACCGTGGCCTGGTCGACGAGGTGCGCCTGATGGTTTATCCGTCCGTGGCCGGCGCGGGCGACCGCCTCTTCGCCTCCGCGACGGCCCTGCGTCTCGTGGACTCGCGGAGGATCGGCGACAACCTGGCTTTCCTCACGTACCGGACGGACTAGCCACTCCGGGTCACCAACGGTGGCACCCACCCCTTATGGTGTGGTCCCGTCTGTGGCCGACCGCGGCAACAGACTTCGATCTTCGGCCGAGGCGACCATGACCGATTGGACCCAGAACTATCCCAATCAAGGCGGCTGGGTGCCGCCCGGTGGCTACGAGCCGCCGCTGCACCAGCAGGCCGATCCGTTGGTCAGCCCGACCTACGGCGGCTGGTGGCAGCGCGGCGTCGCGATCGCCCGCCGCGGCTGGAAGCCGATCGCGCTGGTGCAGGTGGTCGGCCTGGCCGTCGCCCTCATGGTCCAGGCGCCGGTCGCGGTGTACGGCGCGCTCATCTCCGACGACCTCCAGCGCGGGTTGACCACCACCAACGACGTCGGACAGCTCGACATGGGCCCGCTGTTCGGCCTGTTCGGCTTCACCATCGCGGGCGCGCTGCTCAGCGTCATCGTGACGGGCATCGTGACGCTCGCGGTCGTGCACATCGGGGCGAGCGTCGCCGTCGGCGCCCCCGTGCGGATCGGCGACTCGCTGCAACTCGCCGTCCGGCGGCTCCTGCCGATGATCGGGTGGCAACTGCTCGCGGTCCCGATCTTCGTCGTCGGCCTGTGCCTCTGCGTGCTGCCGGTCTTCTACGTGTGGGCGGTGCTGGCCGTGCTTCCGGTCGTGGTCGCGGTCGAGCGGACGAACGCGATCGGCCGCTGCTTCACGCTCTTCCACAAGGACTTCGGCGCGTCGGCGGGCCGGCTGGCCACCATCATCGGCCTGACCATCGGCGTGAGCATCCTGAGCGCCATCGTCGGCGGCGTCTTCCAGGCGGTGGCCAGCGCGTCGCTCACCGGCGACACCGCGATCATCGTCGGCTCGATCGTCTCCACGCTGGTGGGCGCGGTGCTCGGCGGCGCCCTGGCGATCCTCGTCGCGCCGCTGACGCTGGCCGCGTACGCGGACATGCGTGCCCGGGTCGAGCCGACCAACGCGCTGACCATCACCTACGCCCTCGGCATCACGCCGCCACCCGCGCCGTGGTCGCCCGCGCCCGGCCTACCGACGTACCCCCCGCCGCAGCCTTAGTCTTCTCGCATGCCGAACGCCGCCGCGGAATGGGCCGCCGCCCAGGTCGCGGCGGCGCGCGACGATCCGGGCCGGCGCATCGCGCTGCTCGCGCGGACCTACCGAGGCCCGTTCGGGCGCGCGCCGCGTCACGTGCCGTTCCGCCGCGCCGCCCTGTCGTTCATGCGGTGGCAGGCCGACCGCGGTGTGCTCCACCCGGCTTCGGGCAGCCCCTGGTGGCGTGCGGTCAACGAACGGCTGCTGGTCGACGGCTGCGAGGCGATGGCCCGCTCGGGCGGCACGCCGGGCGCGTCCACCTCGCCGACCGTCGACCTGTGGCTGTCGTTCATCGAGCGACCCACACCACCGCACTGGTACCGGGCACACAACGCCAGCGTCGTCGCCGGCTACCTGGACCACCGGGCGCTCGCCGACCAGGAACCGGAGCTCGAACGCTTCTTCCTCAACGTCGCCCTGCTCCGGGTGCTCTACACCCACGCCCTGGTGTCGGCGCCGCGGCTGGCACTCGGCCGGCTCGCCGTGCTGGGTCGCTTCCTCGGCGACCCGCGCCTCGGCATGGCCGGCGTCTTCCTCGCGCTGCGCCGGATCCTGCCGGACACCTACCCGCCGCCGGGCGAGCTGCGGTCCTATCTGGACCGCGAGAACAAGCTCGGGCGCACGCTCGACTACGGCGTCATCCAACCCCGACTGCAGCGGTTGTACGAGTGGTCCGCCACCGAGTTGGACCGCCCGGAGCTGTGCGACCTCGTCCGCGACGGCAATCCGGTCTACGCCTGGTCCTATGCGGACCGGCACGTCTGGGCCGCACCGGGCGGCGCGTGGCCCCGTCTGCTCGCCCGCGCCACGGCGCCGCGGCCGTGATCAGGTGTGCTCGATGGTGAAGCCCATCCGGTCGAGCACCTTCACCGCACCGCTCTTGCCGCCCTCGAAGTCACCCGAGGCCAGCTTCTCGCCGGTGGCGAACTCGTACGCCGTGCCCAGGATCGCCTTCGGTGGATAGCGGCGTCCGTCCCGGACGAGCTGGTACGTCGTGGTGGGTGCGAAACCGTGCGTCGCGAAGAACCTGTCGGGCCCCAGCCGGTCGTACTCCTCGAGCGCGCGCACGACGTTGTCCTTGTCGACCCGGTCCCAGGCGGGAGTTTGTGCCATCATCTGCCCCCAACGTCCATCTGGGTGGTATGCCAGGAGGCACACCGCGGACAGGCCAACGCTAGTGCGCCCTGGCCAAGGTCAACGAGAAGTCGCCGGCCGCGTCGGTCCACGTGCGCACCGGCGCGAACCCCGCCGTGACCAGCTCAGCGTGGAGGTCGGGCACCCGGAACTTGACGCTGATCTCGGTGAGCATGCCGTCGCCGGCGGGCAGTTTCCAGTCGCGGCCCAGCGCGTGGAACCGGGCCGTCACGTCCCGGCGGGCCCGCAACCACATCTCGATGCGGTGCCGTTCGGGATCCCAGCGCACGGCGTGCTGGAAGTCGTCGACGTAGAGCCCCTCGGCGTCCAGCGTCGCCCGCAGCACCTCGATCAGGTTGCGGTTGAACTCGGCGGTGACCCCGACGCTGTCGTCGTACGCGGCGAGCAGCCGCGACGGCGCCTTGACCAGGTCGGCGCCGAGCAGGAAATGGTCGCCGGGCGCGAGCGCGGCCCGCTGCCGGGCCAGGAAGGTGGCCCGCTGCGCGTCGTCGAAGTTGCCGATGGTGCCGCCGAGGAACAGCACCAGGCGTGCGCCCGAGCGGCCCGGGAACGACGGCGGCTCGGCGAAGTCGGCGACCACCGGCTCGACGGTCGTGTGTGGATAGTCGCGGGCGATCGCCGCCGCCGCCTCGGCGAGCACGACGCCGCTCACGTCGACCGGCACGAAGTGGCGGGCGGCGCACGCGTCGAGCAGGATCCGGGTCTTGGTGGACATCCCCGCGCCCAGCTCGACCACCGTCTCCGCCGCGGCCAGGCGGGCGATCTCGGCCGCGTGCGCGCGCAGGATCTCGGTCTCCCGCCGCGTCGGGTAGTACTCGGGCAGCCGCGTGATCTCGTCGAACAGGCGGCTGCCCCGCTCGTCGTAGAACCACCGCGCCGGCAACGACGGCGGCGACGCCCACAGCCCGGCGAGCGCGTCGCCCGCCAGCCCGCCGCCGCTCATCAGGCGGCGCTCCGGGCCAGCCGCAACCCGCTGAACGCCCACCGGGAGCGGGCCGGGAAGAAGTTGCGGTAGGTGATCCGCTCGTGCCCCGGCGGCGTCGCGGCGCCGGCGCCGCGCAGGACGTGCTGGTCCGACATGAACTTCCCGTTGTACTCGCCGACGGCACCCGGTGCCGCCGCGAAGCCGGGGTAGGGCAGGTACGCCGACGCGGTCCACTCCCACACGTCGCCGACCATGGCCGAGCCGGCGCGGCCGGGATGCACCCGGTCCGGGTCGAGCAACTGGCCGCGGCGCTCGGCGCGGTGGGTCGCGGCCGTCTCCCACTCGAACTCGGTGGGCAGGCGGGCGCCGGCCCAGCGGGCGAACGCGTCGGCCTCGTAGAACGAGACGTGACAGACGGGCTCGCCCGGCACCACCGGCCGCCGGCCGGACAGCGTGTAGGTGGTCCACTGGCCGTCGACCTGCTGCCAGTAGCCGGGGGCGCGCCAGCCCTCGGCGTTGATCGTCGCCCAGCCGTCCGACAGCCACAGGCCGGGCTGGTCGTACCCGCCGTCGGCCATGAACTCGAGCCAGTCGCCCACGGTGACCGCACGCTCGGCGATCTCGAAGTCCGACAGCAGGACCTGGTGGCGCGGTCCTTCGTTGTCGAACGCGAACCCTCGCCCGTCGTGCCCGATTTCGACGATCCCGCCGGGCACCCGCGACCACGCCTGCGGCGCGGCCGGGCTCTGGTCGTCGGCTGGCCGCTCGACGTAGACCGGCCCGAAGGGGTGGATGGAGAACAGATGCTTGATGTCCATCACCAGCAGCTCCTGGTGCTGCTGCTCGTGGTGGGTGCCCAGCTCGATCAGCCGCTGGGCCGGCTCGCCCAGCCGTCCGCCGTCCAGCGCCCGCACCACGGCCTCGTCGACATAGGACCGGTACCGTCCGATGTCGACGATCCCCGGCCGGGTCACGAGCCCGCGCTGCGGGCGCGGATGCCGGGGGCCGACCGCCTCGTAGTAGGAGTTGAACAGGTAGCGGTAGCTCGGGTCGAACTCGGTGTAGTCCGGGTCCGCGCGCAGGACGAACTCCTCGAAGAACCACGTCGTGTGCGCCCGGTGCCACTTGGTCGGGCTGGTGTCGGGCATGGACTGCGCGGTCTGGTCCTCCGCCGACAGGCGCGCCGCCAGGGCGTCGGTCATGCGGCGGACATCGAGGAAGCGCTGAACAAGATCACGAGTATCGATGGCTAGCGTCATGGCAAGGCCCTCCTCGGCTGCCTTCTGTGTCCCGTGACGGATCGTCACGCGTGTCCGGCGGCTCCGGAGGGCCGCAGCGGTGTCGCAAAGATGTAGTTGGCGCCTTTCAGGTTAGCTCGCCGACCTGGACCAAACGAAAAAATCCTCAGATTCTGGACGCCGGTCAGCCCGCAGGCGGGATGTTCAGGTTCACGCGGAACAGGTTGGCCGGGTCGTAGACGCTCTTGATCCGGGCCAGCCGGGCGTACGCGTCGGGCTCGTAGCCCCGCCGCGCGCCGTCGGGCCGCATGTCGTAGACGGCCATGAAGTTGGCCATCGCGCTGCCGGTCGTCCACGGCTCCATCGCGTCGACGACGCTCGTCAGCGGCTGCCGGAAGGTCTCCACCGCGCCTGGCTCGCCGACGGCGCTCGCCTGGACTTGGTAGCCCGCGTCGCGGTGGCCGACCGCGTTGGCGACCCTTGGCGACCGGGCCAGCGCGCCGCCGAGCTGCCGGACCTCGATCACCTGCACCTGGGTGTCCACCGCCGGGCCGGCGGTGGCCAGCAGCGCGTCGGCGGCCTCGGCCGGGAAGTCCCGCAGCAGGGTCGTGGCCTCGTACCCGGGCAACGGGTCGACCGGGTCCGCGTGGATGGCGTCGATGCCGGTGAACGGCATCTCGGCCACCGTGTCGACGAGCCTCGGCGCGCTCGCCCGCAGGTCCGCGACGAGCCGTTCGCCGTCGGCGGCCGAGCCCAGGTAGGCCAGTCGCACGTGGACGGTGAAGCGGCCGCGCAGCGGCTCGGGCACGAAGTCCACCGGGGGCAGGCGCAGGAACGCGAGCGAGGTGGACAGCGCGTCCGGCGCCGCCGCAGTCAGCCGGCGGAACGCGTCCACGGCCTTCTCGGCGTGCTCGGCGGCGAAGTACATGCCTCCGCCGTACAGCCGGGTGATCGGCACCAGGTCGACGGTCAGCGAGGTGACCACGCCGAAGTTGCCCTTGCCGCCGCGGACCGCCCAGAACAGGTCGGGCTCGTGGTCCGCGTCGACCCGCCGCAGCTCGCCGTCGGCGGTGACGATCTCGAACGACCGCACGTGGTCGGCGGAGTAGCCGTAGGTGCGCCCCAGGGTCGGGCTGAGCCCGCCGCCGAGCGTGTAGCCGACCACGCCGACGTTGGGCGACGAGCCCGCCAGCGGCGCCAGACCCGCTTCGGCCGTGGCCTCGACCAGGTTCCGCGCCTCGACGCCCGCGCCGACGGTCGCCGCACGCGCCCCGGTGTCCACCGTGATGCCGTTCATCCGGCGCACGTTCACCATCACCGCGCCGTCCGAGTCGATCACCGCGCCGTGTCCCGTGGCGACCACCGCGACCGGGCGCCCGTGGCCGGCGGCGAACCGCACCGCGGCCCGCACGTCGCCGGCGGACGTGGCGCCGACCACGACGGCCGGTCGCTGCGCCTCGGACAGGTTCCAGGTGGCGGTCTCCGCGGCGTAGCCGTCCTCGCCGGGCAGCCACACCGGGCCGGCCACGCTGCGGGCCAGATCCGCCACGTCGTCTCGTACCGTGATGTCGGTCATCTCTTTCGAACCCCCGTTTGGTCTGACCGTTTCCGCGCAATGGTCGAGCCTCCGGCGCCGGCCGCCCACACAACTCCGGGATGGCGGCCATCGCGATCCGCGATAGTGAGGGAATGGAACTCCGACAGCTCGAATACTTCGTAGCCGTCGCGGAGGAAGGCACTTTCACCCAAGGAGCACATCGGGTACGCGTCGCGCAGTCGGCGGTTTCCGCGACGATCCGGAAGTTGGAGCGGGAACTGGGCTCGCCGCTGTTCAGCCGCAACACCACGACCGCGCTCACCGACGCGGGCCAGGCCCTGCTGCCCGAGGCGCGCGCGGTGCTCAGCTCGGCCGCCCACGCCCGCGACGCGGTGGCCCAGGTGCGCGGCGGCCTGCGCGGCACGGTGCGGGTGGGTTGCCCGGCCTCGTTCGGCACGGTGCAGGAGGCGCAGGAGGCGCTGCGCATCGACCTGCCGGCGATCCTCGGCCGGTTCCACGACACCCATCCGAGGGTGACGATCCGCCTGCGGGGCGCGCCACGCGGATCGGAGGGTCACCTGGCCGACGTGGCGGCCGGCGGGCTCGACCTCGCTCTCGTCGGCACCATCGACCGGCCACCCGGCATCCGCCTGCACGAGTTCGGGACCATGCGCTGGTACCTGGTCTGCTCGCGCTCCCACCGCCTGGCCGCGTCGCCGTCCGTGACACTGGCCGACCTCGAGCACGAGACGTTCGTGGACTTCCCGCAGGGTTGGGGCAGCCGCACGCTGGTCGACCGGGCGTTCGCCCGCGCGGGCATCGTCCGCGACGTGCCGTTCGAGGCCTCCGACCAGGCGGGCGCGCTGGGTCTGGTCCGCAACAACCTGGGCGTCGCGTTCCTGCCGCGCACGGGCAGCGAAAGCGCCGACACGTCGGTGATCGAGGTGGCGGGCGCCGCACTGGACCTCTCGGTTGGTCTGGCCACCCCGGCGGACCGCCCACCCTCACCGGCCACGGCGGCGCTGATCGACGCGATCCTCGACGCCGCAGCCCACCCCCGGGGGTGGGGTGGGCTGGGCTCGGGGGTTTCGGGGGGTGGGCCTGGCTCTGGGGGGTGAGCCAGGCCCCCGATCTGGTGAGCCGCCCTGGGGTGGGCTGGGCTCGGGGGGCGAGCCCGGCTCCCGGGGGAGAGCCGGGCTCGAGGTGGGTCTTACGCCGCGGCCAGGGCCGGGGTCATGGCCGGGACCTTGGGCCGGCCGAACCGGAAGCTGAGGTCGGGCATGCGGCGGATTGCCCGGATGCCCCAACCCGCGCAGATCGCGATCATGACGACGGTGAGCGTGGCGCTGAGGACGCCGCGGGACAGGACGGCCGCGTCGACACCCATCCGCAGGAACGCGATGCTCATGCCGGCGTCGACCAGGCGGCCGAGGCCCCACAGGGCGGCGGTCTGCACGAACACCTTCTGCAGCCCCGCGTGGTGGCGCAGGTGCAGCGGCAGCGCGACGAAGTCGCGGGCCAGGCGCCTGGTGATCGGCCGGCCGAGCAGGGCACTGCCGAGGAACAACGCCGCCATGAACACGGACGCGATCACCGGCTGGACGAAGTAGACCAAGGCGCTGGACAACGCCAGCGCGACCGACGCGCGGGCCACCATGGCGCCGGTGCAGACCAGCAGCGTGCCAGGGAGGTGGCGGCCCTTGATCCAGCGGATCGTCACCGTGAGCACCGACCACCCGATCACCGCCGCCAGCGCGGGCAGCAGGCCGGCGGTGTGCATCACCAGGTAGAGGATGCCCGTCGGGACAAGCGCGGTCTCGGCGAACAGGCGAGCGGCGCGGACCAACGCGGGCTTGATGGCGCCTAGCTCGATGACGTGGGGACCTGCGTCGTGGCTGATGGTGTCCAACTCCCAGAGGAGATCGTCCGGCGGATCACTCACGGTAGCCGGCCAACCTGAGATCGCATTCCTAGGAAGCGGTCAAATCCCTCGCATGCTGGCCTCGCCGGCGTAAACCGCCCAGGCCGCGGGACTGCCGAGCGGCGCATTTTGCCTGGTCAGGGGCCATATTCAGATTGTTCCGGTGGTGGCCGTCACGGGGCCGAAAGCCCTCACTCACGGTGAGGGGCCGGCTACCTACAGACCGTGACGGGCGCGGTGCGAGACCGCGCCCGTCCGTTCCCTGGCCCAGGATCAGGCCGCGGGAGTGCCCTTCACCTTCAGCTCACGCAGCCGGCCGATGTTGTCGAACGAGCCGAAGCCCACCCGACCCGAACCGAACGTGGTGTCCTTCGCGGTCATCAGCGGGTCCTTGACGCCGTCGATGTAGACCGCGATCTCGCCGGTCGCCGGCAGGTGCTTCACCCGCACCGTGTGCCACTTGGCGTCCACGATCGCCGGGTTGGCGCCGAGCGACCGCCCGTTCCACTGGTAGTCGATCCGCTCGCGGTCGGCGTTGTTGACCTTGAAGATGCCGTTGTGCGGGTAGATCGTGTTGTCCGTCGAGACGTGCGCGTAGTAGAACTCCGTGTCCGACCGGTAGCCGAACACGATGATCACGTCGCGGTTGCTGACCTCGACGGGCGTGTCGAGCCGCACCTCGGCGGTGACGTCCACGGCACCGAACACCGGGCCGGCGGTCAGCACCGCGTACTCGAAGGGCCGCCGCGGACCCGGCCGTGCCACACCGGCCTCGGCGAGGATGACCTGACCGTTCTCGAAGCGCCACTTCGACGGGGTGACCGGCGCCCAGTTGGTCGGGCGCATCGTGTCCCGCACGGAAACGTTGCCGGCGGCGCCGCTGGCGTACTCCCGCGTGCCCGTCACCTTCCAGATCCTGCCGTTGGCCTTCGCCAGGATGTAGAGCTCGCCCTGCGCGTCGGTGCCGAACCGCAGGTCGACCCGGTTGGGGTCGCCGGGCGCACCCGGGCCCGAGAGGTCCTGCATGCGCACCGGCGTGCCGGCCGCGTCGAACAGCGCCAGCCGGTGGATCGTCGCCGGCGTGCGGCCGCGGCGCATCTCGCTCGCCTCCGTGTACAGCACGCGGCCGTCGACCAGGTCGCCGAAGACGTACTTGCCGTGCAGCTTCGGCACGTCCCTGCCGCGGTAGACGAACCCGCCGGCCACCGCGACACCGACGTCCGAGGTGCAGTTCCAGCCCGGAGCGGGGTCATGGTCGTAAGCGGCCACCGGGTAGGTGTAGCCCGCGTCGTCGGCCGGCAGCGGGAAGATCTTGTCGCACGCGTTGGTCGACGTCTTGTCGAAGACGAAGGCGCCCTCGCGCTCGCTCCAGCCCATGTTGTCGCCGGCCCGCACCTCGTAGATCGCCTCGATGGCGTGCTCGCCGATGTGCCCGAGGTACATCCTGCCGGTGGCCCGGTCCCAGCTGAACCGGTGCGGGTCGCGGTAGCCGTAGGCGTAGACCTCACCGAGCTTGCCGGCCTGACCGACGAACGGGTTCGACGGCGGGATGCCGTACGCCCCGTTGGCCGCGTTGGTGCCCAGCGGGTCGATCCGCAGCAGCTTGCCGTGCGGGACCGCCAGGTTCTGCGGGTCGGTGTTGCGCACGCCGAGCCCACCGTCGCCGACGGCCAGATAGAGCATCCCGTAGTCGGCGTCACCGCGCCGCGCGGTCGGGTTGAAGTTGATCTCCTGGATGCCGTGCACCTGCCCGCCGAACCCCACGCGCAACACCTCACGCCGGCTGCCGGCGAACGTGCCGGCCGCCGGGTCGGTCGCGGTCCACTCGCTGATCACGCCGTGGAACAGCGTGCCGGTCTGCGCCCAGTCGGGCACCTCGGTCGTCAGCGAAGCCTGCTCGGTGTGGATGGTGTAGAACTTGCCGTTGCGCTTGAAGTCGGGATGGAACGCGACGTATCCGAAACCCTGACCGAGCCCCCGCCCGGAGAAGAACTGCGGCGCGAAGGTGGCGGCGACGTCGAGATAGACGTGCGGCACGCCGTCCTCGACGAAGTAGAGCTTGCCGTTGAGATCCGGCACGGCCCGGCGGCCGGACCCGTCCGGCAGCTCCATGATCGTGTTGATCCGGGCCTGCCGCATGAGCCGCATGTCGGTGGGCGCCGGCGTGGGGTCGCTCTTGGGGAACGAGGTGTACTCCTCGAGGACCAGCCCGAGCCGACTCTGCACCTGCGCGGTGGGCACAGGGTCGTAGATCGGTTCGGCGGCCTGAGCGGGCGCCCCGACGAGCAGCGAGAGGGCGAGGGTGGTGGCGGTGAGGGCGGCGGTGGTCAACGGTCTACGTCCGGTGGAGGTGCGCACGAAACTACTCCGTTCTCATGGGACGGCGGGGCGGGTCAGCGCCCACGGACCATGTGCCGGTACTGCTTCTCGACGTCGCGCGCCGAGACAACCGTGTCGAGGAACATCAGGGAGTCCATCCGGCAGTCGCACGGGTTCTGCTCACGGGTGTCCTGCGGGTAGCTCCCACCGATCTTGATGCCGCGTGGGTCCGACGCGGTGGTGACGTGTGGGCCCGGGCCGTTCACCAGCCACGGGTCGTCGGTGCGGGTGTAGAACCCGTCAAGGGGCTGACCATTCCTGTAGAGCGCCAGCGTGCCGTCGGCGAAGTTGAAGGTGGCTGCGAGGTGGACCCATTCACCGCGCGGCAGGACGGTCTGCCACGGCTGGTCCGCCGCGAACGTCTGTGAGTTGCCGCCGTCGATCCGCCGGCCGAGAGCGACCAGGCGCAGTTCGCCGTTGACGTCGATGAGCTCCAGCAGGGCCCGCACGCCGTGGCCGTCCGAGTCGCCGGTGAGCACGCCCGCGAGGCCGATCGCGTTGAACCGGTCGGCCGGGTCGGCGGTGTTGGAGTTCAGGGCCGGCGCGTCCATGTCCACTTTGAACCAACCCATCACGGTGGTACCCGCGACGGCGTTGAACGGGCGGAGGGTGCGCACACCGGGCTGGGCGTAGATGCCGGCCTTCCAGTCGTCGTTGCCGGCGAGCGCGGGCTCGACCTGGCGGGTCTGCAGAGCGTTGCCGCTGCCGCGGTACGCGCGCTCGCGCACCCGCATGTCGGCACCGCCGTTCACGAGGTCGATCTCGGTGCCGGACCGGCCCTGGTCGCGCTCCAGCGCGGCATCACCCTTGGCCGGGTGGTCGAAGTCGTAGTAGGCGACCAGATCGTCGCGCAGCGACGGGTGGACGTCGCGCGGCCCGTCGTTGCTGGCGGACGCGGGCATGGCGGCGGTGCCGGCCAGCAGGCCGGCGACGAGGACGGTGGCGGTGGCGAGGACGGCTTTCCGCATGGATGCCTCCTGGGGATGAGTTCGGCGGCATGGGTCGGGGCGGCGGGTGGCCGCCGGTGGGCGTGGGGCCGGTTGCCGCTAGTGCAGTGGCTCGGCGGGACGGCCGCCGAGGTAGAGGTCGGCCAGGGCTGGGTCGGCGAGCAGCTCGGCCGCCGGGCCGGAGATGTGCACGCGGCCGAGGTCGAGGACGCAGCCGATGTCGGCCGTTTCCAGGGCGCGGCGGGCGTTCTGCTCGACCAGCAGCACGGCCGTGCCGGCGTCGCGCATCCGGACGACCTGCTCGAACACCGTGCTGGTGGCCTTGGGGTCGAGGCCCATGGACGGCTCGTCGAGCAGCACCACCTTGGGGTCGACCATCAGTGAGCGGGCGAACTCGACCTGCTTCTGCTGGCCGCCGGAGAGCAGCCCGGCCAGCGTGGTCCACCGCTGCGCGACCACCGGGAACAGGTCACGGACGAAATCGCAGCGCCGGGCGACCCGCGCCTTGTCCTTGATGGTGTACGCGCCGAGGAGCACGTTCTCGGCCACGGTCATCTCGGCGAACACGCTGTGCCCTTGCAGCACGTGGGCGACGCCGCTGGCGAGCATCCGCTGTGGACCCTGGCCGGTGACGTCGACGCCGCCGACCCGGATCGCGCCGGACCGCGGCGCCAGCAGGCCGCTGGCCACCTTGAGGACCGTGGACTTGCCGGCGCCGTTGGGGCCGACCAGACAGACGATCGTGCCGGCGGGCACGGCGACGGACAGTCCACGTAGGACGGGAGCGGCGCGGCCGTAACCCGCCTGCACGTCGACGAGCTCGATCTCAGACACCAAGGTAGGCTCCCAACACGCGTTCGTCGGAGCGGATCGCCGCCGGCGGGCCCTCGGCGATCGGCCGGCCGCGGTCGAACACCACGATGTGGTCGCTGATGCTCATCACCAGGTCCATGTTGTGCTCGACGATGACGAACGTGCGGCCCTCGGCGTTGAGCTCCCGGACCAGGCCGCCGATCCGGTCGAGCAGCGCCGGGTTGACGCCGCCGGCCGGCTCGTCGAGCAGCACGGTCTCGGGCTCGCTCATCAACACGCCCGCCAGCTCCAGCAGCTTCTGCTGGCCCCATGACAGGTTGCGGGCCTCGGCGCCGGCCAGGTGCTCGATGCCGAGCTTGGTCAGCCAACCCCGGGCCCGGTCGACCTCGGCGCGTCCGCGGGCACCCCGGAACAGGTTGGCCGGCCTGGCCGCCGCGAGCACGTTGTCGAGCACCGTCATCCGCGGGAAGACCCGGCAGAGCTGGAACGTGCGGCCGATCCCGGCGCGGGCGATCGCGTGCGGCGCGCGGCGGGTGATGTCGGCGCCGCCGTACAACACCCGGCCGCTGTCGGGCCGGATCATCCCGGTGACGCAGTTGAAGAACGTCGTCTTGCCGGAGCCGTTGGGCCCGATCAGCGCGTTCACCTTGCCGTGCCGGAAGCTCACCGTGGTCTTGTCGAGCACGACGTTGCCGCCGAACGCCTTGGTCAGCTCAACCGTTTCGAGACTGCGCATGCTGTTCACCCCCGATGCGCTGCGCCGCCAGCTCGGCGGCCGTGACTTCGCGGATGGAGCTGTCGGTGGTGCGGTCGAGCCGGCGCAGAAGAGAGCCGAGCGCGGGCAGCACGCCGTCGGGCATGAACAGCACGACGAGCGCGAGCAGGACGCCGGTGGCCACCAGGTGCAGCGGCGTGTTGCCGAACTCGACCTTGAAGTATTCGAGGGCCACACCGACGACCAGGGCCCCGACCAGTGGCCCGAACAGGTTGCGGACGCCGCCGAGCAGCGCCATCAGCACCATGTAGGAACCGGTCAGGATCGAGAACTGGAAGATCGGGTCGAGGTCGCCGAACCAGAGCGCGTAGAGCCCGCCGGCCAGCCCGGTGAAGAACGCCGAGACCACGAAGACGACCAGCTTGTACGCGAACGTCGGCGTGCCCAACGCCTCGGCCTTGTCCTCGTCCTCCCGGATCGCCTTGAGGCCGAGCCCGAACCGCGAGCGGTCGATCAGCCACCAGACCAGCAGCGCGACCGCGAGCAGCGCGAGGAACAGGTAGAAGAACACCCGGTGGTGCTCGGGGCGCAGCATGCCCGGGAACGGGCGCGGCACGTTGAGCCCGCGCGAGCCGCCGGTGAACGACGCCCAGCTCTGGAACACCAGCAGGGTGACGAGCACCAGCGCGATCGAGACGATGACGAACGAGGCGCCGCGGACGCGCAGGGCCGCGTACCCGATCGGCACCGCCAACGCCGCCACCAGCAGTGCCGCCACCACCAGCGCGCCGAAGCTCGGCAGCCCGCCCTTGGTGACCAGCAGGCCGGTGCCGTAGGCGCCGAGACCGGCCAGGGCGCCGTGGCCGAGCGAGATGTAGCCGGTGAACCCGCCGACGAAGTTCCAGCTCGTCGAGAGCACCGCGTAGTTGAGCACCACGATGCCGACGGACAGGAGATAGGGATTGGGCGCGATCGACGGGTACGCGAGGGCGACCGCGGCGAACGCCACCAGCGCGACCCCACCGGCGGCCCGGCCCGGCGTCACGAGCCGCTCAGAAACGCTGGGCAAGGCGACCTCCGAAGAATCCCTGCGGCCGCACCGCGAGCGTGAGGAACAGCGCGATGTAGAACACCGTCTGCGCCCAGGTGGTGCCCAGCTCGATCTGCAACAGGCTCTGTGCCAGCCCGAGCACCATCGCCGCGGCGGCCGCGCCCGGCACGCTGCCCAGGCCGCCGACCACGATGATGGCCATCAGCGGCCCGATCCAGTGCCAGTGCAGCGACGGGTAGATGGTGGTGTCGAGCGACAGCGCCGTGCCGCCGATCGCCGCCGTGGCCAGCCCGAGCCCGAAACCGAAGCCGGCGACCCGGTCGGTGTCGATGCCGACGAGCCGGGCGGCGTCACGGTGCTGGATCGTCGCCCGCAGCGCCCACCCGAACGCGGTCTTCTTCATGACCAGGTAGAGCGAGAGCAGGGCGACCGCCGCGAGCCCGAACGCGATCAGCTTGACCACCGCGATCCGGGCACCGAACAGCTCGAGGCTCGCCGAGCCGTAGCCGAGCTGGATGCGCCGCTGCGTGCCCGAGAACACGTAGCCGAGCAGGCCCTCGATGACGACCGCGATCGCGAACGTGAGCAGCACCGACATCATCGTCAGGGTGACCGGCCGCAGCCGGGCGAGCAGCAGCCGTTGCAGCAGCACCCCGGCGGCGAAGAACAGCGGGACGGTCACGACCATCGACAGCAGCGGGTCGACGCCCAGCTCGGTGTGCGACCACCAGGCGAGATAGGCGGCCAGGATGAGGAACGCCGAGTGGGCGATCATCACGACCCGCATGATTCCGAAGTAGAGCGTCAGCCCCGCCGCCAGGAGGGCGTAGAGCCCTCCCAGCAGCAGGCCGAGGATGACGCTCTGGAAGAGCAGGGCGCCGGACGGCATTGCGCTCACCAGGCCGGCTTCGGGTAGACGACGTCGGTCTCCTTCGCGTCGGCCGGCAGCACGATCTTGATCTCGCCGCCGACCCACTGCTGGATCATGTGCGCGCCCTGCGGCTTGCCGGTCTCGTCCCAGGACAGCGGGCCGACGACCGTCTCGACCTTGTTGGCGCGTACCCAGTCGACCAGTTTCTTCTGGCAGTCGCCCTGCTCGGCGCAGCCGACCGCGGTGATGGCGGCGGCCACGACCTGGCCCGTGGTGTAGGCGTTGGCCTCGTCCTCCTCGGGCGGCGACCCGAACTGCGCCGTGTATTTCTCGACGAACTCCTTGTTGCTCTCGTACGGCGCGTCCTGCGTGTAGCCCGTGGGGGACAGGATGCCCTCGGTCTTGTTGCCGATCGCGGCCGCGAACTCGGGGCTCGTCGGCGCCGTCGAGAACGCCGCGAGCTTCGGCTGGTAGTTGAGCTGCTGCAGGGCGACGATCAGGTTGACGCCGTCCTGATATTGCGAGCCGCCCACCACCATGTCGGCCTTCGACGTCGCGATCTTCGCGGCGATGCTGCTGAAGTCGGTGGTGTTCGGCGGGTAGACCTCGTCGACGACCGTCCTGACGCCGCCCGCCTCGAGCTTGGCCTTGAGGCCGTAGGCGGTGCCCTGTGCGAACGGGTCGTCCATGGCCGCGTAGGCGACCGTGGTCGGCTTCTGCCCGGCCGGCAGGGCGAGCAGGTATTCGGCGAGGTGGTTGTAGTGGTCGCTGGCCACCGCGGGCGCGGCGTAGAACAGGTTCTTGAAGCCCTGCTGGAAGACCTCGGCGGCCGCGCCGGCCGGCTCGACGAAGAGCATGCCGTATTCCTCGGCCACGCGGGCGGCCGGCACGACCAGGCGGGTCGAGAACGGACCCACCACGATGTCGACCTGGTCGCTGCCGATCAGCTGCTCGTAGTCGGCCACCACCCGGTCGGCGTTGGACTGGTCGTCGAGGACCTTCAGCTCGATCTGGCGGCCGAGCAGGCCGCCCTTGTCGTTGGTGATCTTCGCCCAGGCCTCGTAGCCACGCTGGACACCCTTGCCGGGCTCGGAGAAGTCTCCGGTCAGCGGCAGGGAGATGCCCACGACGATGGGATCGTCGGTGGAGGCCTGTTCTGGTTCGTCGCCGCCGCAGGCGCCGAGCGCGAGTGCGAGGGTCGCGCCGACTGCGGTGGCCCATCTCGTTCGTTTCGTCGTGCGGATCGTCATCTCCGGACGCTCCTTCGAGCCGGGGACGGAAGCGCTTGCGAAAGCGCTTTCGTAGCCTAGGCTGTGTCATGCGCCACTGGCAATAGTCAAAGGTGTCGTTGCATCGATGTTCGCCGGGAGAGCAGATGCCCAAGCCTGGTCCACGGTTGCGGCTGGTCGACGTCGCGGAACGCGCGGGCGTCTCGCTGGCGACCGCGTCCCGCTCGCTCACCGGCCGCGACGGGGTCAGCGAGGAGGTCGCGAGCCGGGTCCGCCAGGTGGCGGCCGAGCTGGGCTACGTGGCCAACCCCTACGCGCGGACGCTCGCGGGCGGCGCCAGCTCCTCGGTCGGGCTCGTCGTGCACCAGGTCGACGACCCGTACTTCTCGGAGATCGCCGGCGGGGTCATCCAGGTCGCCGGCGAGCAGGGGCTGATGGTGCAGATCTGCCACTCCGGCCGCGACCCGCACTACGAGCTGCGGCAGATCCGCCACCTGATCGCGCAGCGGGTCGGCGTCATCGTCATCGCGGGCTCCGGCTACAACGACCCGGCGATCGAGGCCGAGACCAAGGCGGAGCTGACCGCGTTCCAGAACCTCGGCGGCCGGGTGGCGGTGATCGGGCGGCACGCGCTGGGCGTCGACGCGGTGCTGCCCGACAACGAGGCCGGCGGCCGGGCGCTCGGCGCGCACCTGCTCGACCTGGGCCACCGCCGGATCGCGGTGGCGGCCGGCACCGCGGGGCTGACCACGGTCACCGACCGGATGGCCGGGGTGCGGCGGGCGGTGCGGGAGCGCGGCCTCGACCCCGACGGCCTGCCCGTGGTGCACACGGACTTCACCCGTGACGGCGGTTGCCAGGCGGCGGAGCGGATCCTGCGCGACCATCCCGACACGACGGCCGTCATCGCCCTCAACGACGCGATGGCGATGGGCGTCCTGTCGGTCCTTCGTGGACAGAAAATTTCGGTGCCGAAACGCATGTCCGTGGTGGGGTTCGACGACGTCTCGGTCGCGGCCGACCTGGCACCCGCCCTGACCACCGTCCGGCTGCCGATGACCGACATGGGCCGGATGGCGCTGGAGCTGGCCCTCAAACCGAAGTCGGCCCGGGCCCGCCGCCGCTCGACCGGCCACACCCTGGTGGTCCGCGACTCGACCGGCCCGGCGCCGCGCTAGCCGATCTTGGCGTACTCCTCGGTGCCGTTGCTGTAGTAGAACGTCAGCGAGTTCTCTTCGCAGGCATACTTCGCCCGGTCCGTGAGGAGGTCGAGCGGGCCGGAGTTCCGGCGCTGGCCGTTGCGGGTGAAGTACCAGGTGCCCTTGGCCTTGATTCCGCTGATGTACTCGTAGCCGCGCTCGTGCCGCACGTTCGCCGTGGCGCTGCCGCGGTAGACCAGCCGCCATTTGGCGCCGTTGACCGTCGCCTCGAACGCGCCGCTCCTGCTGTAGTCGTTGGTCACCGTGCCGTTGGCGCGATAGGTCGCGACCTTGCCCGCGCCGCCGTGGAACTGCGTGGCGTTGCCGTCGATCTCGTTGGTCAGGGTTCCCGACGTCAGCCGCCAGCGGCCGAGCACGCAGGAGTCCACCTTGGACTGAGCCGACGCCGACGGTGACGGGGTGCCGGGCGACGACGCGGCCGGCGCGGGCACGTTCGTCGTCGCGGCGGCACTCGGGTCACCGCCAGGGCCGTCGCCGAGCGTGGGCACCAGCGCGATGCCGCCCACCAGCAGCACCGCCAGCGCGAGCCCGGACCACAGCGCCACCCGCTTGGGCCGTGCCCGCGCGGCCACCGGTGGCGCGGCCGGGTCGGCGCTCTCGGGCTCGGGCGACCCGCGCAGGCTGCCCTCGGCGACCACCAGCTCCGGCTGGTCCACCTGCGTGGGCGTGCTGCCCAGCTCCCGGTGCAGCAGCGTGCCGACCGACGGCATGCGGCTCGAACCGCCGGCCAGATAGACCGCGCCGAGCTCGCGGTCGGCGACACCGGCCGCCGTCAGCGCCGCCCGCGTCGCCGCGACGGTGCGGGCGAGGATGGGCGCGGTCAGCTTGTCGAGCTGCTCCCGGCCGAGCGGCACGTCGGCGTCGATCAGCGGCACGTGTACGAGCGTCGTGGTGGCGCGGGAGAGCATCTCCTTGCCGGCGCGCACGTTGTCCCAGAGCTGCCGGCTGGCCCGGCGTTCCGCCACGTCGGACGGGTGCGTCAGCCGCCGCCAGCTCGCCTCGTCGCGCCGGCCCACCGTGCCGCCGAGGTGGTCGATGATCGCGGCGTCGACGTCGAGACCGCCGCAGTCGGCCAGCCCCTCGGTCGCGACCGTCTCGAAGCCCGTGGTGTGCCGGCGCACCACCGACGCGTCGAACGTCCCCCCGCCGAAGTCGTACACCAGTGCGCACTGGCCGACGGGCAGTGCCCGATCCGCGAAGAAGCTCGCGGCGGCCACCGGCTCGGCGACCAGGCGGACCGCCGGCAACGTCCGCTCGGCGACCGCCCGCAGCAGGTCGCGGCGCTGCGTGCCCCAGGCGGCCGGGAAGGTCAGCGTCGTGCTCGTGACGGGCCCGGCCGCAACCCGCTTCGCCTCTTCGAAGACCCGGCCCAGGACCGCGGCGACCAGCTCTTCGACCGCAACCTCGCGCTCGCCGAGCAGCACCGTGCCGTCGTCGATGCGGCGTTTCGGCGTGGGCTCGAACCCGGCCGGCATCGACAGCCCGAGGTGGATGGCATCGCGCCCGACCACGAGCCGTCCCTGCGGGTCGAGGCAGACCGCCGACGGCAGCAGCGGCGAGCCGTCGAACAGGATCGTCCGGGCGGGCTCGCCCGGTGAGGCGAGCACCGCGACCGTGTGTGACGTCCCGAAGTCGATGCCGAGCCGTGCCCCGTAGTCACTCACGGGTCAACGGTATCGAAGATCAGCTAACCAGCCTGCGACGAGCGGGCCCAGATGTTGAGGTCGGATTCCGTGGCGTAGCGGTCGATCTCGGCGAGCTCGTCCGGCGTGAAGTCCAAATTGTCCAGTGCGGCCAGGCTGTCGTCGAGTTGGGCCACGCTGCTCGCGCCGATCAGCGTCGAGGTCATCCGCTTGTCGCGCAGGGTCCAGGCCAGCGCGAGCTGGGCCAGCGACTGGCCGCGGCCACGGGCGATCTCGTCGAGGGCCCGGATCTTGCCCAGGTTCTCGTCGGTGAGCCAGGCCGCGTCGAACGAGCCCGGCCGGGCGGCGCGGGAGCCGTCCGGGATGCCGTCCAGGTACCGGTCGGTCAGCAGGCCCTGTGCCAGCGGCGAGAAACCGATGCAGCCGACGCCCTCCCGGTCGAGCACGTCGAGCAGCCCGTCCTCGATCCAGCGGTTGAGCATCGAGTACGACGGCTGGTGGATGAGCAGTGGCGTGCCCATCTCCCGCAGGATCCGGGCGGCCTTCTCGGTCATGGCCGGGGAGTACGACGAGATGCCGACGTAGAGCGCCTTGCCCGCGCGGACGGCCGCGTCCAGCGCGCCCATCGTCTCCTCCAGCGGCGTCTCCGGGTCGAACCGGTGGGAGTAGAAGATGTCGACGTAGTCGAGCCCCATCCGGGCCAGGCTCTGGTCGAGGCTGGCCAGCAGGTACTTGCGGGAGCCCAGGTCGCCGTAGGGGCCGGGCCACATGTCGTAGCCGGCCTTCGTCGAGATGACCAGCTCGTCCCGGAACGGCCGCAGGTCGCTGGCCAGCAGCCGACCGAACGCCTCTTCCGCCGACCCGTACGGCGGGCCGTAGTTGTTGGCGAGGTCGAAGTGCGTGACGCCGCGGTCGAAGGCGCGCCGGACGATCGCGCGCTGGGTCTCCAGCGGCCGTTCGCCGCCGAAGTTCTGCCAGAGGCCCAGCGAGATGGCGGGCAGCTTGAGGCCGCTGCGGCCGCTCCGGCGGTAGGACATCGCGGCGTAGCGGTCGTCGGCGGGGGTGTAGACGGAGGTTCCGATAGCGGGCATGGCGCCACCCTAGGCCTGCCGCCGCCGGGGCGGATTCGCGTACCCGGCCCATGTGGGACAGCCCGCGTGGTCTGATGAATGTTTGCGAGTTCGGTGACGGTACGGGAGTGGAAACTGCTACGCCAGGGTTGGCTGTGGGCGCTGTTGGCCGCGTTCGCCGCCGCGACCATCGCGATCGCGGTCGGCTCCGCGCCCGGGGTCGCCTCGTGGTCGACGCAGGCGGCCAGTTCGTTGGTGTTCACGTGGCTGTCGTGGCGGTTGTCGGTCGACGGCCGACGCCGCCCGGCGTCCCGCCGGTTCTGGCGCGCGGCGACGGTCAGTGGGGTCATCTTCACGATCAGCTCGCTGTTGCGCGCGGTCGACGTGGTCGTCGAACCGACGCGGAACAGCGCCGTCTGGACCGCACCATCGGCGCTGCTGACCATCGGCTCGGCCTGGCTGCTGTATTTCATGCTGGGTCCCTTGCCGCCCGATCGCGGCCGGGAACGGCGCGGGCTGTGGCTCGAGGCCGGCTGTGTGCTGGTGGCGGCCGCCGTTTTCGTCTGGACCGTCGCGCTCAGCGGCGCGCTGCAGGCCGAGTCGCACGAGCAGCGGGCGTGGACGGCGATCGGCGCGATCATCATGCTGGTCTCGGCCTTCGCGGTCGTCCGCCTGCTGGTGACGGGCGAGGCGCCGTTCACGACGCCCGCCGGCCTCGCGATAGGGGCCGCCTTTACGCTGCACGGTCTCGAACGGGCGCTGAACCCGCAGGTCGCCGGCGTCGACGACCTGCGCGCGGTGCTGATCGCCCGGCTGGTGCCGCCGCTGCTGCTGGCCGCCGCGCCGTGCCTGGAACGCGTGGGGCGAAAGCGGCCGGCGGGTCCTCCCGGCCGGCGGGCCCGGCTGTTCGTGCCGCTGGCCGCGCTCGCCGTCACCCAGGTGCTGCTGGTGGGGCAGTTGGCGGACGAGGGCTTCACAGTGCGCAGTTGGGCCGCCGCGATGGGCACGGTCGTCATCGCCGGGTTGATCATCCTGCGCCAGGATCTGTTGCTGATCGAGAACGCCCGGCTGGTCGGCCAGCTCGACCGGTCGATCGACGCGGTGGGCCAGCAGGAGCGCTGGTTCCGGTCGCTGGTGGAGCACTCCTCGGACGTGACGCTGGTGCTCGACCCGGGCGGGACGGTCACCTACGGGACGCCCGCCCTGCGGCCCGTCCTCGGGCAGGACCCGGCCGCGGCGGTCGGCCGGCGGGCGGGCCAGGTGGTGCGGCCCCGCGACCGCCGCCGCTTCGATCGGCTCCTCGCGCCGGTGCTGGCCGGGCGGGCGGACAGCCGCTCGTTCGAGCTCGAAGCCCGGCGCGGGGACGGCGCCGCCGTCTGGCTCAACGTCATCGCCACCGGTCGCGTCGCCGACCCGGCGGTCGGGGGAGTCGTGCTCAACGTCCGCGACGTCACCGACACCGTGACCTTGCGGAACCGGCTCCGGCACGACGCGAACCACGACCCGCTGACCGGCCTGGCCAACCGCGCGCTGTTCAACGAGCGGGCCGAGGCGCTGCACGACCCCGGCGCCCGCGGTCAGGGCACCGCGGTGCTGCTGCTCGACCTCGACCGGTTCAAGGAGGTCAACGACCGCCTGGGCCACCAGGCCGGCGACGACCTGCTGCGGGTCGCGGCCAGGCGGCTGCGGCGCAGCGTGCGCCCGGCCGACACCGTCGCCCGGTTCGGTGGTGACGAGTTCACCGTCATCCTGGCCGACACGACCGCGCCGGCCGCGATGGCCACCGCCCGGCGCATCGTCGAGGTGCTCGGGCGGCCGCTGTCGATCGGCGGCCGGACGATGCGTCCGGGCGCCAGCGTCGGTGTCGCGGTCAGCACCGACAAGCCGATCGAGGCTCTGCTGCGCGACGCCGACGAGGCGATGTACGAGGCCAAACGCCGGGGCTCAGGCACCCGCCTGTTCCACGAGCCCGCGACCCGCTAGGTGTTGGCCGCCAGATACTGCTGGATCGTGTCGTCCGCGACCGCCTGGTAGAGGGCGCTCGCCTTGGTCTTGTCGGAGAGCACCACGCTCTGCCCGTTGCGGGTCGCGGTGCCGGCGCTGGGGCTGCCCATGAAGGTCAGGTCGGCACTGCGCAGGCCGCGCAGCTCGACCGCGGTGCCGACCAGGTCGAAGTCCTGGTCGACGGTGAGCGACTTGGTCACCGCCTGGAGGAAGCCGTTGAGCTTCACCGGGTTGGCCACCGTGCCGGTGCTGGTGGCCTTGTCCAGCAGCGCCTGCAGGAACTCCCGCTGGTGGCGCTCGCGGCTGAAGTCGCCGTCGGCGAACTGGTAGCGCTGGCGCACGTAGTCGAGCGCCTCGGCGCCGTCGAGGTGCTGGGTGCCCTTCTCGAACGTCCGGTACGGCTTGTGGATCGACTTGATGGTCTTCTCGATCTTCATATCCACGCCACCGAGCGCGTCGGTCACCTGCGCGAAGCCGGCGAAGTCGATCAGCGCCACGTGGTCGATGTGCACGCCGGTGAACCCCTCGACGGTCTGCACGGTCAACGGCGTGCCGCCCCAGGCGTACGCAGCGTTGATCTTCGCCATGGTGTTGCCGTTGCGCCCGTCGGGGGAGGTCGGCACGAACACCCAGGTGTCCCGGGGGATCGAGATGAGCTCGGCCTTCTTGTGGTCGGCGTCGACGTGCATCAGCATGATCGTGTCGGTGCGGGAGTCCGACGTGTTGTCGGGGTCGCGGGAGTCGCTGCCGAGCAGCAGCACGTTGAGCGCGCCCTCGACCGCGGGCGTCGGCCGGCTCGCCTCGGGGACGCCCTTGAACGCGTCGGTGCGGGCCACGTGGTTGTTGAGCGAGCGGGCGTACGCCCAGCCCCCGATCCCGCCGCCCGCGCCGAGCACGAGAAGTGTCGCCAGCACACCGATCAGGATCCGTCGTGATCTGCGTCGCCGCATCGGTCCAACCCATCCGTCACACCGGCACCACGTCGGCCCCGGACGTGAAGGAGATTAATGACTGATCCTGTGAACTCCCTGGTCAGCGGCTTCAGGGGGCACGCTGGACGCATTGCGTCGCACGCCGCGCAGGAGTAGGTAGCCGACGATCCAGAGCTCGCCGACCGTCGCCGGATAGGCCAGTGCGTCCGCGAGCGGCTCGCCGCCCGGGAGGGCGTACCGGATGAAGGCGCTGAGCACGTAGCCGGCGCCGCCGCCGATCAGGATCCAGCCCAGGGTGCGCGGCATCCAGCCGGATTCCAGCACGCACCAGCCCATCGGGATCAGCCACAGGCCGAAGAACAGGCCGCCGACCGACCATAGGTTGCCGCTGATCAGGTAGAGGAGCTGGACCGTGGCGGCGTCGCCCGTGACGTCGAGAGCCGTGGCCAGCAGCGCCGCGCTGACCAGGATGGCGACCGCGTTGACCAGGCCGAAGGCGGCTATCGCGGCGGCTGCGTAGCGGTTGACCTGGTGGAACAGGCGGTAGAACCACGCGGCGGCCAGCGCCTGGGTGAGCACCGTGAGCACCTCGAGCGCGACGCCGGTGCGGGCCAGCGCGCCGTGGTCGAGCAGGTTGGCCAGGGTCGCGGCGGGGTCGTCGGCGACGAAGAGCCGCGACCGGACGAACAGGAAGCCGAGGCCGCCGGCGACGGCGAGCCCCAGGTAGAACAGCCCGGTCCACCGGGCGGTGCGGATCAGCGGATGCATGGTCGTCGCTCCCGTCGAAGAGTCGCCTTACCTTGTAAGGTGCCTTACATGGTAAGATGACCGGGAGGTCAATGGGAAGCTGATGGCAGTGAAGACATTCCGGGAGCCGCTCAACCGCGAGAAGGTGCTCGCCGCCGCCGTCGACCTGGCCGACGCGGAGGGCATCAAGGCGCTGACGATGCGCCGCCTCGCCACCGACCTGGGCGTCGAGGCCATGTCGCTCTACTTCTACGTGCCGAGCAAGGAAGCGCTGCTCGACGACGTGCTGGCCGCGGTGCTCGCGGAGATCACCGCCGCGGCCGACCCCGGCGGCGGCGACTGGCGGTCCCGGTTGCGGCAACAGTTCCTCGCCGCGCGCCGGGTCATGCTGCGCCACCCCTGGGCACCGGGCCTGCTGACCACGCGCCGCACGATCCCCGCGACGGCCTTCGCCTACTACGACGGCATCGTCGGCACGCTGGTCGCCGGCGGGTTCTCACACCATCTGGCGCACCGGGCGATCCACGCGTTCGGCAGCCTGCCGTTCGGCTTCGCGCAGGAGGTGTTCAGCCCCGCGGCGGCCGACACCGACGCCGCCGAGGCCGACCTGGCGGCGATGGCCGAGGCGTTGCCCAACCTGACCGCCATGGTGGCGCACGAGCTGCACAGCGCCACCGACCCCACCCTCGGCTGGTGTGACAGCCAGGTCGAGTTCGAGTTCACAGTGGACCTGTTGCTCGACGGGCTGGAGCGCCTGCGGGATTGAGGCGCTCCAGCCCGGCGGTCACGGCAGGGCGGCGGTGACCTCGGTCCAGGTGCGGTCGTCGGAGACGTCGCCCAGGGTCAGGCCGTTCAGGATCTTGATCAGCTCGGCCTCGGGCAGGCGGCGCGGGCCGGTGCTGACGACCTGCATCTGCGTGGCGCCGTCCGCGGACCAGCGGTTGCAGAAGTCGCGCAGGCAGCTGATCCCGGGCGACGGCGACTGGTTGGCGTTCCGGGCCGGCACGACGTAGATCGTGAACGTGCCGGGCACGTCGACGCCGTCGACGCCGCCGTGCGGGGTGGTGAGGCCGGTCGTCGGCAACGCCGGCTTGGCGAAGAGCAGGCCGGCGTGGTCGCCGTCGCGGGCGGACGCGATGCCGTTGAGCCCGGTTATCGCGTGCATCGAGACCTCACCGAGCTCGTATCCGGCGGGTACGTGGCCCACGGTGACCGGAACCCGGGCCGGGGTGGGCGCGGCGCCACGCAGGCCGGCCGCCAACTCCCGCAGTTGGGTCGCCGTCGGGTTGTCGCCCGTCGACGAGTACGCGTCGATGACCGCCCAGGCGTCCGTGTCGTACTGCCAGGCGAGCGTGCGGACGTGCGTGCCCTTGCCCAACGTGCCCAGCTCCAGCCCGGGCCGGCCGGCGATGGTCACCGAGGTGCCCTTGGCCAGCTTGCCCGGCTCGTAGGCGCCGGGCCGGTACACCGTCAGATACGCGTACAGCGTCGGCCCCTGGTCCGTGGACGGTTCGCTCTCGTCGACCGCGCGGTCGTTCGTGACCATGTCGTCCGCGTACACCGGGGAGATCTGATATGCCGTCGACACGTCGATCGGCGGCGCCACCCGCAACTTGCCGACCTTGTACCCGGCGACCGTGAAGGAGAACGGCGGACCGGCCGCCGGCACGGTCAGCGCGGCAGCCGTCTCCTGCGCCGGCTTGGCGCCGCCCTGCGCTACGACGGTGGCGACGACACCGAGCACCGCCAGCGCGGCCGTCCCGGACGCCGCCCAACCTCGCGCGCGGCGGCGCCGCTGCACGCGTTTGCCCTGTGCGACGATCTCCTCAACGCCGTAGCGCGGCGGCGGCTCCGTGGAGACGGCCAGGTCCACTACGTCCTTCACTCGCATCTCTCCACGCTCCCGGTTCCGAAGTTTCGTCGAGGGCCATGCCGCCGGCGGCCAGGGCTTCGCGCAGGTTCGCCAGGCCGCGACTGGTCTGGCTGCGTACCGTCGGTGCGCGGATGCCGAGCACCTCCGCGGCCTCCTCGGCGGTCAGGTCGAGGTAGTACCGCAGGACCAGCACGGCCCGCTGGCGGGCCGGCACCGCACGCAGCGCCGCCCGGACCCGCAGGCCCTCGTCGGTCTCGCCGATCGGGTCGGACTCGGCCACGTCGGGCATCGCGTCGCCGGCCGCGCGTTCCCGGCGCCACCACGGCCGCCGGGTCTCGTCGATCGCCGCGCGGACCACCATGGTCTTCGCGTACAGGTCCGGCCGGTCGAGCCCGCCCCACCGCGGGTAGAGCTTCGCCAGGGCGTTGGCCACCGCGTCCTCCGCGGCGTGCCAGTCACCGCACGTGACGTACGCGAGCTTCCGCAACGCCGGCATGCGCGACGCCACGAACTCCCGGAACGCGTCCTCGTCAGCAGGTTTCACCCGGCCGCTCCCTCCGACACCGCTAGAGACGGTTGCCGGCACCTGGAGCGATGCACGGGATCCGTGTGATGTCAGTCGGAGTGCACAGCCGACCGGTAACCGGAAGGTGAATCCCCGGTTACGCGCTTGAACGCCACGCTCAGCGCGCTCTCCGATCCGTAACCGACGTCACGCGCGATGGTGGCCAGCGTGCCGTCGTCGCGGCGCAGGCGGTCGGCCGCCAGCTCGACCCGCCAGCCCGTCAGGTAGTCCAGCGGGCCCTTGCCGATGACCCGGCGGAACCGGGCCGCCAGCGTCGACCGGGACACCGTGGCGGCCTCGGCCAGCGACTCGACCGTCCAGCGCTGCGCCGGGTCGGCGTGCATCGCCCGCAGCGCCGGGCCGACCACCGGGTCCGTCAGACCGGCCAGCCAGCCGGTGGCCGGCGCGGCCGCGGCCGACAGGTGAAAGCGCAGCACCTGGATCAGCATCACCACGGCGAGGTGCTCGGCGACCAGCGTCGCGCCGACCTGCCGGCGGCGCACCTCGCCGTCGATCCGGTCGATCGCCCAGTGCACGGCGTCCGCCTCGACGGTTTCGGCGGGCACGTGGATCACCGGGGGCAAGCCGTCGAGCAGCAGCGCCCGGGCCCGGTGCCGGAAGCTGAACCGGCCGCCGAGCAGCGTGACCTCGTCGGCCGTGCCGACCCGGGCCACGCCGTCCCGCGCGCGGGCGAACACCGGGTCGGCCGGTTCCAGCGGCACGTCGGCGGCGCTGGCCAGGCCGAACGGCACCGGGCGGGTGAGCAGGAAGCAGTCGCCGGCCGCGAGCGGGATCGGGTCGGGCAGGCCGTCGACCGTGAGCACGCACCGGCCGCGGCGCACGGCGTTGAACTTCACGCCGTCCAGCGGGTTGAACCGCAGGCCCCAGCGCCCACCCGCGACCATGCCCGTGGACAGGTGGCCGGTGGCGCCGATCAGGGTGAGGACATCTTCCAAAGGATCCATGGTTGGACGCTCGCTAAAGAGGGCTGCACGCTGAACTATTCATCGTCCGGGTTTCGCTTCGTAGCGTAGCGGCCATGACTGAGTTCGATCCCCGCACCACCCCCGACCGGATCCTCGCCGGCGTCGACCTGACCGGCCGCCGGATGATCGTCACCGGCGGCGCCTCCGGCATCGGGGTGGAGACCGTCCGTGCCCTCGCCGCCGCCGGCGCCGAGGTCACCGTCGCCACCCGCCGGCCGGCCGACGCCAAGCCGCTCGCCGACGAGCTCGCCGCCGTCCCGGGCGCCGGGCGCGTGCTCGCCCGCCCGCTCGACCTCGCCGACCTCGACTCCGTCGCGGCGTTCGTCGCCGGCTGGGACGGGCCGCTGGACGTGCTGGTCGCCAACGCCGGCGTCATGGCGCTGCCGGAGCGGCGCCTGACGCCCGCCGGCTGGGAGCTCCACCTCGCGACCAACTTCCTGGGGCACTTCGCGCTCGCGTACGGGCTGCACCGCGCCCTCGCGGCCAGCGGCGCGGCCCGGGTGGTGACGCTCAGCTCCGGCGCACACCTGGCGCACCCGGTCGACTTCGCGGATCCGCACTTCGCCCGCCGGGCGTACGAGCCGTGGTCCGCCTACGGCCAGTCGAAGTCCGCCGACGTGCTGCTCGCGGTCGCCATCGCCAAGCGCTGGGCGGCCGACGGCATCGTGGCGAACGCGGTGGCGCCGGGCTCGATCCACACCAAGCTCCAGCGCTACCTCCCGGCCGAGACCATGCGGGCGTTCGGCGCGATGGACGAGGCCGGCGAGCTGCTCGTGCCGGCGCATTTCAAGACGCCCGCCGAGGGCGCCGCCACCTCGGTGCTGCTCGCCGCGTCGCCGACCGTGGCCGGCGTGACCGGGCGGTACTTCGAGGACAACCGGGAGTCGCCGGTCGTACCCGGTGGCGGCGACCCGACCCCCGGCGTGGCCGCACACGCCCTCGACCCGGTGTCCGCCGACCGCCTCTGGGACCTGGGCCTGCCGCTGATCCCGTGAGTCAGTCGCGGGCCGGGCCGCAGGAGGACCGCACGACCAGCTCGGTGGGCAGCCGGATGTGCGTGTCGCGCTCGACGCCCGCGATCAGGTCGACGAGCAGCCGCAGCGCCTCGGCGCCCATCTGCTGCAGCGGCTGCATGATGGTGGTCAGCGGCGGGCTGACCGACGCCGACTCCGGCACGTTGTCGAAGCCGATCACGGACAGGTCGTCGGGGATGGCCAGGCCCATGCTCCGGGCGACGTCCATGGTGGAGATCGCGGAGAGGTCGTTGCCCGCGAACACCGCGGTCGGCCGGTCCGGCAGCGCGAGCAGCTCGGCGGCGGCGCCCGCGGCGCTCTCCACCCGGAAACCGCCGATCCGGACGAGGCTCTCGTCGACCGGCACGCCGGCGTCGGCCATCGCCCGGCGGAAGCCCGCCTCGCGCAACCGGGCCGACTCGAGGTCGGGGCGGCCCGACAGGTGGCCGATCCGGCGGTGGCCGAGCGAGAGCAGGTAGTTGGTCGCGAGCACCGCGCCCGCGAAGTTGTCGGAGTCGATCGTCGGCAGCCCGGACGGGCCGGTGTGCGGGTCGACGGCCACGACGTGGAAGTCCTGCTTGGTCTCGACCACCGTCGGGGTGACGATCACCGCGCCGTCGATCAGCGTGCCGGAGAGCCGGGCCAGCGAGCGCCGCTCCCAGCCGATGGACGTGCCGCCGCCGTCGCCGCTGGAGTAGGCGAGCAGCTGGTAGCCCGTGCCCGCGACCTCCTTCGAAGCGCCCTTGAGCAGCTCGGTGGAGAACGGCTCGAACTCGGCGACCAGGATGCCCAGCACGTTGGTGCGGTGGCTGCGCAGGCCCTGCGCGCCCAGGCTCGCCTCGTAGCCGAGCTGGTGGATGACCTGCTGGACGCGCTCGACGGTCGCCTGGGCCACGCCGTAGCGGCCGTTGACGACCTTGGACACGGTGGCCACCGAGACGCCGGCCGTGCGGGCCACGTCCGACATCTTCACACGCTGCGGGAACGCCACGCGGATGACTATAGATGGCCACGCCGCCGGTTTCCGGAGCGTTTCGAAACCGATATCGATAACGATTGACACTGGCCCGAAACGACTGCAAAACTCGCCGTCAATGCCGAGCACCGCGACTGACCGGTCGAGGAGACATCGATGGCAATCAAGCACCGTGCTAAGGCCTTTCTTGCGATTTTCATGACCAGCGCGCTCGCCCTGTCCGCCTGCGGCGGTGGGGGCGACGAGGAAGAACCCGCTGCCAGCGACCTGTTCAAGAACCCCGTCACGCTGACCTGGTGGCACAACGCCTCACAGGACGGTCCCGGCAAGACCTACTGGCAGAAGGTCGCCGACGACTTCACCAAGCTGCACCCGACGGTCAAGATCGAGATCGAGGCGATCGAGACCAACCAGCTCCAGCGCACCCGGCTCCCTGCCGCGCTGCTGACCAGCGACCCGCCGGACATCTTCCAGGCGTGGGGCGGCGGCGAGATCCGCGAGCAGGTGGAGGCCGACTACCTCAAGGACATCACGAGCCAGGTCACCGCCGAGGTCGGCAACATCGGCAGCGCGGCGGAGATCTGGGCCGTCGACGGCAAGCAGTACGGGTTGCCGTTCCGGATGGGCATCGAGGGCATCTGGTACAACAAGGACATGTTCGCGCAGGCGGGCATCTCTGCTCCGCCGACGACGTTCGAGGAGCTCAACGACGCGGTCACCAAGCTCAAGGCGATCAACGTCGTCCCGATCGCGGTCGGCGCCGGTGACAAGTGGCCGGCGGCGCACTGGTGGTACAACATGGCGCTGCGGTCCTGCTCGGTGGACACGCTGAAGAAGGCGTCCGTCGACCTCACCTTCGACGACCCGTGCTTCGTCAAGGCCGGCGAGGACCTGAAGGCCTTCATCGACACCAAGCCGTTCCAGAACAACTTCATCGCCACCCCCGGCCAGAACGACCCGACCAGCGCCAACGGCCTGCTGGCCAACGGCAAGGCCGCGATGGAGCTGATGGGCGACTGGAACAAGGGCACGCTCGAGACCGTCGCGCAGGACCCGGCGAAGCTCGCCAAGTTCCTCGGCTGGTTCCCGGTGCCGGCGCTGTCCGGCTCGGCGGGTGACCCGAAGGCGGCCCTCGGCGGCGGCGACGGCTTCGCCTGCGCCAAGAACGCGCCGGCGGAGTGCGTCGAGTTCCTCAAGTACATCGTCAGCCCCGAGGTGCAGAAGGGGTACGCGGAGACGGGCACCGGCCTGCCGGTGGCCAAGGGCGCCGAGGCCGGCGTGCAGGACCCGGCGCTGAAGTCCATCCTGGAGGCCACCTCCAGCGCCACCTACGTCCAGCTCTGGTTGGACACCGCGTTCGGCAGCACCGTCGGCAACGCGATGAACGACGCCATCGTCGCCATCTTCGCCGGCAACGGCACACCTCAGCAGGTCGTCGACGCGATGAAGTCGGCTGCCAAGAAGTGACCTCGATCAAGTCGACCCCGAGCCTCGCCGGCGCCCCGCCGGCGGGGTTCGGGTCCGCCACGCGGTCCAACCGGGCCGCCGAGACCCGCCGCAAGTGGTACGAGATCATCGGGCTGACCACACCGGCGCTCGTCGTCTACGTCATGTTCGTGCTCGTGCCGATGGGCTTCGCGGTCTACTACAGCCTCTACAAGTGGCGCGGCGTCGGAGCGCCGACCAATTTCGTCGGCTTCGACAACTACGTGCTGGCGTTCCAGGACCCGATCTTCATCGACGCGCTGCGCAACAACGCCATCATCGTGGTCGGCTCGCTGCTCGTGCAGGGCCCGATCGCGCTCGGCGTGGCGCTGCTGCTCAACCGCCGGTTCCGCGGCCGCACGGTCTTCCGGCTGCTGGTCTTCGTGCCGTACGTGCTGGCCGAGGTCACCGTCGGCATCATGTGGAAGCTGATCCTGACCGACGGCGGCACGATGGACGCGCTGTTCCGCTCGCTCGGCCTCGGCGGCCTGGTGCAGGCGTGGCTCGCCGACCTCGACATCGTCATCTGGACGCTGCTGTTCGTGCTCACCTGGAAGTATGTCGGCTTCGCGATCATCCTGCTGCTGGCCGGCCTGTCCAACGTGCCGCACGAGCTGACCGAGGCCGCCGCGATCGACGGCGCCGGCTGGTGGCAGATCCAGCGGCACGTCACGCTCCCGCTGCTCGGCCCGACGATCCGCATCTGGATGTTCCTGTCGATGATCGGCTCGCTGCAGGTCTTCGACGTGATCTGGGTGACCTCGGTGCCCGCGGTCCGGTCGCTGGGCGCCTCGAACACCATGGCGACGTACATGGTGGACAACGGCTTCTTCGCCCGGCTCTGGGGCTACGGCAACGCGGTCGCGGTGATCCTGTTCGTCATCTCGTTCGTCGCGGCGCTGCTGTTCCAGCGCTTCCTGCTCCGCCGCGACATCCAGGGTGCCATCACCGGAAGGGCGAACTGATGTCGCGCCGTCCCATCACCTGGGCGAGCCCGGTCACGTACGCGCTCGCGCTCGCGGTCGCCGCCGTGTCGATCGCACCCGTCGTCTACGTGATCGTGGGCGGGTTCCGCACCACACCGCAGATCGTCGCCGACCCGGCCGGGCTGCCGGACCCGTGGGTCTGGGACAACTACCGGCGCGTGCTGACCCAGAGCGACTTCTGGGGCCAGGCGTTCAACAGCGCGGTCGTCGCGATCGGCACCACGCTCCTGGTCCTGGCGCTCGGCGTGTCCGCGGCCTACGTGCTGGCCCGCTACACGTTCCGCGGGCGGGAGGCGCTGTTCACGTTCTTCACGCTCGGCCTGCTCTTCCCGGCCGGCGCCGCGATCCTGCCGCTCTACCTCATGCTGCGCGACCTCAACCTGACCAACTCGTACTGGGCGGTGATCCTGCCCCAGGTCGCGTTCTCGCTGCCGATCACGATCGTGATCCTGCGCCCGTTCCTGACCGCCATCCCGCGTGAGCTGGAGGACGCGGCCGCCATCGACGGCACGGGCCGGCTCGGCTTCCTGTGGCGGATCACGCTGCCGCTCTCGAAGCCGGCGCTGGTCACGGTCGGCGTGCTCGCGTTCGTCGCGAGCTGGAACGCGTTCCTGCTGCCGCTGCTGGTGCTCAGCGACGTCAACCTGCACACCCTGCCGCTGGGCGTGCAGAACTTCAGCAGCCAGTACACGTCGGACACCGCCGGCATCCTGGCCTTCACCTCGCTGGCGATGCTGCCGGCGCTGCTCTTCTTCACGTTCGCGGAGAAGCAGATCGTCGGCGGCCTACAGGGAGCGGTCAAGGGCTGACCAGGGCTCAGCGGCCCACGCCGTTGAGCAGCGTGTCGACGACCAGGTCGGCGGCCTGCGGCGGGGTCACGTCCGGGAAGTCGTAGGCCATCGTCCGCACCAACTGGTCGAGGACGGCCCGCGACCAGGCCGCCGGCACGTCGGCGCGCAGCAGGCCCTCGTCGGCGGCCCGCTGGACGAACGCGTCGAGCCGCCTGCTCTGCCCCGCGGCCCGACGGTCGGCGGCCGGGTCGGCGCGCATCATCTGGCGGGTCGTGACCGGCCACTCCCGGCTGACCGGGACGATCCCCTCCACATAGCGGTGCAGCGCGACCGCCACCGGTGCCTCGGTGAGCCGGGCCTCGTCGAGCACCTGCTCCGACGAGTCGAGCTTGGCTTCGAAGACGGCGCTGAGCAGGGCCTCGCGGGTCGCGAAGCGGCGGTGGACGGTGCTGCGGTCGACCCCGGCCGCGGTGGCGATCGCCGACAGCGGTGTGCCCGGGTCCTCGGCCAGCAGCCGGGCGCCGGCGCGCAGGACTTCGGCGAGGTTGCGGGCGGCGTCAGCTCTCATGGTGGTTCGAACCATACCCGTGCCGCGGTTGATCCGTCATCCACGTCACATCTGCGGCTCAGGAAATAATTAGTGCCACGTCAGTGTCTTACTCTTCGAGCAAGCTAAGACATGACATGGGAGTTTCGCGATGGTACGCACGTGGTTGATCACCGGTGGTTCGCAGGGCCTCGGTCGGGCGCTGACCCAGGCCGCGCTGGCCGCGGGTGACCGGGTGGCGGCGACCTCCAGGCTGGCGGACGCCCTGCCGGAGCTGCGGGCCGCATACCCGGATCGGCTCATGACCCTGGCTGTCGACATCGCCTCCGCCGCCGAGACCAGGGCCGCGGTGGGGGCGGTGGTCGACCGGTTCGGCTCGCTCGACGTCGTGGTCAACAACGCCGGCTACGCCACCACCGGGACGATCGAGGACTTCCCGGAGGACGAGTTCCGGGCGCAGATCGAGGCCAACCTGTTCGGCGTGGTCAACGTGACCCGGGCCGCGCTGCCCGTCCTGCGGCGCCAACGGTCCGGCCATGTCGTCCAGGTCTCGTCGATCGGCGGCCGGGTCGGCGGCACGCCCGGGCTCAGCGCGTACCAGACCGCGAAGTTCGGTGTCGCGGGCTTCTCCGAGGTGCTGGCCAACGAGGTGGCGCCGCTGGGCATCAAGGTGACGATCGTCGAGCCCGGTGGCATCCGCACCGGCTGGGCTGCCGGCGCCGCGCGGACGTCTGGTCCGACCGCCCCCGACTACGCGGAGACCGTCGGAATGTGGCAGGAGAGGTTCACCAGCTATGCCGGCAACGAGCCCGGCGACCCGGCCCGGATGGCACAGGCGATCGTCGACCTGGTGCACGGCCAGGAGCACCCGCGCCGCCTGATCCTCGGCAAAGACGCGCTCGAGATCGCACTGGCACACGAGGAGGAGCGGCTCGCCGAGGCCCGCAAATGGGCACCGGTCAGCCGCTCGACCGACCTGGCGAGCGAAGGGATCCGGGACGAGCCGTAGCGAGGGGGTCGAAGACCCCCAAGCGGCCGGCCCGCCCCGGGATGTGAAGGATCAGATCACGCGGATGTTGGCGGCCTGCGGGCCCTTCTGGCCCTGCTCGATGTCGAACTCCACCCGCTGGTTCTCCTCCAGCGAGCGGAAGCCGGTGGCCGCGATTGCCGAGAAGTGGGCGAACACGTCCTGGCCACCGCCGTCGGGGGTGATGAAGCCGAACCCCTTGTCGGCGTTGAACCACTTGACCGTGCCTTGAGCCATTTGTTTCGTACCTTTCGAAATGCGTTCATACCGACCGGATGACCGGCCCAAGACAAAACGCCCGTGGTGCGATACCCGGGCGCCTGCAAGGTATGAACATGAAACTGCAATATGCGCAGTTTAGCACCCGGCGGGGTCACCCGCGCGCCGGTCCCTCGTAGTCGGGGGACACATAAACCGGGATGCGGGTGCCCGCGGAGCGGACGAACCGGCGGGTGTAGGTCACCTGCCGCGGTCGTACCCCCTCGAAGGTGGGCACGGCGAAGTGCAGCGGCAGCCGGCCCGCGGACTGCCGTGTGGGTGTGACGTCGTGTCGCTGGTCGTGCCAGGGGCCGCCGAGGAAGAGCACCATCACCGGCGTGCGTCCTGGTTCCGGGGCGTGAGCACGCTCGCGGCGGTGAGTTGTGAGTCCTCACCGGACATGGGTGAAACCGGATACGTCATGACAACCTGCCAGTCTCGGGAGGGGATCCGACCGCGTCCCGGGTCGCCGACCAGCACGAGCGTGTCCAGGCGGGCGGCCATGAGCAGGAAGGGGAGGGCGCGTTCGGCGAGTTGGTCGGTGTAGCAGGCGTCGCCGGCCAGCACCACGTCGGCTCCGATGTCCAGGACCGCCTCGGGGGTGAGGTCGAGCAGGTCCGTCGACAGCGGATCGATGTGGACGCCGTTGACGCGGGCGTTCGCACGGATAGCGGTGTGCGCGTAGGGGTCGATGTCGTTGGCCACCACCACAGACGCGCCCGCGAGGGCGGCCGCGATGGCGACCAGTCCGGAGCCCGAACCGAGGTCGAGCACCCGGCGGCCGGCGACGGTCTCCGGCGCGTCGAGGATGTAGCGGGCCACGGCCTGGCCGCCGCCCCAGGCCGTCGCCCAGAACGGCGCGGAGATCCGGTGCCCGGCGCTGGCTTCGAGTCGGGCCCAGAGAATCGTCGGATCCTCGGCCAGGAACAGCCGCACCTCGGGAACGAGGCGCGCGCAGGAGAGTTGGAGACCGTCCATGTCAATCTCCGCTCGGGGCCGAGGGCCGTGCCCCACGGCACGGGCGATGCCGTGGGGACACGGTCGGCATGGGTCAGATCACGCGGATGTTGGCTGCCTGCGGGCCCTTCTGGCCCTGCTGGATGTCGAACTCCACGCGCTGGTTCTCTTCGAGCGACCGGAAGCCGCCCGCGTCGATGGCCGAGAAGTGCGCGAACACGTCCGGGCCACCACCGTCCTGAGCGATAAAGCCGAAACCCTTGTCGGCGTTGAACCACTTGACGGTGCCTACTGCCATCTTCTTGCCTTTCGGAATGGTGCCCGCCCTCTGCGGGCGCCCGCGATTGCCGCATGCATCCATCCCGACCGGCGAACCGGCACAAACACAAAACGCCCGTGGCATGTCACCCGGGCGTCTGCAAGGTATGGGGAATACAAGACCGCAATACCGGCACACTAGCACGCCCGAGGACCCGCTTCGGCGGTGGGCGACGTCCCCTGAGAGGAGGTAATTTCAGTCCTGACGGGGGGATGTGATGATTTTCCATGGCAAGCTGGGGTGATCCGGCCGCGCAACCCATGATCAACAACCCTGATCGTCGGTTGCGCATCTTCATCTCGTCGGCACTCGACGAGCTGGAGGAGGAGCGGCTCGCGGTGCGGGACACCATCGCCCGGATGCGGCTGGTCCCGGTCATGTTCGAGCTCGATGCCCGACCGCCGGTCAACCCCGACGTCTACCGCGCCTACATCGACGAGAGCCAGCTCTTCATCGGCATCTACGGCGAGAGCTACGGCTGGGTCGGGTCCGACTCCGAGCGCTCCGGGCTCGAGCAGGAGTTCCGCGCCGCCGGCGACCTGCCCAAGCTCATCTACGTCAAGAGCCCGGCGAACGGCCGTGACCCGCGGCTGGTCGCGCTGCTCGACCGCATCCGCCACGACGCCCAGGTGAGCTACCGGCGCTTCCACTCGGCCGACGAGCTGCGCCGGGTCGTCGGCGACGACGTCGCGCTCCTGCTCACCGAGAGGTTCAACCCGGGCACCCCCGCGCCGCCCGAGAACGCGACCCGCACCCCGCTGCCGGTGCCACCCAACGCGCTGCTCGGCCGGGACACCGAACAGCGCGCCCTGACCGACCTGCTGACCCGTGACGACGTGCGGCTGGTCACCCTCACCGGCCCGGGCGGCGTCGGCAAGACCCGGCTGGCCCTGCAGCTCGGCGCGACACTGGGCCCGACCTTCGCCGACGGGGTCGCGTTCGCCGACCTCTCGGCGGTCACCGACCCCGACTCGGTCGGCATGGCGATCGCCACCTCGCTCAACCTGTGGACGATGCCCAACCAGTCGGCCATCGACAACGCGGTCGCGTACCTGCGGGACCGCTCGATGCTCCTCGTGGTCGACAACATGGAGCACCTCACCGACGCCGCCACCGTGATCAGCACGATGCTGGACACCTGCCCGCGCCTGCGGGTGCTCGCGACCAGCCGCGTCCCCCTCCGCCTGACCGGCGAGCACGTCTTCGACGTCCCGCCGCTGGAGATCCCGGACCCGCTGGAGGACCCGCGCAGCGCGGTCAGGCACGGCGCCGCGCAGCTGTTCGTCGAGCGCGCCCGGGGCGTACGGTCCGACTTCCGGCCCGACGGCGACGGTGCGGCCGCCATAACAGAGATCGTCCGCCGGCTCGACGGCCTGCCGCTGGCGATCGAGCTCGCCGCCGCCAAGGTCCGGGTGCTGCCGCTGTGGGTCCTCGCCGAACGGCTCGAACGCGGGCTCGGCACGCTGACCGGCGGCGCGCGCGACCTGCCCGCCCGGCAGCGCACGCTGCGCGACACGATCGCCTGGAGCTACCAGCTCCTGCGGCCGGAGGAGCAGCGGACCTTCGCCCGGATCGGGGTGTTCTCGGGCGGCTTCGACCTCGACGCCGGCAGCGCGCTGGTCGACACGGCCGACCGGTACGCCGCCCTCGAGACCTTCACCGCCCTGATCGAGAGCAGTCTGGTGACCCAGGACGTGCGGGGTCCCGAGCCGCGCATGGCGATGCTCGCCACCATCCGCGAGTTCGCGCTCGACCGGCTCCGCGAGG
Source organism: Asanoa iriomotensis (assembly GCF_016862515.1). GTDB lineage: Bacteria > Actinomycetota > Actinomycetes > Mycobacteriales > Micromonosporaceae > Asanoa > Asanoa iriomotensis. Next base: position 70,260 of record NZ_BONC01000006.1, read on the forward strand.
ACTTCGACTGGGCCGAGACGCACGAGCGGCACGCCCGCTACTACCTCGCGTTCGCCGAGGCGGCCGCGCCGCCGGTCGGCCAGACCTCCACCGACCCGGCGGCGGTCGACCTGCTCGCGGCCGAGCACGACAACCTGCGCGCGGCGATCAACTGGTTCATCGACCACGACGAGATGGACCAGGCGGTGCGCCTGGGCTGGATGCTCTGGCCACTGTGGTGGCTGCGCGGGCACATCGACGAGGGCGCCCGGACCGTCCGGCGGATCCTCGAGCACGCCGACTCGATGTCACCGGGGGCGTACGCGCACGCCCTGTTCGGCGACGGCGCCATCGCCTTCCTCAGCGGCGACGGGGAACACGGCCGCGTGCAGCTCGAACGGGTCCTGCCGCTGCTGCGCGAGCTGGGCGACCAGGACGTCAACGCCCGGGCCGCCGGCATGCTCGGCCAGCTCGCGCTCGCCCGCGGCGACTACCCGCAGGCCCGGGCGCTGCTCGGCGAGACCAAGCAGATCAGTGAGCGGATCGGCGAGCTGTGGATGGCCGCGCTCTACCACACCCGGCTCGCGCTCGTGCCGCTCAACGAGGGCGACTACGCCGCGGCCGCCGAGCAGTACGCCGACGGGCTGCGGGTCGCCCGCAAGACCGAGGACCACCTCGGCGAGGTGGTGGCGCTCTACAGCCTCGCCGTCACCGCGGTCGCCGCCGGCGACGAGCCGGGCGCGGCCGGCTACCTCGCCTCGGGGCTGCGCCTCTCGGCCGCCGCCAGCGACCAGGCCGGCAGCGCGACCTACCTGGAGGCGCTCGCGGACCTCGCCGTGCGTGCCGGCGACCCGGGCCGGGCGGTGCGGCTGACCGCGGCCGCGCGCAAGCTGCGCGCCTTCGCGGGCACCGCGTGGATGCAGGCGTACGTGCCACCGTGGCCGCACGGCGCCGCCCCGATCGACCTCGACGCACCGGAGTACGCACGGGAGCGCGCCGACGGAGCAGGGGAAACCATGGCCGCCTCGGTCGCGTACGCCCTGGACGGTCTATCGCCCGCGTAGCGCCCGGCCGAGGCGGCGGACCGCCTCGTCCATCAGGTCCGGTGGTGCGGCGGCATAGGTCAGGCGCAGGTGCGGCTCGGGCAGCTCGGCGGTGTACCAGGGACGGCCCGGGAACACGATGACGCCTTCGGCGGCGGCCGCCGCGGCCAGCGTGACGTCGTCGGTGCCGTCCGGGAGGCGGGCCCACAGGTGCAGGCCGCCGCGGGGGACCGGCACGTCGAGCTCCGGCAGGTGGCGGCGCAGCGCGGTCAGCAGGGCGTCGCGGCGCTCGCGCAGCGCCGTGCGCAGGGCGCGGCGGTGCCGGGCCCACGCCGGTGAGCTGACGAAATCGAGCGTGGCGTGCTGGAGCGGGCCAGCGACGAAGAAGTCGTCGAGCAGCCGGGCGGCGCGCAGCCGGGCACCGGCCGGGCCGCGGGCACCGATCGCCGCGACCCGCAGCCCGGGCGCCGCGGACTTGGTCAGCGAGCGCACGTAGACGACGTGCCCGTCGGGATCGTCGGCGGCCAGCGGCGGCGAGGGAGTGCCGTCGACGGTGAGATCGCGGGCGAAGTCGTCCTCGATCAGGAACGCGCCGGCGTCGCGCACGGCGTCGGCGACCGCGGGGCGCCGGTCCGCGGCCAGCGTGGCGCCGTGCGGGTTGGCGTAGAGCGGCTGGCAGTAGAAGAGCCGCGCGCCGGTGCGGGCGAACGCGGCGGCGAGCTGGTCGGGCCGCACGCCGTCACCGTCGACGGGCACAGGCACCACCCGCAGGCCGGCGGCGTGCGCCGCGGCCAGGGCGCCCAGGTAGGACGGCGACTCGACGAGCACCGCGTCGCCGGGCGTGCTCAGCGCGCGCAGCGCCGTCGCCAGGGCCGCCTGCCCACCGGGGCAGATCACCAGGTCGTCGGCGCGCAGGCCCGTGCCGGCCTCGCGGGCGAACCAGGCGCGCAAGTCCGGGTGGCCCTCGGCCGGGCCGCGCTGCCAGGCCGACGGCTGCCGGGCCGCGCGGGCCAGCGCGCTGCCGAGGGCGGCGACGGGCTGCAGGTCCGGGTCCAGGTAGCCGCCGGAGAGCGGGATCGCGCCCGCCGGTGTCAGGGCGAGCAGCGCCTGCATCTCCGCCTCGCCCGGCCGGCGCGGGCCGAGCGCGACGGTCTGCCACGACAGGTCGGGCGCGTGGCCCGGCGAGCGGCCGGCCGCGGCCACGAAGGTGCCCTTGCCGGGCCGGGTCTCGATCGCGCCCTGGGCCACGAGCTGCCGCACCGCCTCGGCGACGGTGACGGGGGAGGCCTGGTGCCGGGCGGTCAGCTCGCGCACCGACGGCAGCCGGGTCCCGGGCTCCGCCGCGGCCACCAGGTTGCGGAGATCTTGGATAACGCGGCCGGCTGCGTTACCGTCATTCATGAGTCAACAGAGTAGCGCTACTGCGACCCGGCCGGTAACGGTGGACGCGGCCGGCTTCGTCCTCGGCGCGCTGGGCGTGCTGGCGTTCAGCATGTCGCTGCCGGCCACGCGGGTCGCGGTGCACGAGCTGGACCCGTGGTTCGTCGCGTTCGGCCGGGCCGTCGGCGCGGGGCTGCTCGCTTGGGCCTACCTGCGGGCCACCCGCGCACCGCGACCGACCGCACACCAGTGGCGGCGGCTGTCGGTGGTCGCCCTCGGCGTGGTCGTCGGCTTCCCGCTGTTCACCTCGCTGGCCCTGACCAGCCAGACCGCCGCGCACGGGGCCGTGGTCGTCTGCCTGCTGCCCGCGATGACGGCCGTTTTCGCGGTGCTCCGGGCGGGGGAGCGCCCGTCGCCGCGGTTCTGGGCCGCGGCCGGCGCCGGCCTGCTGGCCGTGCTCACCTTCATCGGCGCCAGCGGCGCCGTCCGCGGCGGGCTCTCCTGGGCGGACCTCTACCTGCTGCTCGCGATCGTGCTCTGCGGGCTCGGCTACGCCGAGGGCGGCGTGCTCGCCCGCGAGCTGGGCGGCGCGCGGACGATCTGCTGGGCCCTGCTGCTGTCGCTGCCGGTCACCGTGGCGGTCACGCTGGCCGCCGCCGTCGCGGACCCGCCGCGCGCGGGCGGCCACGCCTGGCTGTCCTTCGCCTACCTGACCGTGGTCTCGATGTTCCTGGGCTTCTTCGCCTGGTACGCGGGCCTGGCCCGGGGCGGCATCGCGCGGGTCGGCCAGATCCAGCTCGCCCAGCCGGTCCTCACGCTGCTCTGGTCGGCCCTGCTGCTGTCGGAGACCGTCACTCCGGCCGCGCTGCTGGCGGCCCTGGTCGTGCTGGCCTGCGTGGTGCTGACCCAACGCACCCGCGCCGCCGCTCGATAGGGTCGTGGCCGTGGAGTTCCTGTGTTACCACCGTGACCGGCCTGGCTCGCTGCCGTTGCGCGAAGCGCTGACCGAAGCGCACTGGTCCTATATGGACGGCTACGAGCGGGAGCTGATCGCCCGCGGGCCGACCTTCGACGGCGACCTGCTCACCGGCAGCGTGCACATCGTCGACCTGCCCGATCCGGCCGCCGCTCGGGCGTTCGCCTTCGACGAACCCAACTACCAGGCGGGCGCCTACCGCGATGTGCTGATCCGCCGGTGGCGCAACACCCTGGGCCGCACGATGTGGCAGTTCCCCGGCGGGCGCGAGGGCGGCAACCGCTACCTGGTGCTGGGCCTCGGCGCCGGCGAGCCCGCCGACCTCACGCCGCCACCCGGCGAGGATCTCATCGCGTACGGGCCGCTGCTCTCCGACGACGGCACCGCCTGGCTCGGCACCGCGGCCCTGCTCCGGGCACCCGACGCCGACGCGGCCCGCGCGATCCTCACCACGGACCGCTACGCCGCCGTCGAGGTCCACGAGTGGGAGTTCGGCGGCCGCCGCTGAACCGAAAGGAACGGTCCGTTCCCAACGGTTTCCGCATAGGAACGGTCCGTTGTCAACGCTGGCCGCGAGCGGCGCCGGCAGCGCGTTAACAACGGACCGTTCCTTCGGCTCAGGCAGCCAGGTGGGTTTGCAGGTCGTCCAGGATCTTGTTGGCGGCGGTGACGCCGATGCCGGTCATCCAGGTCTCGGGGTCTACGTCCCAGGCCTTGCCGGCCTTGACCGCGCCCAGGTCCTTCCAGAGCTGCCCGTCGGTGACCTTCTTCTGCTGGCCCTGTGCGGTCGGACCCTGTGCGGTCACGAACATGACGTCGCCGTCCAGGTCGGCGATGCGCTCAGGGCTGACCTTGTCGAACCGCTTGTCGTCCTTGTTCGCCAGCAGCTGCCGGTCGGGGCGGCCCAGGCCGACGTCGCCGACGACGATGCCGGAGAAGCCCTCCGGGCCGTACACCCGGATCTCGGCGGGCATGAACCGCACGATCGACACCTTCAGCATCGCGGCGTTCGGGATCTTCGCGCCCAGTTCCTCGGCCCGCGTCTCGTAGCCGGCGAGCAGGTCCTTGGCCTTCTGCTCCTGGCCGAGCGCCTTGCCGTCGAGGAGGAAGTTCTCCTTCCAGGTGATGCCGACCCGGTCGGTGAACACGGTCGGCGCGATGGCCGACAGCTCGTCGTAGAACTTCTCCTGGCGGAACTTGCTGCCCAGGATCAGGTCCGGCTGCAGGGCGGCGATCGCCTCCAGGTCCGGCTCGGAGATCTCGCCGACGTCCTTCATCGCGGACAGGTCGCCGAGGTACGCCGGCGGCTTGTCCGCCTCCGGGAGCTGGACGGCGCCGATCGGCGTGACGCCCAGGCTGACCGCTGTGTCGATCTTGTCCGTGTCGAGGACGACGACCTTCTTCGGGTGCAGCGGGATCGTCGTCGTGCCCATCGCGTGGGTGATCTGCTGCGTTCCGCTGTCGTCGGCGGCCGGCGCCACGGGGTCGCTGGAGCAGGCGGTCAGCGCCGCCGCAGCGAGGGCGAGGCCGGCGAGCAGGGTCGCGGTTCTACGGGACATGAAGCAATCCTTCGATCAGGTGTGCAGGACGAGCGGTGCGTCGCTCACGGGACAGGGCACGACCACGCAGTCGAGCCCGAAGACGTCGCGGACCAGGTCGGCGGTGACCACCTCGCGGGGTGGCCCGGCGGCGACCACGGTGCCGTCGCGCATCGCGACGAGGTGGTCGGCGTAGCGGGCGGCCTGGTTGAGGTCGTGCAGGACGGCGACGACCGTGCGGCCGCCGTCGCGCATCCGGCTCAGCAGGTTGAGCACCTCGACCTGGTGCGCCAGGTCCAGGAAGGTGGTCGGCTCGTCGAGCAGCAGGGTGCCGGTCCGCTGCGCGAGCGCCATGGCGATCCAGACCCGCTGCCGCTGGCCGCCGGAGAGCTGGTCGACGGGCCGGTCCGCCAGCTCCGCGACGCCGGCCTGCCCCATCGCCTCGCGCACCGCGGCGGTGTCCTCGGCCGACCACTGCTGCCACCAGCGCTGGTGCGGCTGGCGACCGCGGCCGACCAGGTCCTCCACGGTGACGCCCTCGGGCACGAGCGGGCTCTGTGGCAGCACACCGAGCCGCCGGGCAACCTCGCGGGTCGGCAGCGTGGTGAGGTCGGTGCCGTCCAACAGGACTGTGCCCGACCGGGCCGGCAACAGCCGGGCGAGCGCGCGCAGCAGCGTGGACTTGCCACAGGCGTTCGGCCCGACGATGACCGTGAACGCACCGTCCGGCAACTCCACGTCGAGCCCGGTGAAGACCGCACGGTCCTGGTAACCGGCGGCGAGGTCCTGGGCGGTCAGCTTCAAGGCTTCCTCCGGACGAGCAGGAACAGCAGGTACGGGCCGCCGATCGCGGCCGTGACCACGCCGGCCGGCAGTTGGGTCGGTGCGAACAGCAGCCGGCCGACCAGGTCGGCGAGCACGACGAGCAGCGCGCCGGTGAGGGCGGCGGCGACCAGCGGCGGGCGCTCGGCCCGGACCAGCCGCCGGGCCACCTGCGGCGCGACCAGCGCCACGAAGTCGACGGCGCCGACCTGGGCGGTGACCATCGCGGCCAGCAGCACGCCGGCGGCGGCCAGCCCGACCCGCCGGGCCACCGGCCGGGTGCCGAGCCCCCGCGCGGTGTCGTCGTCGAACGCGCTGGTGCGCAGCGCCCAGCCGGCCCAGAACAGCACCGGCAGCAGCACCACGAGGGTCGCGGTGAGCCAGCCCGTCTCCGTCCAACCCCGGCCGGCCAGCGTCCCGACGAGCCAGATGTGCGCCCGCTGGCCGTCGATGGGCTCCGCGGTGAGCATGACGATTTCGGTCAGCGCCCGCAGCGCGATCGCCACCGCGACGCCCGCGAGCACGAACCGTTTCGCGGCCAGGCCGTGGCGTGCCCCCAGCGCGAGCACCGCGGCGGCGGCGAGCAGGCCGCCGGCCAGCGCCGACGGTGCGATCACCGCGGCGGCCGCGCCGCTGGTCAGGGCGATCGTCGCGGCGAGACCGGCGCCCTGGGTGATGCCGATGATGTCGGGGCTGGCCAGCGAGTTGCGGGCGACGCTCTGGATGAGCGCGCCGGCCACGCCGAACAGCACGCCGACCGCGACCGCGAGCACGGCGCGGGGGAGCCGCAGCCGTTGCACGACCACGTCGTACGGCGTCCCGGCGCCGGACAGCGACCGCAGCACGTCGCCCGGTGCCACGTAGGGCTTGCCCAGGCAGAGTGCGAACAGCAGCGCGACGGCCAGCAGCGCCAGCAGCACGAGCGAGACCGTCACCGCGCGGCGCCGCACCAGGAACGAGACCCGCCCGGCCCGCACCAGCGTCGTCATGCGGACACCACCTTCGCGCGGTTGACGAGGATGGCCAGCAGGGGTGCGCCGATCAGGGCCGTGATGATGCCGGCCGACACCTCGCCCGGCAGCGCGACCACCCGGCCGATCGTGTCGGCGGCCAGCAGCAGCGCCGGACCCAGCAGCACCGACACGGCGAGCACCCAGCGCTGGTCGGTGCCGACGAGGTAGCGGGCCACGTGCGGCACCGCGAGGCCGACGAACGCGATCGGCCCGGCCGCCGCGACGCCCGCGCCGGTGAGCAGCACCGCGGCCGCGCCGCCGCCGATCCGGGTCAGCCCGACCCGGGTGCCCAGGCCGCGGGCCACGTCGTCGCCGAGCGCGAGCGAGTCCAGGCCGCGCGCCACGACGGCCGCCAGCACCAGGCCGACCAGCAGGAACGGCAGCACCTGGACGGCCACCGCGGAGTCCCGGCCGGTCAGCCCGCCGACCACCCAGAACCGGAACTCCTCGAACGTGCGGGTGTCGGCGCTGAGCAGGCCGGCGGTGACCGCGCCGAGGCTGGCGTCCAGCGCCGCGCCGACGAGGGCGAGCGTGACCGGTGACGCACCGTCCCTGGCGCGGGCGGCGACGCCGAAGACCAGCAGGCCCGCGCCGAGGGCGCCGAGGATGCCGAACCAGACGTACCCGGCCAGCGAGCCGATGCCGAACAGCGTGATGGCCACGACGACGCCGAGCGAGGCGCCGGCGCTGATGCCGAGGATCCGCGGTTCGGCGAGCGGGTTGCGGGTCAGCGCCTGCAGCAGCACGCCGGCCGCGGCGAGCGCGGCGCCGACGACGAGGCCGAGCAGCGTGCGCGGCACCCGCAGGTCCCAGACGATGCTGGCCGCCGTGCCGCCGTCGTCGGCGAGCAGCGCGTGCCACACCTGCGCCGGGGTCAGCGGGTTGCTGCCCACCGCGAGGCTGGCCAGCACGGCCAGGACGAGCAGCGCCGCACCGGCCAGCAGAACCAAACGTCGACGCACCCGAGTCCTTAGCTAAGCCTGCCCTAACCGCGAAGGGCACTGTAATAGCCGGACCCGCACCGTGTCTCGACGGGTGATCTACCGCACGTTCAGAACACGCCCGCGAACCCCGGCCACGCCGACGCTCGGCAATAGACCGGGATCAGGTCGATCGGCGTGTCCCGCACGTGGTCGACGCCGCCTGCGCACGGCTCGCCGGTCCACGCGTCGACCCAGTCGCCGGCCGGCAGATAGGTCGTCCACCGCGTCGCGCCCGGCGAGGTGACCGGGTTGACCAGCAGGTCGGCGCCGAGCAGCCACTGCCGCGGCACGGTCCACACGCGCGGGTCGGCGGGAGCGTCGAAGAACAGCGGGCGCATCAGCGGCCGGTCGGTGGCGATCGTCGTGGCGGCCTCCCGCGCCAGGTAGCCGACCAGCCGCTCGCGGAGGTGGGCGTACCGCCGGAACACCGGCACGACGCGGTCGTCGCCGGAGGTCTCCGCGACGTGCCAGGGCGTGCGGTCCCGCAGCGGACGCTGGTGGTGGTTGAACTCCGAGTGGTACTGCATGATCGGCATGAACGCGGCCGCCGTGGCGGCGCGCAGGTAGAGCTCCGGGTCCGGCACCGGCCCGGAGAAACCGGCCAGGTCCCAGCCCCAGTAGACGATGCCGCAGGCGGCCGCCGTCAGACCCGCCGTGACCGAGTTGCGGAAGGCCTCCCACGTCGAGTCCTCGTCGCCGGCCCAGAACACGCCGTGCGCCTGCGAACCCGTGAACCCGCTGCGGGAGAACGTGACCGGCGCCTTGCCGTGCGCGCGGAGCAGGTCGCCGAACGCGCGGGCGTAGTGCACCGGGTAGCGGTTGTTGCCCTCGTCGCCCCGGCTGCCGTCGCCGTACCGCAGGTCATGTCCCCAGGCGTGCTCACCGCCGTCGGTCTTGAACCCGTCGACGTCCCAGTCGCGCACGAGATATTCGCGCTTCGCGGTCCACCACGCGCGGGTCGCCGCCGTCGACAGGTCCGGCATCAGCGACTTCGGGAACCACCAACCGCGATTGAGGTACGGCGAACCGTCCGCCTCCCGCACCGCGTGGCCGCCGGCGACCAGGGCGGCGCCTTCGGCGAGCACCTGTGCGTGCAGTCCCGGCTCGGACTCCGCGGTCTTGAGCAGCGGGATCTGCCACAGCAGCACCTTGATGCCGCGGTCGTGCAGCTCGGCCACCATCCCCGCGGGGTCGGGCCACGCCCCGTCCGCCGGGTAGGTGAAGTCGGCGTCGGCGAACGGCGACCCGTCGGTGCGCGGTGCGTAGGCGGCATCCCGGGGGATCATGATGCCTTCCTCGTCGCTCCACGCCTCGATGACGACGGCGCCGACCGGGATGTCGAGGTCGCGGTGCCGGTCCATCCGGTCGAGCACGATCCGCTGCGTGTTCCACTCGTTCCCCGACGCCCAGAGGCGGAAGACCCACGAGGGCAGCTCCTCGGCCCGCCCCGCCTCGTCGAGGAAGGCGCCCAGCACCTGGGTCGGCGTGCCGGTGTAGACGCCGAGGTCGACCTGCTCGCTCGCGGTGCCGCCGAGGGCCACCTCGACGACGAGCCGGTCCGCGCCGACGTCGTACCAGGTGCGCCGGCTGGTCCGCACGTGGAAGCCCCAGGAGCCGCCGTCCGTGCCGATCACATGGGCGAACGGCATCGGCAGGTACGTGCGGCCGTGCGCGCCCTGCGCCTTGTACTGCTCGAAGACCACGGCATCGAGCCGCCGCCCGGCCTGATCGAGGTGGTCGAACCGTTCGCCGAACCCGACGACGTGGTCGCCGGGGCGCAGCGCGAGCGCGAACCGCGCGCGGTGCACGCCGTCGGCGCTGACCAGCCACTCGACGGAGCCGTCGACGACGCGGCCGCCACCGCCGGTGAACGTCGCGCCCGGGGCCGTGGCGGTCCAGGCGGCCGGAGCGACCCGGAACCAGTCGGTGGTCTGCTCGCGCCCGTCGCCGGTGGTCGCGGTGAAGCGGTAGTCCGCAGGGGACCTCAGCGGCGGCGACTCGACCGCCCAGCCGCCCTCGCCGCCCAACGCGGTGGCCTGCGCGCCGGCGAGATGCCCTTCGCCGCCGGCCAACGCGGCGGTGTCGGCCGCATCGGCGGTCCGGGGAGCGAGCGTCAGGTGCCGCACCGCGCCGTCCGGCTCCCGCCATTCGCCGGTGACGGCGGTGACCGCGGGGTCGGCCCACACGCCGAGCAGCACCCGCTGCCCGACCTCGGGCAGCACCGGCACCCGCTGGTCCAGCGAGGTGGCGTACGGGTGCTCGATCCCGTGTGGACGGTGCCTGATCATGCCAGGACTCCCAGCTCGTCGGCGAGGATGAGATACATGCCGTGCGACCACAGCAGCGGCGTGGCCACCGGGCCCCAGCGGTCCAGCCACTCCGGCCGGCTGCCGGGGTGCAGCAGGTGGTCCGGCACCTGCTCGGGCAGCTCGCCGTCGGAGGTGGCGTGGTCGGCGATCCAGGCGAGGTGGCGCCACGCGCCGGCCCGGTCGCCGGTGCGGGCCAGGTTCCAGCCGAGCAGCGCCGAGAGCAGCAGCCACTGGCCGCCGCCGTAGAACACGTCGGCGGTGAACCGGTGCACGCCGCCGTCGACGTCGAGGTCCGCCGCCACCTTCGCCAGCGTCGCGGTCGCCACCGGGTCGCCGGGTGCGACCAGCCCGAACGGCACCACGCAGGCGGGCAGCGAGCCGTCGACGGCGGTCGAGCCGAGCCACTTCACCAGGTGCCCGTCACGGACGCCCTCCGTCAGGGTCAGCCGGCGCGCGGCGTCGGCGGCGTCAGCGGCGGCTGCCGCCCGGTCGCCGGACAGGAACGGCCCGACCGCCCGCAGCCCGCCGTGGATCGCGCCGAGCGTGGACACGTGCCGCTGCTCGACGTGCTCCTCCCACCAGTCGTAGCAGGGCAGGCCCCAGAACGCGGTGAGGTAGTCGACGGCCACCTCGATGCCGGGCCGCCACCGGTCCAGGTCCAGCCCGTGCCGCCGTGCGTGGGTCACCAGAGACCAGAGCCAGATCCCGTACCCGTCGGTCTGGAAGTCCCACCACGGGTCCGAGCCGTTCTGGCCGTCGAACGTGAAGCGGGTCGGCAACATCCGCTCGACCGGGACGTCCGGGCCCGCCGACCGCAGGTCGTCGACCTGGCCCCGGCGGTCGGCCAGCACGCGGCTGACCCAGTCGTGGAACCGGTCCGCCGAGCCGACGTCCCCGAACCGGGAGACACCTTCGGCGGTGAAGCCACCGTCGCGCAGCCAGGCATAGCCCCGGTACGCCGAGAACGTCGGCGAGGCCGGATAGGCGCCGCCCGCGTGCTGGTGCGTGGTGATCACGGCGTGGCTGCGGGCGGCCAGCGCCTGGTACTGCGCGACGGTGGTCAATGTGGTCCCTTACTTGAGGAGCGCGTCGACGGCCTTCTGGGCGTCGGCGAGCGCGGTGGGTACGTCCTTGCGGCCGGCCGCGGCGGCCGACAGCTCCTTGGTGACGGCGTCCTGCATCTCCTGCTGCCGCTCGATCACCGGCGGGAGCACGGTGGCGTCGAGCGAGTCGAACACCGCCTGCCGGTTGGCGGGCTTGCCGGCGGTCAGGTAGCTCGACACCTTGCCGGTGTCGGCCACGGGCGGCAGCTCCCAGCTGGTCGAAAGGCGGGTCTGCACCATCTCGTCGGACGAGGTGAGGAACGTGACCCACTTCTGCGCGGCTTCCTTGTTCTTGCTCGCCGCCGAGACCACCGCGCCGTTGGTGAACATCGCCGACGCCTTGGTGGTGTCACCGGGCTCGACCACGACGTCCCAGTCGAACGTGGCGTCGGCGAGGCCGGAGAACATCCAGATGCCGCTGTGCCACATCGCCAGCTTGCCGTCCTTGAACAGCTTGGAGTCGAAGTCGGGCGTGCCGGCGCCCTGCGCCTCGGTCGGCATGGTCCTGCCGGCCTTGGACACGAGGAACTGTGCGGCCTTGCGGCCGGCGTCGGAGTTGAACGTCGCCGACTTCTTGTCGGGCGCGAGGAACTCCCCGCCGGACTGGGCGAGCGTCTTGTAGAACTCGAAGAACGAGATGGGCTGGTAGTCGCCCCAGACGCCCTTGGCCTTGTCGGTCAGCTTCGCCGCGGCGGCCTGCTCGTCGGCCCAGGTCCAGCTCGCGGTCGGCGCGGCGACACCGGCCGCCGTGAAGTGGTCCTTGTTGTAGAAGAGCACGACGTTGGAGAACGACGCCGGCAGGCCGTACTGCTTGCCGTCGGCCTTGAACGCGTCCAGCAGCGACGGCTTGTAGGGCGCCGCGTCCACGCCGGGCAGTTCGGCGAGCGAGCCGTTGGCGGTGTAGGTCACGAAGTTCTCGTAGTTGAGCTCGAACGCGTCGCCCGCGGTGCCACCGGCGACCGCCGTCTGCAGCTTGGTGAAGTAGTCGGCGTACGGCAGCGTCTCGATCTGGACCGTGATGTCGGGGTTGGCCTTCTCGAACGCGGCCTTGATCGCGTCCAGGTCCTTCTCGTGGCCGTCGTTGGCGGAGAAGTTCATGTAGCGGACGGTGGACTTGCCGGCGGCGGGTTCTTCGGTGCGGGTCGCGGATCCCTGCGAGCAGGCGGCGAGCGCCAGCACCAGTCCGGCGACCAGAGGCGCGGCGCCGCGTCTGACGAAACTCCTCATGTCGTTCCTTTCAGAGGGGTGGGGGCGTGCTACTTGATGCCGGTGTGTGCGATCCCGGCGATGATGTGGCGCTGTGCGAGCAGGTAGACGACGGCGATCGGGACGATGGAGAAGACCGAGCCGGCCATCACCACGTCCCAGTCGGTGGTGAACTGGCCCTGCAGGGTGGACAGGCCCAGCGGCAGGGTCATGAACTCGGGCGACCGGATCACGACCAGCGGCCAGAGGAACGAGTTCCAGCTGCCCATGAACGCGAAGACCGCGACGGTGGCCAGGGCCGGGCGGATCAGCGGCAGCACGATCGTGGTGAAGATGCGCAGGTGGCCCGCGCCGTCGATGGTGGCCGCCTCGTCGAGGTCGCGAGGCAGCGACTCGACCGCCTGGCGGAGCAGGAAGACGCCGAACGCGGAGGCGATGGACGGCGCCAGCAGCGACATGTAGGTGTCCTGCAGGTTGAGCGTCTTCATCTCGATGAACAGCGGCACGACCAACACCTGCATCGGCACCATCAGGGTGGCGAGGTAGAGGCCGAAGACGAGGTTCTTGCCGCGGAAGGCGAGCCGGGCGAAGCCGTACGCGGCCATCGAGCCGGTGACGAGCTGGAACAGGGTGGAGGCGGCGGCGATCCAGAACGAGTTGAGCGCGATGCGCCACATCGGCAGGGCGTCGAGCAGCTCGCGGTACGCGGCCAGCGTGGGGTCCTTGACGACCAGCGTCGGCCCGCCGGCCAGGCTGCCGTTCGGGGTGATCGAGGTGACCACCGTCCAGAGGAACGGCACGAGCATCACGACCGCGCCCAGCGCGACGGCGGCGAAGCGCAGGACCGGCCCGAGGCGGCGCTTGTCAGGCATAGTGCACCCACCGGCGTTGGCCGCGCACCTGCAGCGCGGTGATGACGAGGATGACGGCGAAGAGGATCCAGGACAGTGCGCTCGCCTCGCCGGCTCGCCCGTACCGGAAGGTGAGGTCGTAGATCTGGCCGACGACGACCTGGCTGGCTCCCGACGGCCCGCCGGCGGTCATCACGTAGACCTGGTCGAAGACCTGGAAGCCGTTGATCAGCGAGATCACGACGACGAAGAACGTCGACGGTGACAGCAGCGGCAGCGTGACCCGCCAGAACCGCTGCCACGCGCCGGCGCCGTCGGTGCGGGCGGCCTCCAGGATGTCCTGCGCGATCGCCTGCAGCCCGGCCAGCATGATCACCATGACGAAGCCGAGGTCCTTCCACGCCGAGGCGAGGATGACCGCCGGCAGCGCCCAGGTGGGGTCGGTCCACCACCCGGGCTGTGGTGCGCCGAGCGCGCCGAGCAACGAGTTGACCAGGCCGCTGGTCGGGTTGAGCAGCCACTTCCAGACCAGGGCGACGACCACCCAGCTCGTCACGACCGGCAGGAAGTACGCGGCCCGGAAGAACGCCCGCGCGGGCAGCCGCTGGTTGAGCAGCAGCGCGAGCCCGAGCCCGCCGGCGAACACGAGCGGCAGGTAGCCCGCGCAGTAGATCAGCGTGTGCAGGAAGACGTCCCGGGTCGCGGGGTCGCTCAGCAGGTGGGTGTAGTTGTCGAGGCCGACCCACTCCATCGGCGAGATCAGGTTCCAGCGGTGCAGGCTGACCCAGGCCGACGACACCATGGGCACGGCGGTGAACAGCAGCAGTGGGATCGCGCTCGGCGCGAGGAAGAACAGCACCCAGCCCGCGTTGCGCCTCTTCATCGGTCCACCTCCGGTGCGGTCTGCAGCCGGGCCCGGACCAGCTCGCCCTGCGCGCCGGTGGCCGCGGCGTCGAACGGCGACGCGAGCACGAGGGACGCGGCACCGACCGCCCACTGGTCCTCGGTCCAGGACTCGACCAGGCAGCGGATGCCGCGGCGGGCGGGCATGAGCCGCTGCCGGAACGACTCCTCGAAGCCGGTCTCCCAGAACTCCCAGTCCCGGACGCCCTCGCCCATCAGCACGACCAGCCCGGGGTCGACGGTGTGCACCACGCCGGCGAGGGTCCGGCCGAGCAGCCGGCCGGCGTCGCGGTAGACCTCCAGCGCGGCCGGCTTGCCGGCGCGGGCGGCCCGCGACAGCGTGTCGATGGTGCCGCGCTGGCCGATCGCCCCGGTCCGGGCGGCGGTGGCCACCAGCCCGGCTTCGCCGACGTAGGCCTCCAGGCAGCCGGTGTTGCCGCAACCGCACGGCGGCCCGTCGGCGGAGACGGGTATGTGCCCGATCTCGCCCGCGCCGCCGTGTGCGCCGCGGCTGACCGAGCCCTGCTGGACGATCGCGCAGCCGACGCCGAGGCCGATCGTGACCACCATGAACGACGGGTGCTCGCGCCCGTTGCCGTAGACGATCTGGGCCGCCGCCAGGGTGTTGACGTCGTTGTCGACGAGCACCGGCACGCCCAGCGCGTCCCGCAGGCGCCGGCCGACGGGGAGCCGGCCCCAACCCAGGGTCGGTGCGTCGACGAGGCCGGAGGCCTGCGCGTCGACCGCGCCGGGCAGCCCGACGCCGACGCCGAGCAGGTGCCCGTCGTGTGCGGCGACGGCGTCGCGGAGGATGCCGGATAGTGCCTCGAGCGCGGCCGGCGCGGACGGGTCGAAGGGCACCGACCGCGAGGTGCGGACCGTGCCGTCGAGGTCGACGGAGACGATTGCGACGTGGTCGGCGGTCACCTTGGCGCCGATCGCGCCGCCCGCCGCGCGGACCAGGCCGAGCAGGATCGCCGGGCGGCCGCCGGTGCTCGGCACCGACCGCAGCTCGGTGATCAGCTCGCGCTGGAGCAGCTCCTTGGTGGTCTGCGTGACGGTGGCGGGGCTGACCCGCAGCATCCGCGCGATGTCGGCGCGGGACGACGCGCCGCGCGTGCCGAGCAGCCCGAGCACGGCGGCACGGACGAGGTCACCGCGGGGTGAGAGCCCGCTGAGCACCATTCTCTGCCCCCTTTGAACCGAGCCACTTTGTTCGAGACTAAATTTAGTGAGCAATCTAAGCGCGCTCGTGCGGCCCGTCAAGACGCCGCCGGTTCGGTCAAACGGGCATAAAGACATGAAACTTCCGAAAACCCAACTAAGCGGGTCTAATCTCCGGTTTGAAGCGGCCAGCTGTGCAGCGCTGTGCCGCGAGCCGGAGGAGGCGCGAATGACCGAGAATGCCGTACCCGCGGCAGAGCTCTACACCGACGAGTTCGCCGTCGACCCTTATCCCGCCTTCGCCAAGCTGCGCGTCGACAGTCCAGTGTGTCCGGTCACGTCGCCGCGGTTCGACTCGTACCTGATCACGCGATACGACGACGCGAAGGCCGCGTTGATGGACCCGCGGCTGTCCAAGGACCTCTACGGTCCGGGGCAGCATTTCCTGCGCATCTTCGGGCCCAACTCCGAGGGCCTGAACAAGAACATGCTCAACTCGGACCCGCCGGAGCACAGCCGGCTTCGGCAGATCACCTCGCGCGCGTTCGCGCCGCGGCGGCTGGAGGCACTCCGGCCGAGGATCGCCGAGATCGTCGCCGGGCTGCTCGACAGGATCGTGCCCGACGGCCACGCCGACCTGATGCGGGACTTCGCGATCCCGCTGCCGATGATGGTGATCGGCGAGCTGCTCGGCATCCCGGACAAGGACCGGCAGACCGTGCTCGAGTGGACCCAGGTGATCCGCGAGTCCGGGTCCTCGGGCCGGCCGCCGGCCGAGGAGAAGGCCCGCGTGCAGGAGGCGCAGGCCTGGCTGCACGGCTACCTGACCGAGCTGGTGGCGGCCAAGCGCATCCGGCCGGGCGACGACATGGTCAGCATGCTGGTCGCCGCCTGCGACGAGGAGGGCGTGCTCTCCGAGCGGGAGCTGGTCAGCACCACGTTCCTGCTGCTGTTCGCCGGTCACCAGACCACCGCCGACTTCATCGGCAACGCGACGGTGGCGCTGCTGACCAACCCCGCACAGCTCGACCTGCTCCGCGCGACGCCGGACCTGTTGCCGCAGGCGATCGAGGAGTTGCTCCGCTTCGACGGTCCGCTGCCGGTGGCCAGCCCACGGATCGCCACCGAGGAGGTCGAGTACCAGGGCGTGCGCATCCCGGAGGGCTCGATCGTCGGGGTGGTCATCAACTCGGCGAACCACGACCCGGCCCAGTTCGAGGACGCGGACCGGCTGGACCTGTGCCGGGAACGCGGGCCGCACCTCGGCTTCGGGCACGGCGTGCACTACTGCCTCGGCGTCTCGCTGGCCCGGATGGAGGCGCAGATCGGCATCGGCGAACTGCTGCGCCGGCTGCCCGGGCTCGCGCTCGCCGTGCCGCCCGAGGAGCTGCGCCGGCTGCCGGCGGCCTCGCCGTTCCGCGGCCTGATCGAGCTTCCCGTCCGTTTCACCGCCTGACCGACACCCGAGTCCAACCCGTTTGTGAGGAGCAGCCGTGGTATTCCGCAACGTAATCGTCTGCCGCATCGTCCCGGGCAGTGAGCAGAAGGTCGCCGACGTGTTCGGCCACTACGACAAGGTGACCCGACCGCAGGACGTCGGCGTGACCGGCCGCATCCTGCTGTCGCTGCAGGACCTCTACATCCACGTCGTCGAGCGCGCCCAGGACCCCGCGGTGACCGGCAACAACCGGGGGCTGCCGGCGTTCAAGGAGATAGCGGAGAAGATCGCGCCGTACGTGACGCCGTACCCGCGCAACTGGCAGAACCCGTCGGACTCGGTGGCCAAGGAGTTCTACAGCTGGGTCTCGCCGGAGCGCTCGGCGTCGTCGGGGGCGAACCCGCTGCTGATCGTCCAGCGGATCAAGCCGGGTTCCGAGCCCGAGGTGGCCCGCATCTTCCGCGAGTCGGACTCCGGGCCCCTGCCGAGCCAGATGGGCGTCGGCGGGCGCTGGCTCTACGCGATCGACGACGTCTACGTGCACCTGATGGAGCGCAGCGACGCGGCGGTCGCCGAGGGCCTGGGCGGCAACCACCACGCGCCGGCCTTCAACAAGATCATCGACGACCTGAAGCCGTACGTCGCGCCGTACGACCCGAACAACTGGCGCGGTCCGCAGGACTCGGTCGCCAAGCCCTTCTATAGCTGGCAGGCCAGCGACTGACGGTCTTGCCATGACGCGGGGGTGTGCGCTGCTCGGGGCGCACGCCCCCGCGGCGCGTTTCCAGGGCGTTCACCGCGGCAGGACAGCAAGTCGGGGTAGACCCGGTCCGCGGGAGACGCGCGCAGCGTCGGCGACCGGCGGGTGGATGGCCGCATCTGCAGGCCGATCGGCCCCATCCCGCGTGCTGGACAGCGCCTCGATGGCCCGGGCCAGCAGCGCCGAGGGCATGGTTGATCCGCCGCTTGATGCCGCGCCCGCCGCGCCCGTGGCCATCATCGGCGGACCGCCGGCACCTACCAGGTCCAGGCAGGTGACGTATGGGCCGGGCGTGAAGTCGCGCAGCTGCCGGCCGAGCAGATCCGCCAGCGCGTTGTGGCCAGCCACTTTGCCGAGCGGCGTCGCGTGCGGGCAGGCCCGCATCACCGCGTGTTCGAGGTCGAACGCCGCCGCGCCGGCGTCGCCGGACACGAACCCATGCCGTGAGCTAGCGGCGCGGGCCGGGCTCGACGATGTCGCCCGCGACGATCTCGCCCACGATCACCGGACGCGGATCGGCGTCGCGGCGGTGACCTCGGGTACCGCGGTGCGGAGGTGCAGGTCGACCGGCACCCGGCCGAGATGGTCGAGCTCCGACCAGGTCGGATCGGTCCTCCAGCAGCATCCGGCCCGCGCGGCGAGCGCGGTCGCGGCCTCCAGGCCGACGAACCCGGCTCCCACGACGACGGCCGCTTAGCTGCCGGTTGGCATCAGCATGGGCGGATGCAGCAGGGAGGCGTCGCCGCGGCGGTACAACTCGGCCGGACGACCTCCGTCGCGCGTCGTCCGTCGACCGGTCGGCTCGAGGAAACCCGGGGCTCGCGTGATCTTCCGGTGGAAGTTCCGCGGATCGAGTTTGGTGTTCCACACGACCTCGTACACGTTTCGCAGCTCTGTGATCGTGAATTCCTTGCCGCAAAAGGCCGACGCCAAAGAGGTGTATTCAAGCTTGGAACGCGCTCGGTCCAGCCCGTGTCGCAGTATTTTCCGATGGTCGAACGCGAGCGCCAGCTGACCGGAGACTATCGAGTCGATCGCCATCCACCGCGCCGCCCGAGCATCGGTTCCGGCAGTGGGAAGCGGGAGGTCGGGCGCAAGTGCCAGATAGGCCACCGTCACAACCCGATCCCGCGGATCCCGTTCGGGATCTCCGAACGCGCCCAGTTGCTCCAGGTGGAGTTCTTCTGCCCCGAGGCCGGTCTCTTCGCGCAGCTCACGACGCGCGGCGTCCTCAAGTGGCTCATGCCGCCCCACAAAGCCCCCGGGCAATGCCCAAGTGCCGGCGTACGGCGGGATCCCTCGTTCCACGATGAGTGCTGACAGCGCACCGTCAAGGATCGTGAAGATCACCAGGTCGACTGTCACGCACATCCGGTCCGGAACCCAGCCATCGTCGATCATGACTTGAGTGTAGACCTAATCGTCAGGTTGACATGAAGACTCGTTCCGGAGTAGCGTGCTCACTTAGTGTCAGAGTGACGCGAAGGCGCCGTGGCGTTTCGAGTTCTCCAGCGAGAGCGAGCCAGCACAGACACTGTCGGATCCCGGACATGGCATGTGAGCTTCACTGAGAGGAGCCACCAGTACGCTCCTAGCCCTAACGGGTAAAGCGTGTTGCCCTGTAGGAAAGATCCAATCGAAAGATAGCCCGATTCCTGCTCGCCTCCCGTTGACTCGGGCGGCGCCACGTCGTTTTAGGAGACAGACGTGCAGGTGGCGATCATCGGCAGTTTCAAACAGCACTACTCGGCTGTGCGCGAGGCGCTAGCGAGCTTTCGTAGGGCCGGGATCGAGGTGACTACCCCCAAGGGGGCAGAGATCCAGGAGGAGGGAATCGCTTTCGTGCGATTCCACAGTGATCCTCCTGAATGGGACGACTCGACCGTTCAGACTATCGCGTTGCATCGGATCTTGCGCGCCGACGCGGTTTACGTCGTTGCCCCGGGTGGCTATGTGGGTCGCACCACGTGTTACGAAATCGGACGCATCTTCCAGGCTGCTCGGCCGATCTACTTCAGTGAACACCCCGACGACCTGCCCGTCGCAATACCTGGCACCCATATCGTCGCACCCATTGATCTGGTGAAGCTAATTCTGACCGGCAACGCCTCATCGCCATTCGCGGCAGAGGACTCGACCTATCTCTCACTTGAGCGACGGTTGCTAACGGGAGACTACTCGTATGACTGAGACTTCGGCCGAAACCGCGGCGGCAGCCGGATTTCAAGAGAAGGATGGGCGCGGTCGCATCGTGCTCTGTGGATCAATGAAAGCAATATCAACGATGGAGGTCATCGGCCGTGAGCTGATGAGCCAGGGCATCACTGCGCTGGTTCCGCACAGGGACGATCCGCTGCTCGAAACTCAGGCCGAAGCGGTCCTGCGGGACGGGAAACACCGGGCATCTAAGCTGCATATGTCCTGGATCGTCGACCCGGCCACGAGGGCCATCCTCATTGTGAACCCGCACCGGGAGGGCCAGCCCGACTACATCGGACCGAATGCTTTCGGTGAGGCTGCGGTGGCGTTCGCGACCGACCGCCGCATCTTTTTGCTCAACGGAATTCCCGCGAACTTCGAGGAAGAGCTGTCGGCGTGGCGGGCGCGCTGTCTCTACGGCGATCTTCGACCCGTTATCGGCTTCTTCAGATCAGGCCACGCCGAGCGCAGCGAAGGTAGGCCCTGACTCATCAGCAGACTCCAAACTTGAGCGGAGAATCGCGTAATGGCACAGGCGTCCTCCGCGGCCCCCACGGTAGGGGTCGGCGTGTTTGTGTTCTGGAACGGCACGTTCCTCATGGGGAAGCGCCGTGGGGCGCACGGCGCCGGCACGTGGTCAGTGCCCGGCGGCCACCCAGAATTCGGCGAATCGTTCGAGGAAACTGCGCAGAGAGAGGTCCAGGAGGAGACGGGCGTTCTTATCAGGAACATACGATTCGGAGCCGTCACGAACGACCTGTTCGATGTTGAGGGAAAGCACTACGTAACAATCTGGATGCTTAGCGACTATCGTTCCGGCGAGCCAACGATCACCGAGCCGGACAAATACGACTCACAAGGGTGGTATGACTTCTCAACGCTGCCTGACCCTCTGTTCCTTCCGTGGAGGCAGCTTCTCCGGTCGACATTCATCAGCGATATCCGGGCTCAGCTGGAGAGCAGCGACAGGGCTCGCAGATGAGTGGAGGCGAGTCGGCGTCCGAAACACCGAGGCGGAACGCCGGAGTGAACCAACCTCTATATCTTCATTTCCTCGACCGCGAACTCGTGGAAGCCGCGGGGGCGGAGCTCCAGCCGAGCACGTTGGAGAGGTCACTGGCCGCGCTCACCCTCGGAACTGACGCGGGCCTCTATTGCGGCATCTCGGTAATTTGGGAGCATACCCTACTGAGCGATGCGTCGCGAAGAATTCTCGCGATGCTCGTTGCTGGTGGCGCAATCCGACCTATCAGCTACAGCGCGACGGTCGAGGAGTTCTTTGAGTCTCGGATACAGTTGTATCGACATGACGCGGCGAGGTATCCGCTATATTTCCACAACGGAATCGATGCCGTCAGGTCGATCCTTCCCACGGACTACAAGGCCGAGCGAACAACTGACTATTTGCAGGAGAGGCTAGGTGGCTGGTCCCTGTCAAAAGCGTCTCAAGGGAGCGAAGCTGAACGCATTGCTCGCACGAACGCGTTGCAGGCGCTGACGCGGAGGGACTCCGAAGCAATCACTTTTGCTTTCTTCGCACCATTTATGAGAAAGAGTGGAGTTCAATCCTTCGAAGCCGAGTCGATACTCAGCAGGCAGATATCGGCGCAGTACGCCGGCCACTATCTCAAGTTCTCGGACGGCGACATCCCAACCGGTGTCGATGGGCTCGGGTACTTCGACCAGGTACTTGCAACCAACTTCCCGATGTACGACGTGCCGCTGCTCAAGAACATATTGTCGGCAAGCGGATTCACCGCGCTGCTTCGGACGCCGATGTTGCAGCGTCTCGATGATTGGCAACTCCTGCTGGAACTGAGAGGCTCCGGTGTGCACGCCCGCATGGTCAGCCTCGTTCGTCTGCTCGTGTGGATCGCGTGCCGCTCCGTCGAGGGCAGCGCGGGTGCGTCCAACACCTTCGCCATCCGTCACAAGGTGTGGGAGTTCGCTCGACGGTACCTGCACTCTCCAAATGAAGGGCGCGGCAACGACGCTGTTCTCGCGCGACTGGATTCTGCGGAACAGGCTTTGCTCGCAACCATTGGGCGGCTCTCTCGCGTCCCGGCCCTGACTTCTGACGTCGAACTGGGGAGGCAGCTGTTGCTGGACTATGGCGCCGACGTTCTTATTGTCACCGCTACCCGTGTGGAAGCGCGCGCGGTCATTGACACGCTGACCGCTGACCACGGATCTGTCGCTAGACCTCATTTTATCGGAGACAAAACCTACTTTGACCTCGGAACGATCTCT
The DNA here is from genome assembly GCF_016862515.1 of Asanoa iriomotensis. Classification (GTDB taxonomy): domain Bacteria; phylum Actinomycetota; class Actinomycetes; order Mycobacteriales; family Micromonosporaceae; genus Asanoa; species Asanoa iriomotensis. The sequence continues at coordinate 92,177 of NZ_BONC01000006.1, forward strand.
GGCGCACGCGTCTACCTCACACAAACCGAGATGGGGAGCGGAGGGCCGTCGGGCTCGATCCTCACCATCGTCGACGCCATATCGGCGCTGGGCCCGGCATCGGTAGTCATGGTCGGCATCGCCTTCGGCATCGATGAGCACAGCCAACAGATAGGGGACGTGCTGATTTCGCGCCAGGTTGCCAGCTACGACCTGCAAAGGGTGGGTACCCAATCGGGGAGAAGAAAGATCGTCTTGCGCGGAGACCGCACTACCGCGTCGCCGCGGCTCCTGGACCGCTGCCGCGCCGCGGCCTTGGATTGGAATCACTGCCCGGTTCATTTCGGGCTGGTGATGTCGGGCGACAAGCTGGTTGACAATCTTCGGTTCCGGGACGAGCTCGTTCGCCTCGCGGGCGGTGAAGCCGTCGGCGGCGAAATGGAAGGTGCGGGCCTCTACGCTTCGGCACACCGCCGCAAAGTTGACTGGATCCTGATTAAAGGAATATGTGACTGGGCGGACGGGAACAAAGACATGATGATCGCCGAGAGGCAACTGAATGCCGCTATGAACGCGGCACGTTTTACATCGCATTTGCTGGGAAAGGGCGGCTTCGCCTGACAGGCATTCGGCTGTCCGACTTACTGATTCTTACTCGGAGACGCAGATGGGCAACCGGCGGCATGGCGTGGCGGCACTGTGGTACGACGGTGGGAGCGAGCTGGCCACAACTGCTCTCGATAGGTTGAAGCGAGACTACGGTGAGTGTCGTGATCTAGCCGAACGGTCAGTTCCTGACTGCTGCGAAGTGGCCCTTGAGCAAGGTTCTGTGGCAGTAGCCGTTACCTCCGAGCGATCAGCATGGCTTGCGTTTCGCCTTCTTTCCAACATGGTCGATCGCTCAGATCCTGACGTTTTGGTTATTGTTACGCTAAATCCTGACCAGCTGTCCAAGACTCTCCAGGCGGGCCCGGACGGCCCGGCAGTCGCAGGCCTCCTATCCGTCGGACGGCTGACGATCTCCGACATCCTTCAGAAAGGCGACCCGCTCGATCTGCCCTGAGGTGAGGCCCGCTACCCGGTGAGCGACGCGGCGGCGTGCGGCAGGGCGTCCACCTCCGCGGGCGCGAGGCCGACGGTCGCCGATCGTGTCCATGCGGGGGAGACAGCGAGGCCGGCGCCGTCCACCTCGACGATCCGGATCTCGTCGGGAGGCAGGCCCGGTGGTGACGTGAGTCACCGCCGCCCTGGTGACGCTGGGCTCTTTAGCGGCCACCAGTTCTTCGGATGTCCATCTGGTTCGCCTCCGAATCCGGATAATTCCCAATATCCATCCCGCTGATGGGGCATGACATCCAACCGAACTGCGTTCCATGAAGAGATCTCGTTTGGGATCCCGGGCCGACGCTTCCGAGCGTCGCGGGCCCAACCCGAGGAGGACACCGGAATGCTCGACCCGGCCGGCGCAGCGCGGGTCATCCTGACGCCGGACCAGCGGCTCCGGGTGTTCGTGAGCTCGACGCTCGCGGAGCTCGCGGCCGAGCGGCAGGCGGTCCGGGAAGCCGTGGTCGGCCTGCGGCTCCAGCCGATCATGTTCGAGGCCGGTGCCCGCCCGCATCCGCCGCGGGAGGTGTACCGGTCGTACCTCGCACAGAGTCAGATCTTCGTGGCGATCTACGACGAGAGCTACGGGTGGGTCGCGCCCGACATGACGATCTCCGGGCTCGACGACGAGTACCGCCTCGCCGCCGGCATGCCCCGGCTGATCTACGTCAAGGAGCCGGCGCCCGGCCGGGACCCCCGGCTCGGCGCGTTGCTGGACTCGATCCGCCGCGCCGGTGATGTCACCTACCGCCGGTTCGAGTCCGCCGAGGAGCTGCGCGGGCTCGTCGAGCAGGACATCGCCGTGCTGCTCTCGGAACGCTTCCAGCGCACGGGCCGGCCCGCCGCGCCGGAGTCCGGGGCCGAGCGGCCGGGGGACGAGCGCCTCCCGGTGCCGCGCACCCTGCTGCTGGGCCGCGAGGACGAGCTGGAAGAGCTGTCCGCCCTGGTCCGCGAGGAGCAGGTGCCGATGGTGACCCTGGCCGGACCGGGTGGCGTCGGCAAGACCCGGCTGGCCGCCGCGGTCGCCGAACGCGTCGCCGAGGACTTTCCCGACGGCGTCCGCTACGTGGACCTGTCCGCGGCCACGGGGCTCGACGCGGTCGGCGAGGCGTTCGCCCGCTCCCTGCGGCTGCGCACCTCCGGCGGCGTCCGCTCGCTGGACGACACCGCGTCGTTCCTGCGCGCCAAGCGGATGCTGCTCGTCGTCGACAACTGCGAGCAGGTCAGCGGCATCGCACCGCACCTGGCCACCCTGCTGCGCGCCGCGCCCGGCGTGACCGCGCTGACGACCAGCCGCGCGCCGCTGCGGCTGACGGCCGAGCGGGTCTTCACGGTGCACCCGCTGCGCACGGCGCCACGCACCGCCCGCGCGGACTCGGCCGCGCTAGCCGAGCGGTTCAGTGCCGTCCAGCTCTTCGTTGACCGCGCCCGGGCCGCGGACCGGCGGTTCATGCTGACCGACGCCAACGCCGGGCCGATCCTGGAGATCACCCGCCGGCTCAACGGCGTGCCGCTGGCCATCGAGCTGGCCGCCGCCCGGGTGCCGATCCTGCCGCCCGCGGCCATCGCCGCCCGCCTCGACGACCAGCTCAGCCTGTTGACCGGCGGCCCGCGCGACCGGCCCGCGCGGCAGCGCACGCTGCGCGACACCCTCGCCTGGAGCTACGACCTGCTGCCGCCGGACGCGCAACGGCTGTTCGCCTGGATCGGCGCGTTCGCCGGCGGTTTCGACCTCGCGGCCGTCGACGCCGTCGGCGGCGCGGAGGTCGACGTGCTCGGGGCGCTGGAGTCCCTTGTGGACGCCGCCCTGGTCGACCGGGACGACGACGGCGAGCCGGCCCGGTTCCGGGTGATCGACAGCGTCCGGGACTTCGCGCAGGAGCGGCTCGACGCCCGCGCCGACCGCGACGAGGTGCGGGGCCGCCACGCCGAGCACTACCGCTCCGTCGCCGCGGCCGCGGAGCCCTACCTCAACACCTCGGCGTCACCGGACTGGCTGCGACGCCTCGACCGCGAGCACGGCAACCTCGACGCCGCCATGAACTGGTTCCTCGACCAGCGCCGGCCCGCGGACGCGTTCCGCATCGCCTGGTCGATCTGGCCGCTGTGGTGGCGCCGCGGCTACCTCGACGAGGGCGTGCGCTACATGCGCCGCATCCTGGCCGAGCCCGACCTGCTGACCCCGGCCGTGCGCGCCCGGGCCCTGGTGTCGGACAGCGCGATGGCACTGGTGTCGCGGCAGCCCGAGCACGCGCGGGCGGGGTTCGAGGAGGCCCGGGTGCTGGCCCACGCGGAGGGCGACAAGATCGCCGAGGCCCGCGCGCTCGGCCCGCTCGCCTCCTTCGCGGCACAGCGCGGCGACTTCGACCGGGCCCGCGAATTGCTCCGGCAGGCGTACGACCTGGCCGTGCGTACCGACGAGCACTGGTTGGTGAGCCTGTTCCACAGCCGGCTCGGCACGGTCGCGCTGCGCACCGGCGACCTCGACACCGCCGCGCTGCACCTGGCGGAGGCGCAACGGATCTCCTCCCGCGTCGGCGACGATCTCGGGCTGGTCGTGGCCCGCTACACCGCCGCGGTCGTCGGCGTCGCCCGGTCCGACGTCGCCGGCGCGCACGCGAGCCTGCGGGCCGGGCTCGCCTCGGCCGCCGACAGCGGGGACCTGGCCAGCGTCGGGCTGTTCCTCGCCGCGCTCGCGGACCTGGAGAGCGCCCGGGGCCGGTACGTGCGGTCCGTGCGGCTCGCCGCCGCCGCGGGCACCTTCCAGACGCCGTCGAGCATGCTGTGGATGGAGGGCTACGTGCCGCCCTGGCCGTCCACGGGTCTGGACCACGAGACGCTGCGCGGCCACCTCGGCGGCGACGGCTTCGACCGCGCCTGGCGGGAAGGCGAGCGCCTGGGCCTGCGCGGCGCGGTCGAGGAAGCGGACCGGGAGGACGCGCTGCGCTGAAAGGAACGGTCCGTTATTAACGCTATGCGTTAATAACGGACCGTTCCTTCAACCGTCAGCCCCGCCAGTGGTAGAACTCGCGGGCCACCGCGTCCTGCGGCGACTTCCAGGTCTGCGGGTCGTACGGCTTGATGTAGGCCCGCAGGTCGTCACTGATCTGCTTGAACCCGGCCAGTCCCGGCCCCTTGCGCAGCGCCTCGGTCGGGTCCTCGTCGAACTCGATGACGTGCAGGTACAGGTCGTTCAGCGAGTACAGCGAGCGGGTGCGGACACCCAGGTCGTGCGGGAGCGAGGTCTTGTCGGACGCCGCGAAGATCTCGGCCACCGACTGCTGCGCGTCCGGCTGGATCTTGGCCACGATCACGGTGCGGTTCATGCGGTTCCCCCTAGCGCGAAGATGCCGGCGAGGTGCGCGTCGAGCGCCGCCGAGTCGACCGGCGAGGTGCGGAACCCGACGTGCCCGTCGGGGCGGATCAGGTAGGCGGCCGTGCCCCGCAGCCCGTACGCGGACCGGAAGCCGCCGTTCGCGTCGCGCAGCACCGGCACGTCGAGCACGTCCGGCACGGCGGCGTCCGGTGCGGCCAGGACGTAGATGTTGACGAAACCGCGGACCTTCTCGGCCAGCTTCTCGAAGCCGGCGTAGTCCTCGGGCGAGGTGCCGCCGTCCGCGTACGCCAGCAGGGTGTGCGCCGTGCCGCGGGTCAGCTCGAACAGCCGCACCCCGTGGCCGACACCGAAGCGCCGCAGGTCGTGCACGTCGGGCGCCCGGTCGCCGGGCCGCGGCCCGCCGTCGAAGTGCTCGCCGTGCTCGCCGACCAGCGGGCTGCCCGCGTAGCTGAGCGTCATCTGCATCTCGAGCATGAACTGCTCGCGCTCGTCGTCCATGTCCATCTCGTCGGTGAACGCGATCTTCACCGCCCGGTCGACGATCGCCTTGCCGGCCGGGCGCCGCTCGGCCTCGTAGCTGTCCAGCAGCCCGGGCGCCGCGTCGCCGCGGACCGCCAGGGCCAGCTTCCAGCCGAGGTTCCAGGAGTCCTGGATGCCGGTGTTCATGCCCTGCCCGCCGGCCGGCGGGTGCAGGTGCGCGGCGTCGCCGGCGACGAACACCCGGCCGTCCCGGTAGCGGTCGACGATGCCGTGCTTGATCCGGAAGATCGACGCCCAGCGCAGGTTGCTCGCGGTCGTGCCCTCCGGTGCGAGCTGGTCCAGCACCGCCTGGATGTCGGGCAGCGACGGCGGGTCGTACTCCGCGGAGAAGCCCGGCGGGATCGGATTCGAGCCGATCTCGGCCTGCAGCCGCGGCGGGGCGAGGGTGGCGACGCGGTAGCGGTTGCGCCCCTTGAGCGGCACGCAGACCAGCATGCCGCGCATCTCGTCGTCCTCGACCTGGATGAAGCGCAGCAGGTGGCCCTCCGGCATCGACCAGTCCAGGTCGACGTCGCCCAGCATGAACAGCTGGGGGAACATGCCCATGCCGCCCTCGAAGGTCAGCCCCAGCTTCTGCCGCACCATGCTGTGCGCGCCGTCGGCGCCGACCAGGTACTGCGCGCGCACGGTCTCCGCGCGGCCGTCGGCGCCCAGGAGATAGGCGGTCACGCCGTCGGCGTCCTGGGTGAACTCCTTGAGCTCGACACCGCGCTCGACCCGCACGCCGTGCCCCGCGAGGCACCTGGTCAGGATGGCCTCGGTCTCGTACTGGGGGAGACCCACGTGTGCGTACGGCAGGTCGGGCAGGTCCCAGTCGACCTGGTGGGTCTGCCGGCCGTTGACGAACACCGTCTGGCCGTGAAGCCAGATGCCGGCGTCCATCGCCTCCTTGACGACGCCGATCTGCTCCCAGATCTCCATTGTCCGGCACTGCACGCCGATCGCCTTGTCGGCGGTGCCGTTGTCGTCGGGCCGCTTCTCGACGAGCCGGCAGGCGACGCCCCGCCGGGCCAGCTCGATCGCCGCGGTCAGGCCCGCCGGGCCCGCGCCGACGACGAGCACGTCGGTAGAACTGTCCATTGCAGACCTTTCCTGACTGGGTACGGCTTGCGGTCTGGCCTCGACCGGCCGCGGCTGTGGTTGCGGCTGGGGCTGTGGCTGTGGCTGTGACGTCCGGACCACCGCCACCGGCTGCGGGCTCTCCTCGGGCCGCGCCACGATGTGGTACGTCGCCCGTTCGAAGCTCTCGCAGATGTACTGGATGAGCGGCGCGGTCTGGTCCAGGTGCGACTGGTCGTCCGTCCAGGCGTTGAACGACGCCTCGTCCAGCCATTCCGCGAAGATGTGGTACGTCCTGGTGCCGGGCTCCCGCAGCAGTTCCTCCCGGACGTGACCGGGCGTGCCGCGCATCCGCTCGGCGACCTTGCGGTAGGCCTTCTCGTACGCGGCCTCCTCGCCCTCCGCCACCGTCACCGTGACCCGCACCCGGATCCGCGGCCCGTGCCCGACCACGGTCTGCAGCAGCGCGTACGTGTTCTTCTCGCCCGACTCCCGCAGGTCCCGCAGCGCCGCCGTGAGCTGCTCCCGGGCGGCGCTCGGCCCGAACGCGTCCAGGGCCTCCTGGTCGCGCCAGTCGCTGATGATCAGGAACGTCTGCGGGTCCTCCGCGTCCCGGATCAGCTCCTGGCGCAGGCTGCCCGGCATCCGGCTGATCTCCTCGGCGGCGACCCGCCAGGCGGCCTCGAAGGCCTCCGCGCAGCCCTCCCGGGCGCGCATCCGTAGGATCGTCCGAACTGGACTGTCATCCGGCATCGCGGAGCCCTTCCTCCCGGTGTCGCCGCAGCACGATGGAGCTGTTGAACCCGCCGAACCCGCGCGCGTTGACCAGCACGACGTCGGTGTCGAGCCGGCGCGGCTCGCGCACGAGGTCCAGGTCGTGGCCCGGCCGGGCCAGGTTGCCGACCGCCGGCACGACGCCGTCGCGCAGCGCCAGCAGCGCGGTGGCCACGGTCAGCGCCGCGCCGCCCGAGCAGAGCCGCCCGACGAAACCCTGCGGCGCGCTGACCGGCACCGGCCGGCCGAACACCTCGCGGATCGCCTGGGCCTCCAGCGCGTCCAGCGCCGGCGTGCCGGCGGCGTCGGCCATCACGAAGCCGACCTCGTCCGGCGTGGCGCCGGCGTCCGCGAGCGCCTTGCGCATCGCCCGCACGAGCTGCGCGCAGTCCGGCGCGGGCTGTTCGTGGTGGTGCGCGTCGTGCGTGGCCGCGTAGCCGGCGATCTCGCCGTAGATCTGCTGTGCGCCGCGCACCTGTGCGGTCGCGGCGTCCTCGACCACGAGCACCGCGCCGCCCTCGCCGGGCACGTACCCGTCGGCGTCGGCGTCGAACGGCCGGTAGCCGCTGGTCGACAGCCGGCCGCTGGTGCCCTGGCAGACGATGGCGTACGGGGACAGCGGCGCCTCGGTGCCGCCGGCGATGACGGTCGGCGTGCCGCGCCGGATCACCCGCCGCGCGGCGCCCAGGCTGTCGAGCCCGCCGGCACCCTCGGACACCAGCACCTGGTTGGGGCCCTTCGTGCCGTGCAGGATCGAGGTCTGCCCGACGCTGGCGGCGTAGAACCAGGCGATCGACTGGTACGCGGTGACCGCGCGCCGCCCCTGGCTCCACAGTGCCTGGATCTCCCGCTGGCCGAACTCGTTGCCGCCGGAGCCGCTGGCCAGCACGACCGAGGTGGCGTACGGGTCGTGCGCCGCCGGGTCGTACTTGGCGTCGTCGAGCGCCTGCCGCGTCGCGGCCAGCGACATCCACGTCCACCGGTCCGTCTGGATGATCAGCCGCGAGTCGACGTTGCCCTCCGGTGCGAAGCCCGGCACCCGCCCGGCGAGGGTCCCGTCCTGGCGGTCCACCCGGACCTCACCGGCCAGTGTGGACCGCCAGTGCTCCTCGGCCGACACCCCGCTCGGCGCCACGATCCCGATCCCGGTCACCACGGCTCTGGTCACGAGGTCCACCTCCGCAAGATCGCGGCGGACTGGAAGCCGCCGAACCCGCTACCCACCGACAGCGCGACGTCGATCCGTTGCTCGCGCGCGTTCTTCGGCACGTAGTCCAGGTCGCACTCGGGGTCCTTGTTCTCCAGGTTCGCCGTCGGCGGGACCACGCCGTAGCGGATCGCCAGCACGCAGGCGGCCAGCTCGATCGCGCCGATCGCGCCCAGCGAGTGGCCGACCATCGACTTGATCGAGCTGACCGGCACGTCGTACGCGTGCTGCCCGAGGCTCCGCTTGAACGCCGCCGTCTCGTGGCGGTCGTTCTGCTTCGTGCCCGAGCCGTGCGCGTTGATGTAGTTGACCGCCGTCGGGTCGAGCCGCGCCTGGTTCAGCGACTCGGTGATCGCCTCGGCCATCTCCAGCCCGTCCGGCCGCAGCCCGGTCATGTGGAACGCGTTGCTGCGGTTGGCGAACCCGGCCACCTCACAGAAGATCTCCGCGCCGCGGCGGCGGGCGTGCTCGAGCTCCTCGAGCACGAGCACGGCGCCGCCCTCGCCCATCACGAAGCCGTCCCGGGTCGCGTCGAACGGCCGGGAGGCGTGCTCCGGGTCGTCGTTGCGGGCCGAGGTGGCCCGGATCGCGTCGAAGCAGGCCATCGAGATCGGCGAGATGGGCGCGTCGGCCGCGCCGGCGATCACCACGTCGGCGTCGCCGTCCTCGATGAGCTGGTGGCCGTGGCCGATCGCGTCGAGGCCGGACGTGCAGCCCGTGGAGATCACCGCGGCCGGGCCGTGCGCACCGAACCGGCAGGCCACCTCGGTCGCCGCGCTGCTCGGCACCAGCGCCTGGTAGAGGAACCGGCTGCCGTAACGCTCGTCGACCTGCCAGTGCCGGCCGTGGTCGCTGACGGCGACGTACTCGTCCTCGAGCCGGGTGGTGGCACCGACCGCGCTGCCGATGCTCACCGCCAGGTTGTCGCGGTCGACGGCCGCCAGGTCCAGCCCGCTCTCCTTGACCGCCTCGTCGGCCGCCACGAGCGCGAACTGCGCGAACCGGTCGCTGCGGTGGATCTCCTGCGGGGTGAGCCCGGCCGCGCGCGGGTCGAAGTCGCACTCGGCCGCGATCTGCGAGCGGAAGTCGGCGGGGTCGAAGAACGTGATCCGCCGCGTGGCCGTGCGCCCGGCGGTCAGCATGTCCCAGAACGCGCTCCGGGTGGCCCCGCCGGGCGCGACCACGCCGACGCCCGTGACGACCGTCCGTCGGCTCATGGTGTCCTCCCGGGCAGGGCCTCCGTGTCGACATGCCCCAACTCCGGTCGCGGCGCCAGCGGGCCGAGCGCGAAGACCAGGAACGCGGGCTGGTCGCCGTCGTTCATCAGCCGGTGCTTGACCCCGATCGGGATGTGCACGCCCTCGTTGGGCCGCAGCGGCAGCTCGCGACCGTCGAGCCGCACGGTGATCCCGCCCTCGACGCAGAAGAGATACTCCTCCGAGTACGGGTGCCAGTGCTCGGTCACGACCTCGGCGGGCGCCAGCCGCAGCGTGCCCATGAAACCGGACGTCGACCCGACGGTGGCCGGCGACAGGATGACCCGGATGTCGCCGCCGCGCCGCGTGTTGCTCGGCACGTCGTCGATGGACACCGTCTTGATCTGCCGCTGCGGCTTGCTCGGTCCGCCGATGCCGTGCAGGGCCAGCCGCTCGACCTTGTCACGGATGACGTCCATCTGCACCGCCGTGTTGGCGTTGATCCGGTCGGTCATCGCGGCCGTGTCGATCGGGGCGTCCGGGCGCATCCGGAAGTCCTGGATCCAGCGCATCCGGGTGCCGGAGCCCTCGGTGTCGTAGGTCCACTCGATGTTCATGAACTCGAACGGACCCGGCTCGACCCGGCGGGCCACCACGCGGCGGGCGGCCTTGTCGGGCGTGCGCTCCGAGACCCAGGCCCACACCTTGCCGTTCTCGTCGGGGTGCATGGCCAGGCGGAACCGCACCGTGGCGCCTTCGCGGGCGATGATCTCCGCCGACGCGTACTCGGTGAACAGCTCCGGCCATTTCTCGACGTCGTTGGTCGCGTCCCAGACGACGTCGAACGGCGCGTTGATGAGGATCGAGTTGTCGACGTGTCCGATCGTGGGTGCACTCATGCCGCCGGCTCCTCGTCGCGCGAAAGCCGGTCGTTGATCGCGGTGGTCATCTCACCCACGCTGAACGCCAGCGGGCGGTCGTCGGGCAGCTCGAACCCGTACAGCGCCTGGAGTTCCGACTGCAGCTGCAGGAACGCGAGCGAGTCCAGCCCGAGGTCGCCGAACGTCTTGTTCGGATCGTCGGTACGCATGTCCGACGGCAGCCCGACCTTGCTGACCAGCAGCTGCATCAGGTCGTCGATGGTGTACCTCATGATTCCTCCCGTGGGTGCGGATCCGTGAGCCGGTCGACGAGCGAGGTGTCGTGCGTCCCGGCGACGAAGAGTGGGTGGTCCAGTGCGGTCAGCAGGAAGTCGCGGTTGGTGCTGACGCCAGGTCCCTCGACGGACAGCTCGGCCAGCGCGCGGCGCATCCGGGCGATCGCCTGTGGGCGGTCCGGAGCCCAGACACAGATCTTGGCGAGCAGCGGGTCGTACGCGGCGGAGATCCGGCCACCGGCCACCGCGGCCGTGTCGACCCGCACGAACGGGCCGGCCGGCAGTGTCAGCCCGGTCAGCAGGCCGGGCGTCGGTATGAAACCGCGGGCGGGGTCCTCGGCGTTGATCCGGCACTCGATCGCCCAGCCGCGGGCGGTCAGCTCCGCCTGCGACACGTCGAGCTGCTCGCCGGCCGCTATCCGCAGTTGCTCGCGCACCAGGTCGACGCCGTGGGTCAGCTCCGTCACCGGGTGCTCGACCTGGATCCGGCAGTTGACCTCCATGAAGTAGAACCGGTGCTGGTCGTCGACGAGGAACTCGACCGTGCCGGCGCCGACGTAGCCGGCGGCCAGCAGGCCGCGTACCGCCGCGTGGCCCATCTGCTCGACCAGCCCGCGCGGCAGGCCCGGCGCCGGCGACTCCTCGATGATCTTCTGGCGGCGGCGCTGCACCGAGCAGTCGCGCTGGCCCAGGTGCACGCCGTTGCCGTGGCTGTCGCAGAGCACCTGCACCTCGACGTGCCGGGCGGCCGGCAGGTACCGCTCGACGTAGACCCGGTCGTCGCCGAACAGCGACTGCGCGGTGCTGCGGATCTCCCGGTACTGCCGGGCCAGGTCGTCGGGCTCGGAGACCACCTGCATGCCGCGCCCGCCGCCGCCGGCGACCGCCTTGACGATCACCGGGTAGCCGATGTCGGCGGCGACCTTCGCGACCGCCTCCGCGTCGCCGACCGGCTCGATCGTGCCCGGCAGCAGCGGCAGGCCGGCGTCGGCCATGGCCGCGCGGGCGGTGGACTTGTCGCCGAGCCGGTCGATCACCGCCGGGGGAGGCCCGACGAAGGTCAGACCCTCCGCCTCGCACGCCTCGGCGAAGTCGGCCTGCTCCGACAGGAAGCCGTAGCCCGGGTGGATCGCGTCGGCGCCCGTCTGCCGGGCGGCCTCCATGATCGCGGGCAGGTAGAGGTAGCTGTGCCGGGCCGGCCCGGGACCGATGCACACCGCCTGGTCGGCGAAGCGTACGACGGTGCTGTCCCGGTCCTCCGTCGAGTAGACGGCGGCTACCCGCAGTCCCAGCTCGCGGCAGGTGCGGGCGACCCGTAACGCGATCTCGCCGCGGTTGGCGATGAGCACGGTCTCGAACACGACGACCTCCTAGCCGGCCTGCGGATCGATGGTCATGAGGCGTTCGCCGAACTCGACGGGCGCGCCGTCGGCGGTGTGCACGGCCAGGATCCGGCCGTCGGCGTCCGCCTCGACCGGGATCATCAGCTTCATCGCCTCGACGATCCCGACCTGCTGGCCGCGCCGGACCTGGTCCCCTTCGGACACGAACGGCGTGCCGCCGGGCTCGGCCGCGCGGTAGAACGTGCCGACGATCGGCGAGCTGATGCCGACGCCAGGAGGCGGTGCCGGTGGGGTGTCTGGCGCTTCCGGTGCCGGCGCCGGCGCGGGGGTCGCCGCGGGCGCCTGCTGCTGTTCCGTCCACTCCATCTCGACCACGACGTCGCCGGCCCGGATCCGCAGCGCGCGCGGCCGGTGTGCGAGGTCGGCCAGGAGCGACTGGGCGCTGCGGCGCACCTCGTCGAGCGCCTCCGCGAGCGGAGCGGCACCCTCCGTCTGGGCCGGTTCGATCAAAGACGTCACTGGGATCCTCCAGAGTGCGTGAGGCTGTCGGCGCCGCTGCCGAAGCGGCGGAAGCGGGCGCGCCGTTCGGCGAGCAGCCGCGCGGGGTCACGGGCGGCGAGGTCGGCGAGCTCCACCCGGATCGCGGATCTGACCAGGGCGGCCGCCGCGGTCTGGTCGGCCTCGGCACCGCCCGGCGGCTCGGGCACCACCCCGTCGACCACGCCGAGCGCCAGCAGGGAGCGGGCGTCGACCTTCAGCGCCCGGGCGGCGGCGGGTGCGGCGGCGGAGTCCTTCCAGAGGATGGCCGCGCAGCCCTCCGGGCTGATCACCGTGTAGATCGCGTTCTCCATGATCAGGACGCGGTCGGCGACCGCGATGGCCAGCGCGCCGCCGCTGCAGCCCTCGCCGGTGACCACCGTGACCAGCGGGACCGGCAGGGCGCCCATGAGGCGCAACGTCTCCGCGATCACGGTGGCCTGCCCCTGCAGCTCGGCGTCCACGCCCGGGTACGCACCCGGGGTGTCGACGAGCGTCACCACCGGCAGCCCCCACTTGGCGGCCAGCCGCATCAGCCGGGCGGCCTTGCGGTAGCCGGCGGGGTTGGGCATCCCGAAGTTGTGCGCCGCCAGGTCGGCCGGCGTGTGCCCCTTCTCGTGCCCGATCACCACGACCGGCTCCCGCCCGAGCCGGCCCACGCCGCCGACGATCGCCGGGCAGTCGCCGCCCACCCGGTCGCCGTGCAGCTCCTCGAAGTCGTCGAGGATCATCCGGAAGTAGTCCGACGTGGTCGGCCGGCCGAGGTGCCGGGCCCGGCGCACCGCGTCCCAGGGGTCCTGCTCGGGCACCTGGTCGGGTTCGCGGACCACCACCTGCTCGGCGGGGCACACGTCGGCGGCCGTGTCGCGGCGGGTGCCGATCGAGAGCAGCCGGCCCAGCCGCTCGCGCAGCTGGGCCCGCGGGCTGACCAGGTCGACGAAGCCGCGCTCCAGCAGGAACTCGGCCGTCTGGAAGCCGGGCGGCAGCTCCTGGCGGATCGTCTGGGCGATCACCCGGGGCCCGGCGAAGCCGAACCGCGCGCCGGGCTCGGCGATCACGACGTCACCCAGCATCGCGTACGAGGCGGCGACGCCGCCGTACGTCGGATCGGTGATGACGCAGGCGGTGACCAGGCCCGCCTCGTCGAGCTGCTGCATCGCCTGCGCGGTCTTGGCCATCTGCATGAGGCCGACCACGCCCTCCTGCATCCGCACGCCCCCGGACGCGGTCACGACGACCAGCGGGAGGCGCTCGGCCAGGGCGGCCTCGGCGGCCCGGGTGATCAGCTCACCGACGGCGGCGCTGAGGCTGCCGCCCATGAACCGGAAGTCCATCGCGGCGACCACCACCGGGCTGTCGACGATCGACAGTCGGGCGCAGACGACCGCCTCGGGCATGCCGGTCGCCTCGCGCGCGGCGGCCAGGCGGTCGGCGTAGGGCTTGCCGTCGCTGAAGCCCAGCGGGTCGTCCGACGGCACGTCCATGTCCAGCAGGCGCAGCGTGTCGCGGTCGGCGAGCAGGTCGAGCCACTCGTGCGCGGTCAGCGGGAAGCACCCGCCGCACTGCGGGCACACGCCGTGGTTGCGGGCGAGCCGCTTGGCGTAGACGACAGCTCGGCAATGCCGGCACAACGCCCATTCCTTGGTCATGCTGTGACTCCCTGGGTCAGGAACAGGGCGCCGTGGTCGTCGAGGTAGCCGATGTCGCCCGTGCGCAGCCAGCCGTCCGGGTCGGTCATCGCGGTGGCGACCTGCGGGCCGCGGACCTTCACCTGCCCGGGTTTGCCGGGCGGCGCAAGCACGTGGCAGTCGGTGCCGGGGACGGGCCGGCCGACCGAGCCGGCGGTGGGGCCGTCGAGCAGGTCGCAGTGGGTCAACGGGCCGCCGGCGGGGCCGTACCACTGGACCAGCGGCGCGCCGACCCTGTTGGCCAGGCGCAGCGCGGCACCGGGGGGAAGCGTGGCGCCGCTGGCGAGCACGGCCCGGACCGTCGTGGTGCGGGGGTGCGTGTCGCGGGGGTCGGCGGCGAGCTTGGCCAGTGGTGCCGGCAGCCCGCAGTAGTGGGTGGCGGCCTCCCGGCCCGCCAGCGTGACACCGCCGGCCGGGTCCGGGTCCGCGCAGAGCACCTGGGTGGCGGCGGCGTGCACGGCGGCGTTGAGGTACACCGGCTCGTACGTCGGTAGGTGGTTGACCACCGTCGAGCCCCGCTCGAATCCGTACGCCCGGGCGGCCTGCGCGGCGCCGACCGTGAGGTTGCGGTGGGTCAGCGGGACCAGCCGGCCGTGCGCGCCGAACCGCAGGCAGGCGACGGCGTCCAGGTCCGGCCTCGGGTGGCGGCGCCGGGTGTGGGTGCGGGCCAGCGTGGCCACCGTCCGGCCGCCGGGCTCGCCGGGCTGGTCCAGGTAGATCACGTCCAGGTCCCGCTCCACCCTGATCCGGCGCAGCAGGTCGGCCATGCCTGCCGTGGCCACGAGCAGCTCGACGCCGGCCCGCGCGGTCAGCTCGTCGAGGTCGGCGCCCGGGTCGATCACGGCACAGATGTGCCCGGCCCGGACGGCGCCGAAGTAGGCGACCGGGAAGGCGGGATGCAGCGCGGCGACGACGCCCACGACGGTGCCGGGCCGGCGGCGCCCCAGCGCGGCGGCGAACCCGTCGACGGCGGCGTCCAGGTCCCGATAGGACAGCGCGTGCGCGCCGAAGCGGATCGCGGCCCGGCCGGGCGCGGTCGCGGCGGCCCGCCGCGGCAACCCGTCCAGCGGCAGAGCCTCGGTCTCAGCTTCGGGCACGGCGGGCTCCTTCGGGGCCGGCTGTCAGACGACCCTCCGACCGTCGCAGTTGCCCGCTTGAGCCCGCCTGGAATGTCGCTGGAGGCGGCAAAGGACGTGAGCTAATCGTACGATCAGACCGAAAAGAACACTCATGTCGTGTTGGCCCTTTAAGGTTCTTCACAGCGACGGTCGTACGGGGGCGCGATGAACTACCACGTTCTTGGTCCGCTGCTGGTGAGATCCACGCACGCCGGTCACCCGGACCAGCTGACCGCGCCGAAGCCGCGCAAGGTGCTGGCCCTGCTCCTGCTGCACGCCAACCTGGTCGTGCCGGTCGAGACACTGATCGCCGAGCTGTGGGGCTGCGAGCCGCCGGCCAGCGCGCAGACCACGCTGCAGACGTACATCCTGAAGATCCGCCGCATGCTCGACTCGGTCTTCCCGCAGCGGTTGGCCCACGAGACCCTGGTGACCGCCTCGGGCGGCTACCGCCTCGGCGTCGAACCCGGCGAGCTGGACCTGCACGCCTTCGAGGGCCTGGCCGTGTCGGGCCGCGCGGCGCTGGACCGGGGCGACGACGCGGAGGGCGCCCGGCTGCTGGGCGAGGCGCTGGCGCTGTGGCAGGGCGGTGCGCTGGTCGACGTGCGGCACGGCCCGGTGCTCCAGGCGGAGGTGCAGCGCCTGGAGGAGAGCCGGCTGTCGCTGTGGCGGCGCCGGATCGAGGCGGAGCTGCGCCTCGACCGGCACCAGGCGGTGCTCGGCGAGCTGGGCTGGCTGGCCGCGCGGCACCCGCTCAACGAGGACTTGCAGGCGCAGTACATGGTGGCGCTCTACCGGGCCGGGCGCCGCAACGACGCCCTCGACGCCTTCCAGCGGCTGCGCGGGACGCTGCAGAACGACCTGGGCCTGGAGCCGTCACAGCGGGTCCAGCGGCTACAGCACGCGATCCTGACCGCCGACCCCGCGCTAGAGGTGGCCGCGGCCCACTAGCGCTGCCGGTCGGCCAGGGCGCGGAACCGGTCGACGGCGTTGCCGCGCACCGCGGAACCGTGGCCGAACACGGCCACGTCGAAGTCGAGCGTCGCCAGGCGGGCGACGCTGGCCCGGGCGGCGGCCAGGTCGTCGGTCATCGCCTTCGGCGTGGCCCGCACGCTGCCGCCGCCGCTGCCGGCCGCGTCGCCGGTGAACAGGATGCCGCCGCCGCGGTCGAGCAGGTACGAGACGTGGCCCGGCGTGTGACCGGGGGTGTGGAAGGCGCGCATGCCCGGCACTGGCACCGGCACCGGTCCGTCGCCGGTGAGCAGCTCGTCGACCGGCGCCGGCTCGGGATCCTTGACCAGGAGGCCGGCGACCCGCTGCACCGGGGACAGCCGTGGCTGGGCGGCACCCGTGATCACGGGGGCGTCCAGCTCGTGCGCCACGACCCGGGCGCCCGAGGCGCGTTTCAGCTCCGCCAGGCCGCCGACGTGGTCCATGTGCTGGTGGGTGACGAGGATCGTGGTGATGTCGCCGGTCGTCCCGCGCGCTTCGGACAGCGCCCGCAGCACCTTCGGCGCCCGGCCCGGCAGCCCGGTGTCGACCAGCACGACCCCGTCGTCCGTCACGACGAAATGCAGGTTGACGAACCCCATCCGGAGCTCGAGCACCCCTTCGGCGACCTCGCGCATGCGCTCATGGTGACACCGAACCGGGCTCTGTGTATTCGCCGAACGGCTCGACCGACCCGTCCCAAGCGTTCCATCCCTCTTGGGTGATCCGGCCGTCCGCGTACGAGTAGGACCACTCGGCGCCGTCCTCGCCGCTGAAGTGGACGGTGCCGGAGCACACGTACGGCGCGATGGCGACCCAGAAGGCGGTGGCCTGTTCCGACCATTTCGAGTCGTGCTCGTGGTTGCGCCCGAACTCCACCCAGTCACCGTGGCGGGTGGCCGCCGCCGTGCCGACCCAGGCGATGTCGGCCAGCGCGTCGCACGGCTCGAACAGCTCCGCCGTGAACCAACCCTCCCGGGTGGCGAAGGCCGCCTTGGCCGCGCGTACCGCCGCGTCTTCGTCCGCCGCCGGGAGGAGAAGCCGCCCGGAAGGCCACACCGAATATCCCACGGGTCCTCACCCTAGCGCCGATCGCCCGGCCGCGGCGCGCGTCGGGGCATCGACCCAGGCCGCGTTGACGATCAGGTTGCGGGCCTGCCGCGGCGCGAAGAAGTAGGTCGTCTCGCCGCCGCACGGGCCGTCGGACTCGCCCGGCCGCTTGATCCACAGGAGAGCGGCCAGCCCCGGGCGGTCGCCGGCGGTGCTCGGTCGTTGCCCGAGGGCCTGCTTGGCCGGGTTGCACCACTCCTTGTCGTCCTTCGGGTCGTCGGGTGGCGGGCCGAGCCCGTTGCGGGAGGTGTCGATGACGAACTCGCGGTCACCGACCAGGTCGGACAGCTCGCGCCCCCAGCGGTACGAGTCGTCGGTCGTCTGCCGGTTGGACACGTTGACCGCGAAACCCTCCGCCTTTTCGATCCCGGCCGCGAGCAGCCGCTCCGCGGTCTCCCCGCTGCTCTTCCAGTGCGAGTGGCCGGCGTCGAGATAGACGTACTGGCCGGCGTCGACCAGCGTGCCGATCGCCTGCCGGAGCGTCGCGGCGCGCGTCGCGTCGAAGCAGTCCGCGGGCACGGCGTCGGGCTCCATGACCACGACCGCCCGGGTGCCGCCCAGCGCCTTGACCAACGAGCCGATCCAGCGTTGGTACGCCTCGGGGTCCGGGGCACCCTCGCGGTGGTCGGTGCAGCCCCGGTTCGGCAGGTTGTAGGCCACCAGCACGAGCAGCGAACCCTGCTGGCGTGCGTCCTCGGCCAGCCGGGGCACGGCGGCGACGTCCTGTGCGCTGTTCAGCCACCGCGCCTGGGGCGTGCCGGTGATCGGCCCGAGCCAGGCGGCGCCCTGCGCGGTCTCGTAGCGCTGAGCCGTCGAGTCACGGTCGAGGTAGAGGCTGGCACCGCGGAAGGGATGCTGCAGCGCTGCGTACGTCCGGGCCGGCGGGTCCGGGTGCAGCGTGGTCTCGGCCGGCGACGCGCAACCGGCGACGACCATCAGGAACACGGCGAGCGTAGGCGCGAGGCGCATGGTCACGGGCTCCAATACCTGCTGACGCGGTAGACACGTACGCCGTCGGAACCGTCGCCGAAGCTGGCGACCGGCACGGCGTGCTTGTGTGCCTCGACGAGCGTGGGGGAGGCGGACGGGTTCCCGACGTACCACTCGGGCACCACGAGGTAGTCGATCCGGGTCAGCCGCTCCTGGACGGCCGGGTCCGTGTCCAGCTTCGACACCATGATCGGCCGCGGTTCGAACCGGTAGCGGTGGACGAGGTCGACCCAGATGGAGTCGTGCACGACGAGCACCTTGTCGCGCGGGACGTTGTCGGCGACCCACAGCTCCGCCGCCCGCATGGTCGGCACGTCCCGCGTCGTCATCATCGGGGCTAGCCGCCCGGGCCAGGTGATCGCGGCGACCGCGAGCACGACGACCGCGAGGGCGGCCGCGGCACCGACCCGCCAGCGGCGGTCCGACCCGGCCACGACGTGCACGGCTCCCGCGATGAGCAGCGCGCTCCACGGCAGCAGCGTGATCACGTGCATGAACGGCACGTAGCCGTCGCGCACCATCAGCAGCCACCCGATCACCAGCGTCAGCGCGATCGGGCGCAGCCGGCCGGCGAACACCGCGACCGGAACGCTGGCCAGACCGCCCAACAGCAGCAGCTTGTCCTGTGCCAGCCAGTCGGAGAACAGGTCCCGCATCGGGCTGTCGGCGGTGAGCAGCGAACCGCTGGACTCGCGCTCGGCGAGCTGCCATGCCGCGGTGCCGAGCAGGCTGTTGTGCCCAGGCCCCTCGAACAGCTCGCCCTTGAACAGGGCGAAGAGGGGATACAGCGCCATCAGCAGCGCGCCCGCGCCGGCCGCGACGGTGAGCACCTGGGCGCGGTTGCGCGGGTCGGTGTTGCGCCACAGCGCCCACGCCAGGGCGGGCAGGAGCACCAGCAGGGTCTCCTTGGTCAGCGCCGCCATCGCGAAGCACAGCGCCGCGCCGGTGCCGGCGAGGATGCTCCGCTTCGGTGACAGGGCGAGCACAAACGCCGCGAGCAGCCAGGGCGTGGCGAGGTTGTCGAGGAACGTCCAGCGTCCGTAGAGGACGGCCAGCGGCGACAACGCGAACAGGACGGTCGCGAGGCCGGCGACCCACCGACTGAAGCCGAGCCGCCGGCCCAGCGCGAAGACCAGCGCGGTGCTCACCACGCCCGCGATCAGCATGCACTCGTTGCCGAAACCGATGGCGGAGTCGTGCCGGTCGAAGCCGTCGGTCAGCATCGACCACAGCGCGATCTGGATCCAGCCCGCCGGCGCGTGGTCGTAGAAATAGGAGTACGGGGACAGCGTGCCTTCGTACTGCAGCGACCAGGCCTGCGACAGGTAGGTGCCGGGGTCGTCCACGTAGCGGGGGAACGTCGACATGCCGATGCCGCGGACGAGCGCCGTCACGACGAGGATGGGTGCGAGCACGGTGAGCGTGTGGGCGTGCCGGCGCAGCCACTCCTGGGCTCCGATCAGCAGCCGCCGGCGCACCGAGAGCAGTTGACGCACGTCGGTGGGTGCGAGGTTGGCCAGTGTCATCGCGGACCACCGACCAGCTCGGGGTCGGGTGCCGGCAGATGCGTTCCGTGATGCGTGGTCTTCACCCAGTCGTTGCGGCGCAGCGCGTAGCGGGCCACCGCCCACACCGCGGCGACACAGAGGACGAGCTGAAAGGGGTACGCGCCGAGGATGACGCCGGCGTAGTCGCGGATCCTCGCCTTGACCTGGAAGGTCCGGCTGAACTCCCGCAGCATCAGCACGTCGAGCGCGACGCACAGGATGCTCAGTCCCAGCGGCAGGAAGGCGAGCAGCGCTACGACGATCGGCGACTTGTTCCAGAGCGCCAGCGTGAGCGCGACCGGCGCCAGCAGGCCGGTGAACGCCTGGAAGAACTGGAAGCCGAGCACGTAGACGGCGAGCACGCGCTGGCCCATTGTCGGCAGAGCCAGCCACTCACCGGCCCGGAAGACCTGGATGAAGCCCTGCATCCAGCGCACCCGCTGGCGCACCAGGCCGCCCAGCGTCGCGGGGGTCTCCTCTCGGGTGACCAGCTCCGGCAGGTACACCACGTCCACCGCGTAGCCGAGCACCGACGCCACGATGCCGATCTTGCAGTCCTCGGTCAGGCACGCCTCGTCCCAGTACTGGCCGTAGCGTTGCCGCAACGCGTCGAGGAACTCCCGGCGGAAGAACACGGTGTTGCCGCCGAGCGGCATGACCCGGGTGACGGCCTGCAGCTTGAGCCGTGACTGGAACCATTTGAAGTACTCCAGCACGTTGGCCGCCCGCCACCACGCGGTCGTGTTGGCCCGCCACCAGCGCCGCAGCCGCGGGTTTCGCCCCTCGGGCATGGGCAGGTCGCTGGGGTGGGCGCTGAAGTTCATGAGCTGCACGCCGCACTGCACGATGCCCGCGTTGGTGCGGCGGAACCGGTAGTCGACCACGCGCAGCAGGTCCGGGTGGAACAGGTCCTCGGCGTCGGCGATCCCGATCCACTCGAACGGGATGTCGAGCTCCAGGAGCCGGTGCACGGCCGCGTTGAGCCCGATCGGCTTGTTGTGCACGTCGGTGTCCTCGGGATACGGGCAGACCAGCACCCGACCGGGGAACTCGCGCGCCTTGCCGTGCGCGATCCGAGCGGTGCCGGGGTCGTCGGGGTGGTCGACGATCGGCATCACCCAGTAGTCCGGGTGGTCCAGCGTGGCGAGCCGCTCCAGGGTGTGCCCGGCCACGGACTCCTCGTGCCGCATCGGCACCAGGATCACGCCGGGCAGGCGCGGCTCGTCGGGACTGCCGTACCGCTGCGGGTCGTTATGTTCGGGTCTCCACCATTTGTAGAGCTGGAAAGCCAGCGTGGTCACGGTCACCGCGAGCATGAGCAGCGAGACCACCACGATGGACACGTCGAGCAACAGGTTCAGCGCGGGCATCAGTTTTCGTTACCCGAGCGGTGTGCCGGCAAGCGCCGGGCGTCCTGGTCATCGTGTGACGCCGGTCGCCTGATCGGTCACGGCGGCCAGGAAAGCGGTCAGGGCCGGTGCCGGCGGGGTGTCCCGCGTGACGACGACCAGACGGCGCGTGAGGTCAGCCTCGGCGACGTCGCGCACGGCGAGCGCTTGGTCGCCCACGGGCAGGGTCAGCGGCGGCAGCAAAGCGACGGCGGCGCCGACGCGGACCAGTTCGAGCAGGACGTCCGCGTCGTTGGAGCGGTGCCGGATGTCGGGCTCGTAGCCGCCCAGCGAGCGGCAGGTGCCGACGACCATCGCGTGGTGGCCGGTGCCCACGGCGGAGGCCGCCCAGATGTCGTCGCGCAGGTCGGCGACCGCGACCGGCCCGGCGGGCCCGGCCAGCCGATGGGTCGCCGGCAGCACCAGCCGCAGCGGCTCCTCGAGCAGCACCCCGAAGCGCAGCCCCGCCGGCCGCGGCCGTGGATGGCCGTCATACTCGTCGCCGATCACCAGGTCGACCGCGCCGAGCCGCAGGCCGGGCAGCGCCTGTTCGAGCTCGAGCTCGAAGATCTCCACCCGGACCCGCGGGTGGTCGGTGATCATCCGGGCCACGGCCGGGATCAGGAAGCGGCGCGCCGCCGACTGCAGGCCGCCGGCCCGCACGGTGCCGCGGACGTCGCCGCTGAGCGCCGCCAGGTCGGCCTCGGCCGTCTCCGCCGCGGCCAGCAGCACCTGGGCGTGCCGGGCCAGAAGCTGCCCGGCGTCGGTCAGCCGTACACCTCGACCGGCTTTCTCGAACAAGGGTGTGCGCGCGTCCTTCTCCAGGAGCGCGAGCTGCTGGGACACGGCTGACGGGCTGTAGCCGAGCGCGGCGGCGACGGCGGCCAGGGTGCCGCGCTCCGCGAGCTCGCGGAGGAGGAGCAGCCGGCGCAGGTCGAGCGTGACCATGCGGGAATGCTAACGAATCAGCTCCAGAAACCATCGCTGGCCCTGACGGGTCTGGTGATTGATGCTCGACGTCGTGGGTCCCGCTCTGTGTCTCGTCTCCGCCATGTTCTTCGGCGCCATGCCGATCTTCGGGAAGTTCGCCTACGAGGCGGGCGTCTCGCCGGGCGCGCTGCTGCTCGTGCGGTTCGGCCTGGCGGCGCTGCTGCTCGCGACGCTGCTGCTCCTGCGGCCTGGGCTGCGCCGCGGGCCACGGCCCTCCGGCCGGCAGATCATGATCGCCCTCGGTCTGGGCGCCGTCGGGTACGCCGCACAGGCCGGCCTCTACTTCTCGGCGCTGCAGCGGCTGGACGCCTCGCTGCTGTCGCTGATCCTCTACACGTTCCCGATCATGGTCACCGCGGTGGCCGTGCTGCTGGGCCGCGAGCGGCTGACCGCCCAGCGCACCGCGGCGCTCGCCGCCGCGTCCGGCGGCACCCTGCTGGTGCTGCTCGGCGCGGGCGGGATGAGCTTCCAGCCGCTCGGCGCGCTGCTGGCCTTCGGCGCGGCGGTCGTCTACACGGGCTACATCCTGGTCTCCGACACCGTCGTGCACAGCGTGCCGCCCGTGGTCCTCTGCACGCTGGTGATGACCGGCGCCACCGGCACGCTGGGCGCGCACGCGGCGCTCTCCGGCGGTGTCGACCTCGGCTTCGCCGCGCGGGGCTGGTTCTGGCTGGCCTGCATCGCGGTGGTCTCCACCGTGCTGGCGATGCTCGCCTTCTTCGCCGGCCTGCGCCGCACGGGCCCGTCGACCACGGCGATCCTGTCGACGTTCGAGCCCGTGGTCACCACGGCGCTGGCCACGCTCACGCTGCACGAGTCGCTGAGCCCGGTCCAACTCGCGGGCGGTGCCCTGGTGCTGTCGTCGGTCGCCGTCCTCCAGCTCCGGCCGCGCTCACCGCGTCAGGCGACGCCCGCGCCGGTCGCCGCCGCTACGACGACCTAGCCGCGTCGAGGCGGCGCTGGAGGAGGTCGCGGAGGGGGATCGAGTCGCCGTCGCGGCCGCCCTCGCCGACCCGCAGGGGTGCCGGGCGGGGCTGGATCGTGACGCCGGTGAACCGGGCCCGCAGGGAGTTCCGCGTGGTCAGGACATAGAAGCGGCCCTCGGTGTCGACGGCCAGGCGGTCGTGGCGGTCCAGGTACCAGCCGCGCAGGCCGGTGCGGTAGCGGGTGCGGCCGCGGTCGGCCGGCGCGGTCAACGCGGTGGGTGCGATGCCGCGGGCGGCGGCGTCGGCGACGAACGCGTCGATCAGCTCTTTCGCCTCGTCGGCCTCGCGCGCCCGCTGGTCGCGCTGCGCCCGGGCGTGTGCGTCGACCGCCCGCCGGCGCTGCTCGAGCCAGTCCATGACCGTGACCCTATTCGGCGCGGTCGAGGCGGGCCAACGCCCACAGGGCCCACTCGTGGGTGGTCTCGAACATGCGGAGGCCGTATTCGGCGATCAGGCGGTTGAACGACGGCTCGGCGTCGGCCGCGTCGGCCTTGTCGATCGCGTCCCGCAGGTCGGCCATCTCGCGGGCGCTGCCGTCGGCGATCGGTCGCAGCATGGCCCGCGCCTCGTCCCTGTCCAGTGTGGACAGCAGAAAGAGCCGCAGCACGAACTCGTTGCGGACCGTGAACACGTCCGGCGGGTCGAGCATCCAGGTGCGCAGGTCGGCGCGGCCGGCGTCGGTGATCGCGTAGGTCCGCCGGCCCCGGGCGCCTTCGGCGACGATCTCGACCAGGCCGTCGGCCGCGAGCCGGTTGAGCTCGGGGTAGATCTGGCTGTGCTGGGCGTGCCAGGCGTAGCGCGCAAGGACGCGCTCGAACTTCCTGGTCAGCTCGTAGCCGCTGGCCGGCTCCTCGGCGAGCAGCCCCAGCAGCGCGTAGCGCAACGACATGGGGTCATCGTACCGGTCGGCATTGACATGTAGAAACCTACATGTCATCTTCGGTATATGGCTGGTTTCGTCCTCGGCGGCGCGGCAGTCGTCGCCCTCGTCGCCTGTCTCGTCGCGTACCGAAAGGTGCGCCAACGCGCGGTTGCCCGCGCGATCGCCATCTCCTCCGCCGACGGCATCGACGAGGGGCGGTACGTCCGGGCCGGCGGCGTCGACCAGTGGATCCGCCTGCGCGGCGCGGACCGGGCCAACCCGATCCTGCTCGTCCTCGCCGGAGCCGGCCTGCCGATGGAGCCGTTCGTCCCGACGCTGCGGGCCTGGGAGCGGCACTTCACGGTCGTCCTGTGGGACCGCCGGGACGTCGGCCGCACCCGGGCCCGCAACGGCAAGGCGGGCAACGAGTCGTGGACCGTCTCGACGCTGGCCGACGACGGCATCGAGGTCGTCGAGTTCGTCCGCCGGCGGCTGGGCCAGGACAAGGTCGTCCTCTTCGGACACTCGCAGGGCAGCATGGTCGGCGTCACGATGGCGGCGCGGCGACCGGACCTGGTGCACGCCTATGTCGGCGCCGGCCAGATGGCGGACATGGTGGAGAACGAACGCGTGACGCACGGGTTGGCCGTGGAGCGGGCTCGCGCCGCGGGCAACCGCAAGGCTCTGAAGGCTTTGGAGCGCGCGGCGCCGCCGTACACGGACCGCCGCACCTGGGTCACGAAGCAGCGCTGGAGCATGGCCACGGACCCGACCCTGCGCGCCTGGCAGCGCAGCCTGCCCGCGCTGGCACTGACCTGGCCGGGCTACTCGTTGGC
Organism: Asanoa iriomotensis; assembly: GCF_016862515.1. Taxonomy (GTDB): domain Bacteria; phylum Actinomycetota; class Actinomycetes; order Mycobacteriales; family Micromonosporaceae; genus Asanoa; species Asanoa iriomotensis. The sequence continues at coordinate 116,914 of NZ_BONC01000006.1, forward strand.
GGACGTCTACCGCAGCCTGTTCGGGGTGCTCTTCCTGCCGCCGGGCCTGTTCACAGCGGCGGTGTCGGCCTCCCCGTCGACGCTGGGCACCCGGTTCGAGATCCCGTTCTTCGTCCTGCACGGCGACGCCGACCAGCACACCCTCCCGGGGTTGGCCGAAAGCTACGTATCGGCGATCGACGCACCGCACAAGGAGTTCGTCCGCCTACCCGGCGCCGGACACCTTGGGCCGCTGACGCACCCGGACCTGTATCTGGCCGAACTGCTGGCGCGGGTGCGTCCACTGGCGACGGCGCCGTAAAGCGACCTTGGTCTGATCGTCCAGATGGCGAAAGCCACCCATCCGCACAGTCCGCCGCGGCGAACCACAGCCGACCTACGGCATTCGGCCGAGGGAGAACCGAGCAGGGCGGAGGGGTTTGACGATGTATCGAAGGAAGCGGCACGGGGCGTGGCTGGCCCGCGCGTCGGCGGCCGCGTGCCTCCTCGTGCTGGCCACGGGGTTCACCGCGCCCAGGGAGCCGGATCCGTCCGGCATCACCGTGGCGGCCGACCCGTCGGCGGCGGACGTGTCGGCCGAGATGCGGGCGGCGCTGCGGCGGGATCTGAAGCTCACCGACCAGCAGGTCACCGAGCGGTTGATCCGCGCGGACTGGGCTGCCCGCCTGGATCCGAAGCTGCGCGGTCGGCTGGGAGAGGCGTACGCCGGTTCGTGGATCGCCGACAACGGCACGGACTTCGTCGTCGCGGTCACCGACCGCAAGATGGAAAGCGTCGTCCGGGCCAGCGGGGCCACTCCCAAGCTGGTGCGGCGCAACGCCGCCGAGCTCGCCCGGATCGGCGACCGGCTCGGCAAGCGGTCCGGCGTCCCGAAGTCCCTTGTCGGCTGGGTCACGGACCCGACGACGAACCAGGTCCGCCTGCGCCACGAGCCCGGCGGCCGGGCCACGGCCGAGGCGTTCGCCGCGGCCGCCGGGGTGTCCGGCGACGGTGTCGGTTTCGAGGTGACGGCCCAGCGACCGAAGCCGCTCTTCGACACCGAGGCCGGCGACCTGGTCGGCTTCACCACCGGCGCACCGCCGGGGCGGGGACCGGACGGCCAGCTCAACTACGTCGCCTGCACCACCGGCTTCGGCGTCGTCCACCGGCCGTTCACGGCGCAGGCCCGCTCGGGTTTCCTCACCGCGGGACACTGCGTCATCGACGGCGGGACCGTGGCCTGGGGCAAGCCGTTCGCCAACCTGCCCATCGCGTTCCCGCTGGGCGAGGCCGTGGACCTGCGATTCAACGGCGAGAACGACGCGGCGCTGGTCACGACGACGCCGCTTTTCAACCCGGTGGCCCGGGTCAACGGCCACCGGCGGGCCGACATCCCGGTCCGCGACGGGATCGAGCAGCCCGGCGGGTCGCCGGTGTGCGTCTCCGGCTACACCAGCCGTCGGCTGCAGTGCGGGCACATCAGGCAGGGGACCTACACCTTCCCGGAAGGCATACCGCGGGTCGGCCTGCGCGGCACCGACACCTGCCAGATGCCGGGTGACTCGGGCGGCCCGGTCATCTCCGGGAACCACGCCCAGGGCCTCGTCAGCCTCGGCTACTGCGGCGCCTTCGAGTCGGGCACGTTCTATCCGCCGCTGGAGAACGCCCTGCGGATGAACACCTTGCTGAAGACCACGCCGGCGCCGGTCACGCCGCCGGCGGCGACACCGAGTACGAAGTGGACCGAGGGCACCCAGGTCTGGTCCGGAGATGTCGGCGGCACCGCCCTCGGGCAGGTTTCCGCTGTCGCGCTCGGCCCCGACCGGCTGCACGCGTTCGCCCGCGGCACCAACAACAACCTCTACACGAACGTACAGACCAACGGGGTGTGGGCAACGGAGTGGCTGAACCTCGGCGGCGGGCTGACCGACCCGCCGACCGTGGTGACGCGGGCCGGCGGCATCGACGTCTTCTACCGAGGCTCCGACACCCGGCCCTACTTCCGGCGTTTCAACGGCTCGTCCTGGGAACCGGCCGTGAAGCTGGGTGACGTCGACGTCGAGGGCGGGATCGCCGCGGCGGTCTACCAGGAGAACTGGGTGATCCTGTTCATCCGGAGCTCCGACGACGAGGTCAAGTACAACTTCTTCGACGGGCAGCAGCAGCGCTGGTCCGGCTGGCTCGGCCTGGGTGGCGACGTCAGCGACGCGCCGACGGCGATCATGCGGCCCAACGCGGCCGGCCAGCCGGTCCTCGAGGTGTACGCGCGATGGGCCGACGACAACGTCCGCTACCGCAGGCTCGACCCCGCCGGTCCACCCGGCTGGCAACCATGGACCAACCTCGGCGGCATCTGGAAGCGCACTCCGGTGCCGGTGACGGTCGGCACCGATGACAGCTTCCTGCTCGGCTGGGCGCGCGACGACACGTTGCACTTCCAGCGTTGGCGGGGTGGAACATGGCTGCGGGGTCCGGACGGCAGCAGCAACACGGGCTGGCGGGGCATCGGCGGCCAGCTCGCCGCGAACCCGACCGCCGTGGCCGGCCCGGGCAACCAGATCCGCGTCTTCGCCCGCGACGCGAGCCAACGGGTCAACATGGCCGCGTGGACGGGCAACGACATCTACTGGGAGAACTGGGTCCCGCTCGACGGCGACACCACCGCGCCGCTGGGCGCCAGCCTGCGTACGTTCCAGGGCAACGGTGTCATCGACGTGCTCGGCGTCGACGCCGCCACCCAGCGGGTGTTCCAGACCAGCGTCGACGTCCTCGGGCCGCAGCCCACGATCGAGGCGGGCGAGGAGCGGTTCGATGTCGGCGAGGAAGCGGCCTTCACCGTCACGGGCCCGCCGGGCGCCGAGCTGAGCTGGTCGTCCACGAGGGACGGCGTGGTGGTCGAGGACCACGTCTCCGCCGGCCAGCATCTCGACGGCAGCGGCGTGTTCACCTGGTACGCCGGCGAGCTGCCGGGCTCGGCGATCGGCTCCTGGGTCCGCCAGGCGCACGTCGTCACCCCGGCCGGCACGACGACCACCCAGGTCGCCTACACCGTGGGCGCCCGGCCCGTCACCGTCGACGTCAGCCGGAAGCAGTTCGCGGTCGGCGAGACCGTCAGCTTCGCGGTCACGGGACCACCGAACCAACCGATCCTCTGGTCGAGCACGGTCAACGGCGCGTCGAGCGGCGAGAGCAACGCGTTCTACGGGCAGCACACGGATGCCAACGGCATGTTCCTGACCGCGGTGCCGTGGACCGACGGCCGCGCCGGCACCTGGGTCAAGTCGGTCAGCGTCGGCGGGCGGACCGCGCAGATCTCCTTCGACGTGACCGCGCCGACGCCACCACCGCCTCCGCCGATGCCGCGGGTGGGACCGCTGGCGACGGCGACGGGCGGGGACGGCCGCACCTACGTCGTCGCCCTCGCCGAGGACCGCCGGTTCCTGGTGCGCGAGCAGCAGGGGAGTGGCTCGACGGACTGGTACGCGCTCGGCACGCCGACGTTCGCGCACCCGCCGACCGCCGTGACCAACTCCCGCGGCGGCGTCGAGGTCTACGGGGTCGGCACGGACGGCGCCGTCTACCGCAACGCGGTCGCCGGCGCCGGTCCGGGCGGCTGGTCGGGCTGGACCACGGCCGGACCCTGCTGCATCGTGAGCCGATTGTCGGCGGTCGTCGACCGGTTCGGCCGGGTCAACGTCTTCGGCCTGGGCACGGACAACGCCGTGTACGTCAACCGGGAGACGGCTGCCGGCTCCGGGGCCTGGACGGGCTGGACCAGCATGGGCACCTACCTCACCAGCGCACCGGCCGCGGTCCGCAACAGCGACGGCTATCTGGTCGTCTTCGCGGCCGGCAGCGACCGCAACGTCTTCGCGAAGGAGATCATCGACATCGGGCCCGACACCCGGCAGTACAGCGCCTGGAAGGCCCTCGGCGGCGGGCCGGTCGTCGGCGAGCTGACCGCGGCGGGCCCGGTGCCGACCGTCTTCGTGCGCCGACCCGACAACCTCGTGTACGCGACCCACGCGCAGGGCGCCTCCTTCCGGCCGTGGATCTCGGTCGGTGGTGGCGCGCTGGTCAGCGACCCGGTCGCGGTCAGCGGCCCGGGCAGCACGACACCACTGGTGATGGCGATGGGCACTGACCAGCGGCTGTATGTCAACCGGCTCACCTGCTACGGCGGCGGATGGCAATGCTTCGAGACGCTGTACTCGGGCTGGCAGCCGACGGGTGCCGAAACCTTCGGCGCGCCGGCGGCGCTGGGCTACCTGCCTGACGGCCGTCTCCGGGCGGCGGCGATAGCAGCGGACCGCCGGGTCTTCAGCAACACGCAGACGGCCGGCAACACGACCTCGTTCGGCGGCTGGTCTCCGTTCTGAGGTGAGGCTGGCGGACCGGACCGGACCCGGCCCGGTCCGCCAGCCGGGCAGGTCACGCCGGGACGCGGTCGAGGAAGCCCAGCACCTGGTCAAGGCGGCCGTCGCCGTCGGTCGTCGCGACGTCGAAGCCGACTATCGGTGCCTCGACGCCGTCCGGGCCGAGCTCCCAGGTGAACCGGACCTGGCTGTGGTGGCCGTCGACCGGCCCGACCAGCCGGAAGGTCATGCCGGGGAACTGGCCCTGTGCGGCCGCGATCGTGGCGTCGATCGCGTCCCGGCCCTCGGCGACCGCCAGCGGGTCGACGTAGCGGCCCTCGGGCGCCCACAGCTCGTCGATCAACTGCCGGCGCTTCACCGGGTCGGTCTCGTTCCAGGTGGCGATGTACCCGTGGGCCAGGTCGTCGTACGTCATCGTGCAGTCTCCTTCGTATCGGTCGTGTGGCAATGGAACCCGGCGTGGCGGCGCGGCGTCGATTACCTCGGAGGTAATGGCCGGTCGTTAGAGTCGGTTGGCGTGACCACTCTGACCAGGCCCGGGCCTGCGGTGGGCGACCTCCTCCGCGACTGGCGCCGCACCCGCCGCCTGAGCCAACTCGACCTGTCGATCTCGACCGGGGTCTCGGCGCGACACATCAGCTTCGTGGAAACGGGCCGCTCACGCCCGAGCCCGGACCTGATCCTGCGGCTGGCGGAGCAGTTGGAGATCCCGTTGGCGGACCGCAACGCTCTGCTGCTGGCCGGGGGACACGCGCCGGCGTACCCGAGCCATGCCTTGACCGACCCGGAAATGGGCCCGGTCCTCGCGGCGGTGCGCCACCTCCTCGACGGCCACGACCCGTATCCGGCGGCCCTGATCGACCAGCACTGGGATCTGGTCGAGGCCAACGCGGCCATCGAGGTCTTCACGGCGGGCTGCGCGCCCCACCTGCTCGAGCCACCGATCAACGTGCTGCGGCTGAGCCTGCACCCGGACGGCATGGCCCCCCGCATCGGCAACCTGGCGGAGTGGCGCGCGCACCTGCTCCACCGGCTGCGCCAACAGGCCACGACAACCAACGACCCGATGTTGTACGACCTGCTGGAGGAGCTGTCCGGCTATCCGGGCGGCACGGGCGCGGCCGGACCGACGAGCGTCGTGGTCCCGCTCGTCTATCAGCACTTGTCCTTCGTCAGCACGACCACGCTGTTCGGCACGCCCCTCGACGTCACCGTCGCGGGCCTGGCCATCGAGTCCTTCTTCCCGGCGGACAGCGCGACGGCCGAGCGCCTCCGCGCGCGCTGACCGTCACCAACGGTTCACCGCATTTCAGCCGGCCGTAGCCGGGTAGCCACCCTGCGTTACCCGGCCGGGACGAGCGTGATTCGCCGCACGGGCGCTCGGAGGACGTACCTGACCGAAGGGATCCGCAGATGAGCCACGCCCACCCGCACCACCATCACCACGATGAGGTTGAGGCCGCCGGCGATCGGCCGGAGGCGCTTGACTTGTCCATTCCGGACACCGAACTCTCGCCGGACGACTTTTCCCGGCGGTCCTTCATCCGGCGGGCCGGGTTGCTCGGCGCCGGTGCCGCCACCGCCAGCGTGTTCGGGACCGCCACTGCCGCGGCCGCGCACGGCGGCGGCGATGACGACGGCGGCGACCTGCGCTGGCTGGCCGGCGACCACCACATCCACACGCAGTACAGCAGCGACGCCATGTTCCGCGTCATCGACCAGGCCCAGCACGCGCAGGCGTACGGCCTCGACTGGATCGTCATCACCGACCACGGTGGACCGCAGCATGCCCGCATCGGCGTCGAGCGGGTCAACCCCGACATCCTCGCCACCCGCAACGCGCTGCCCGACCTGTTGGTCTTCCAAGGTCTGGAGTGGAACATCCCGGCCGCCGAGCACGGCACGGTGTTCGTCGCGCCCGGGCGCAACGAGGTCGCGGTGCTCAAGGAGTTCGAGAACACCTACGACGCCAGCGTGGTCGGCGCCGGGCCCTCGACGCCCGCCAACGAGGCGCTCGCGATCGCCGGCATCAACTTCCTCGGGCAGGCCGTCAAGCGTCGGCGGGTCGACGCCGCGCTGTTCCTCGCCAACCACCCCGCCCGGCGCGGGCTCGACTCGCCGCACGAGTTCCGCGGCTGGCGGGACGCCGATCCCACCGTGGCCGTGGGTATGGAGGGCGCGCCGGGGCACCAGGCCGCCAGCATCCCCGCGCCGCAGGGTCCGGGGAGCGGGCGCGGCTTCTACGCGGGGTCGCCCACCGCGGACTCGTTCCCCGGTTTCCCGCCGGAGAGCTACCGCACCTGGGGCGGCTTCGACTTCTTCACCGCGACCGTCGGCGGGCTCTGGGACAGCCTGCTCGCCGAGGGCAAGCCCTGGTGGATCACCGCGAACTCCGACGCGCACTCGATCTACCTCGACACGGCCGTCCGCGGGCCGGGCAGCAACTTCGACGTCAACGGCTTCTACAACGACCCCGTGCACGGCGGGGTGCCGAACACCGGGGCCGGCGACTTCTGGCCGGGCCTCTACAGCCGCACGCACGTGGGCGCCAAGGCCGACTCGTACCGCGCGGTGATGGACGGCATCCGCGCCGGCCGCGTGTGGGTCGACCACGGCGGGCTGATCCGCGGCCTCGACGTGCGGGTCGACGGCACCCCGCTGGGCGGCGTGCACCGGGTCCGCCGCGGCACGGCGGTGGAGCTCACGATCTCCGTCGACCTGGCCGACAAGCCCAACTGGGCGCAGTTCCTGCCGAAGCTGGCCCGCGTCGACGTGATCCGCGGCGCCGTGACCGGCGTGGCGGCGGACAAGGACACGTTCACCGCACCGCAGACCCGGGTGGTGAAGTCGTTCGAGGTCGCTTCGGGCCAGCGCCGGGTCACCTTCCGGTACGCGCTGGGCCGCCTGGACGAGCCTTTCTACGTCCGGGTACGCGGCACGGACGGTCTGCGCTCGCAGCCGGGCTTCCTAGGCGCCTCCGTCGACCCGGTGGGCCCGCAGCTCGACGTCCTGGGCAACTCCGACCCGTGGTCGGACCTCTGGTTCTACTCGAACCCGATCTGGATCATCCCGCGGTGACCTCCGTCCACATCGGCCTCGACCGCGGCGACGCCACCGTCGCCGCGGCCGAGCACTGGCTCCACGAGCTGCTCGCCGACATCGACCCCACCGACGTGATGGCGTGCACCCACTTCGTCTCGACGCCGACGCCGCATGTCGCGGTCAGCCTGGCACTCCCGCGGGCCCTTACGCTGCCGGACCCGGCGGCGGAGTTCGCGGAGGGCGCGCGGATCGCCCGGGACGCGCACGCGGCCGGCACGGCCGGCCGAGCCGTGGTGTTCCCGGGCCAGGACCGGATGACCGGCGTCATGTCGGTCGCGGACCTCCTCGCCGCCGGCGCCATCGACCGGATCAGGGTCCTCGGCAGCGCGGCGCCGCCAGCTCCGTCGACGGAGGTGGACACGCTCGGCTACCTCCGTCCGCAATGGATGGACGGCCGCCTCACGCTGCTCACCCAACCGGCCAACAGCGGCCGCCTGGCCCCGTTCGAGGTCGCCGACCAGCGGGGTTGCTGCTCAGACCACTAACCAACAGGGTCCACACCGATGGTGCCCGCGGTGAGGCTGTCGCCGATCTCGCGCGCCAGCACGGCACCACTCGCTGCGGCGTCGTCGAGTCGTGTCCGAAACTCGGCCAGTTGGAGGAAGACCCGCCCGTACTCCTGCTGCTGGTCCAGGGGCAGCACAGGAATGCTGAGCCGTCTGATGTCGATGCGGAGGGCGCCGCTGACGCCGCTCGACGTGCGGGCCGCGACCCGGACGTTGTCGGTCCGGGAGATGACGCCCGCGACGAACCACGAGTCGAAGAGGTCCCGGTCGACGCGGATCAGTTGGACTCCCGGTCCGAGCTCGGCCCCGACCTGCTCCGCGGTGGCCACTCGCGCGGTGATCCGGTGGCCGATGACGGGCACCAGAATGTCACCGGCGGCGACCCGCGGCCCCGGCTCGTCGTCAGCGCCGCGGGCGGCCGTGCCGGTCGCCGGCCCACCGGACAACGCGTCGGACGGGGTCAGGACAACGGTGGCCGCGCCCTGCCGACCGCGGGAGACCGCTCGCAGGACGGTGATGCTCCCCGATCGGACCAGATCGGCGACGTCGGCCTGCGGTGCCGATCGCAGCGGCGTCGTCGAGACCTGTCGCACCATGGGCAAGCTTTGCCGTACCCGTTCGATGAGCTCGTCGAAGTCCTTGATCCTGGCGATGATCTCGGCGGGGTCGGCGGCGACCTCTCGGGCCTGCGCCAGGTAGCGCTGCGGCGTCATGTCGACCTGGTCGTCGAGCAGCTCGATCGCGGGCACGGCGCGATGGACGGCGGGCTCCTCGGCGTAGCTGCCGGACAGATAGGAACGCCAGGCATTCGCGACGACGTCGACGAGGGTACGACCGGCCGGCGCGGCTGTGGCGTCGACGAACAACAGCTCTCCGGACCCGCGCGGGTCGGGCTGGGTCAGCACCCAGACGTGCATCCCGATGCTCGTCGGTGCCATGAGGCCCGCTGGCAGGGCGACCACCGCCCGCAGCGCGCCACGGCGGATCAGCTCGGCGCGGATGCGACGCCCCGCGGGGCGCGACGCCGCGGCGGGCGGCATCAGGACCACCGCGGTCCCCTCGGGAGCGAGGTGCGCCAACGCGTGCTGCACCCAGGCGAGCTCGGGCTCCGTCCGCGGTGGCAGACCAAAGGTCCAGCGGGCGTCATAGCCGAGCCGGTCGTGACCCCAGTCGTGGATCCCGAACGGAAAGTTCGCGACCACCACGTCCGCCTTCAGGTCCGGAAACGCGTCCGCGAGCAGGCTGTCGTCGACGCGCACCACCGGCGGCTCCGCGTCGGGCCACTCGCGTCCGGCGCGTAGGTGTACGAACCAGAGGCGCAGCAAGGCGACGAGGGCGTACTGCGGGTTGATCTCCTGAGCTATACAGCGCGTGCCGGAGCCGGAGCGGAGCGCCTGGTCGGCCGCCATCCGCAGCAGCGATCCGGTGCCGCAGGTGAAGTCGAACGTCCGGGCTCCGGAGCCGGCCAGGACCAGCATCACCTCGGCCACGTTGTCGGGTGTCCCGGCGAGCCCGGACAGCGAATGGGCGGAGGACACGAACTGGCCGTGGAGGTACTCGAAGGCGCTCTCCGGATCCCGTTCGGAGCTGAGCTGGTCGACGGTCTCGAGGATCGTGACCAGCTCCGGCGTCCACGATTCGGGCAACACGTTCCCGACCCGCTCGGCCAAGTCGGCATCAAGCTTGCGCAGCCTCCTCAGCAGCTCTTGCGGGTTAGGCAGCCGGTCGGCCATGGCCCCGGCGCGCGCGAGCAGGTGTGCGCCGCAGATGGCGAGCACGTCGTTGATCTGGGCCGCCGGCTGGTAGCTCTCGATGTGTCGCCAGGCCCACTGCTCGGTGCCCGCCCGGTGCAGCCTGCCGTGCCGGCGGAGCCATTCCTCGACGTGTCGCGCGTCGAAGGACGGGCTCGTCGGTGTGCCGCCGATGGGCAACGGGAAGTCGGCGTACCGGCGACGCCAGTTGCTCACCGCCGCCCGGCCCACGTTGGCCAGTCGGGCGATGCCGCTAGCCGTGAGGCTGGCGGAGCTGGGGATCGTGCTCGGATCGGTCACGCGTGAACATTAGCACCAGGAGTTCACTTGTGTATACGGTTCACAGTGGATATCGTCATCGCTGGTTGCATTCACAAGCCGCATGGAGGACCAATGCCGCGTCGGGGGCACAGCACCACCATCGGGAAATTCGCCAAGGTGTTCCACGACCGCCGGGCGTCCGACATCCGCATGCTGGGCGAACTGCTGCGTCGCGAACAGCGTGCCAAGTCGGCCACCCGGGAGGAGAACACCGCCCGGAAGCCGGGCACCGTGCTCCGCTGATCCAACGTTCAGCTCGCCACAACCTGAGGAGGACCATGAACACCGTTGCTCGCGTCCGCGTCGCCGCCCACTGCGTCGTTTCCGCCCGTCGCGCACCTGCTCGCCGGCTCAAGGCGGTTCGCGCACGATTCCACGCCGCCGGAGGAATATGCGCGTGTACGGCTTGATCCGCTGGTCGGTACGGCCATCGCGGACGCGTACGTGGCCGCCCCGATCCGCGACGAGCGGGCCTATCCGGCGTACGCGGCGTTCTGCCGCGAGACGCTTGCGCAGTACCACTTCTTGGTCGGGCGGGTCGAGTTCGGGGGCCTGGGCGTTGACGTTCGCGTGGTCGACGAGGACCCGTACGCGGACGCCGAGTCCATGATCGAAGACGCCCGTCGGAGTCGGCTGAAGGTGTGGGCCAGCACGGCCACGGGCAACCCGCACCCGTACCTCAGCGACAACGAGAACGACATGTTCCGGGCGGTGCACGACGTGTTCGGGCACGCGGCCATCGGTCGTGGGTTCGACCGGCATGGCGAGGAGGCGGCCTGGATGAAGCACAGCCGCATGTACTCGCCGCTCGCCGGGCGCGCTCTGGCGACCGAGACGCGCGGGCAGAACTGCGCGCGGATCTTCGGCTACACCGACGGGCAGTTCGCCGAGCAGAAGGTCGCGCTGCTGCCCAGAGCGTTCAGCGACCGGCCGGTCGCTGTGTACTGACCGTTGCGATCTCGCGCCGGAGGTCGCGCACGACGGCGGCCTCCGGACCCCGGGCGCGGATCAGATCATCGAGTACGGCGTGCATCAGGCGTAGCGCCCGGTCGTACTCGCCGAGAGGCAGGTGGGCCCGGGCGGCGCGCAACCTGGCCTCGACGACGCGGTGATCGTCGGCACCGTGGCGCCGCGTCCGCAGTTCGACGAGCCGCCGCCAGTGCCGGGCGGCGGCTCGGTGCTCGCCGTCGGCCTCCAGTCGCTCGGCCCGCGCCGCGGTCGGCTCCGCCTCGTCGTCCTTCGCAGGTCGTGCGGCCGGGGTGCGCCACTGCGCGGGCACCCGGCCGACGATCGCGGCGTACGCCTGGACCGCCCCGGTCGGATCGTCGACGACGCCCGGGATCGGCGGTAGCTCACGGGCGAGCGGAGCGAGCGTGGCGTAGACCTCCGCCGCCGTCGCGGGCCGGTCCGCCGGATCGGTCGCCAGCAGCGCGTGGACCAGGTCGTCGAGTGTGTCGGGGACGTCCGGCCGGAACTGGACGGGACGTGGGGGAGGGGTGCTCAGTTGGTGCCGCACCATGGTCAGGGTGGTGGCGCCGTCGAACGGCGGCCGGGCGGTGAGCAGGTCGTAGAGCGTCGCTCCGAGACCGTACAGGTCGGTGCGCTGGTCGGCCGGACCGCCGGAGATCTGCTCGGGTGCCATGTAGCCCAACGTGCCGACGCTCTGACCGCTGAGCGTGATCCGCGAGTAGCGGTCGTCGTCGGGCATCGTCGCCAGCCCGAAGTCGAGGACCTTGACGGCCCCGCTCGGATGGAGCATGACGTTGCTCGGCTTGATGTCGCGATGGATCAGTCCGATGTGGTCGGCGGCCACCAGCACGCCGCAGATCTGAGCGCCGATCGCGGCCACCCAGGCGACCGGAACGGGACTCTGCTCGGCGATCAGGTCCTTCAGGTCGGTCCCGGCGATCTTCTCGATCACCACGTACGGGCGACCGTCGTGTTCGCCGAGATCGTAGACGGCCGGCACCCCGGGATGATCGAGCCGAGCGGTCAACAGAGCCTCGCGGCGGAACCGCCGCACTCCTGCGAGGTCCATGGCGGCCGCGTCGACCAGCTTGACGATCACCGCCCGGTCGAGCAACGTGTCGTCGGCGGGCCAGACCTCGCCCATCCCCTTGTGTGCCAAGGGAAACCGGCCGAGTTCGTACCGGCCTCCCAGGAGCGCGCCCGCGACCACACGACAGAGCATATCGGCGGCTCGGGTGATGGTTCCGAGCCGAGTACGGCTCAGGTGTGGCCGATCTGGTGAATCGTGATCACGAAAGGATTGTTGCAAGCGCCGTTCACAAGGTGCTTCAATGTGGAGCTACTGAGGACGCCCGACGACCGGGGGAAGGCATGGCTGACTTGGCCATCGACCGTGGGTTCCTTCCCGCGTACGCGAGGTTGCAACGCCGGGTGCAGGACGCCGTCGTCGCCGCCATCGGCAAGTTCGCCGCGCACACCCACGCCGGATTGCACCTCGAACGGCTGGCCGGAGCGCGCGACCCGAACATCCGCACGATCCGCATCGACCGTTTCTACCGCGGCGTCGTCCTCGCCCTCGGCGAGGACAGGTACGCCCTGCTCGACGTCCTGCCGCACGACGACGCGATCGCGTTCGCGGTGCGGCGGCGCTTCACCGTCAACCAGGTGCTCGGCGTGCTCGAGATGCGCGACGAGGCGGGCATCGAGGAGTTCTCCCGCGGACAACCAGCCGGACCGACCAGCGCCGGGCTGTTCGACCACGCGTCCGACAAGGATCTCGTGCGACTCGGTATCGACGAGGATCTCGTGCCGCTGCTGCGCGTGATCAGCACCGACCGGCAACTGGAGAGCCTCGACGGGCGGCTGCCCGACACGCAACTCGACGTCCTCCGCGGGCTGGCCAGCGGGATGCCGGTCGAGGAGGTCTGGTCCGAGCTGGCCGCCCGCGTCGTGTCGGGTGTGGACACCGACGACCTGCTCGCGGCCGCACGCCGTACCCCCGAACGGATCCGTTTCGTCTCCGGTCCGGTCGAGCTGGCGGCGATTCTCGACCATCCCTTCGACGCGTGGCGGGTCTTCCTCCACCCCACCCAACGTGACGTCGCCTACCGCGAGTTCTACAGCGGTCCCGCTCTGGTGACCGGGAGCGCCGGCACCGGCAAGACGGTCACCGGTCTGCACCGGGCCGCGTTTCTCGCCGAGCGGCTGACCGACCAGAGCGCCAAGGTGCTGGTGACCACGTTCACGCGGGCAGTCGCCGACTCCCTGCGCCGCCAGCTCCATCGCCTGAACGCGGACCCGGCCGTCCGAGCCCGCATCGACGTCGTCAGCGTCGACAAGCTGGCCTACGAGGTCGCCGTCCGAGGTGGCCAGCGGTTCACGATCGCGGAGAACGCCGTCGCGGATCAACTGTGGGAGTCCGCCGCGGCGTTCGGGTTCACCGGGGCGTTTCTCAAGCGAGAGTGGGAGCAGGTCGTCCTGGCCCAGCAACTGACCACGGTGGAGGATTATCGGGCCGTCAAGCGGGCCGGCCGTGGCGAGGGCTTGCGTGCCGCCCAGCGCGACCAGGTGTGGGCCGCGATCGAAGCCGTGCGGCACGAGCTGGCCAGGCGCCGGCTGCGCACCCACACGCAGCTCGCCGACGACGCGGCGGCGCTCGCCCGTCGGTCGCCGCCGCCCTATCGACACGTCGTCGTCGACGAAGGCCAGGACCTGCACCCGGCGCAGTGGCGCCTGCTGCGTGCGCTGGTGACCCCCGGGCCCAACGACATGTTCCTGTTGGCCGATCCCTACCAGCGCATCTACGACAGTCACGTCTCGCTCGCGCGGCTCGGCATCCAGGTTCGGGGCCGAGCGCGCCGGCTCACGGTCAACTACCGCACCACGCACGAGATCCTCGACCTGTCGGTCAAGGTGCTCGGCGGCGACGCCGCCGTCGGCCTGGACGGAAACGGCGACACGCTGCGTGGCTATCGCTCGGTCACCCGCGGCGCCACACCGGTCGTCGCCGCGTGGACCGACCGCGACAGCGAGCTGGAAGGGCTGATCGAACGCGTGGGCACCTGGCTGGACCAGGGCGTGGAGCCGCACGCGATCGCCGTGGCCGTCCGCACCGGCCAACTCGTGGCGACCATCGCCAGGCTCCTGAGCGACGCCCACATCCCCGTCGCGGACGAGAGGCGGGGAGTCGACGGCGTGCACGTCGCCACCATGCATCGACTGAAGGGCCTGGAGTTCCAGTGCCTCGCCGCCGTCGGGCTCGACGCGAACGTCCTTCCCGCGCGGCAGGCCCTCACGCCCGCGACGGTGGACCGGCACGCCCACGACAGGACCTGCGGCGGGAACGCTGCCTTCTGTTCGTCGCCCTGACCCGGGCCCGTGACGTCCTCTACCTTTCGCACAGCGGCGCGCCCAGCCCGCTGCTGCCGGCAGCGCCATGAAGCACCGGGGACCCGGCCTAGGCGAGGCGGCGCGGTCGGTCTGGGGCAAGACCGACCGCACGGGAACGTCCCCGGCGGGTTGGCTGCCGCTCTGGCGTCACCTCGCCGACTCGGCCGACGTGGCCGGTCACCTGTGGGACCACTGGCTGAGCGCTTCGGTGCGCCGGCTCGTCGAGGCGAAGCCGTCCGAGGACACGGCGGCGAAAGAGCTCAAGGCCGACGGCTTCCGCCTGGACGGTGTGGCCGCGCCCGGCGTGCCGCCGATCGGCTGGCTGTCCGGCGGAGTCGGCGAAGTCGACGACCGCGCCGGGCAAGGCCATGTGCGCGACACCGACGGGGAGTCCGTCGAGGTCCTCCTGCTGGTCCGTAGCCCCGACGGGTTGGTCCTGCCGCCCTGGATCGAGGGTGGGGGAGTGCCGGTGCCGATCGGCAGCGTCCCACCCTGGCCCCTGCCACGGCGGATCGCCCGCTGCACCCTGCCACTCCCACGCGCGATGACCAGCGACGCCGTCCTCGCCGAGCTGGGCCTGCGCAACGACCTGCGCGCTTGGCAGGCAAGCCACTGGCTCGCCGGTGAGCTCGTCCTCGACGTCGACGCGGACGGCTGGGCGGCGCTCGCCGGCTTCGAGCTCGAGTACGACGTGGACGAAGGATTGCGGGTCACGCGTGCCACCGCGTGAGACCCGCCGGTCGTGAAGGAGGCGCCACCGGTGACCGGATCACCGAACACCGCCGGATTCTCGCTCGTGGAAAATCCCTGGATACCGGTGCTCGACGGGGCTGGTCGGCGACAGGAGCTGTCACTGCCCGACCTGTTCACCCACGCGGGCGACATCCGGATGATCGCGTGTGAGCTGCCGACGCAGTCGTTCGCGATCCTGCGGTTGGCGTTGGCGATCGTGCACCGAACCACCGGTGGCCCGCCGGGCGAGGCCGCCTGGCGCGCCTTGTGGCGGGATCGGCAGCTGCCGCTGACCGACATCGCCGACTATCTCGGGGCGTTCCGCGAGCGGTTCGATCTTCTGCACCCCGAGCGTCCCTTCTACCAGGTCGCCGACCTGCGCGCCGCTAAGGACAACACGTACGGGCTCGAGCGTCTCATCGCCGACGTGCCCGCCGGCATGCCGTTCCTCGCCGCCCGCGCCGGGCCGGGGATGGAGTCCGTCTCGCCGGCCGAAGCCGCTCGGTGGCTGGTGCATTGCCAGGCATTCGATCCGTCGGGAATCAAGACCGGCGCGGCAGGCGACCCGCGCGTCAAGGGTGGGCGTGGCTACCCCATCGGTGTCGCGTCAGCCGGTTCGCTGGGCGGCATTCATCTCGAAGGAGCCAACCTGTTGGAAACCTTGCTGTTCAACCTGGTGCCGGTCGCACCGCGGTGGCAGCGGTCCGACGAGCGGGACCTTCCGGTCTGGGAACGCGAGCCACAGACGGCGTGCGAGGAACCGGATTCGACCCGGGGACCTTTCGGCCTGCTCAGCCTTTACACCTGGCAGTCCCGAAGGGTCCGGCTCTTCGGCGACGCCGACCGGATCACCGGCGCGATGGTCGCGATCGGCGACCGGCTCGACTGGCACGACCGGCATCTGCTGGAGCCGATGAGCGTCTGGGGACGCAGCGGTCCGCGGGAGCGCGAACAGAAACGGACACCGGTGTACTTGCCCCGGCCCCACGACCACGCCCGTGCGTTGTGGCGCGGGCTGCAGACCCTGTTGCCGTCGCCGCCACCGGGGGCAGAGCCGGCGCAGCGGCTGTCGCCGATGGTGGTGCAGTGGCTGGCCAGCCTGTCCGTCAGCGGCGTCGTCGGCGGGGATTTCCAGGTGCGGCCGCGCGCGACCAGCGTCACCTACGGCACCCAGCAGGCGGTCATCGACGAGGTGTTCAGCGACGCGTTGACGATGAACGTGCTGCTTCTGGTCGAGGACTCCGCACTGCGTACGGCCGCCGTCGACGCAGCGGCCGACGCCGAGGCGGCGGTGACGGTGCTGCGCCGGCTCGCCGAGAACCTACGGCGCGCGGCCGGTGGCAGGGACGCTGAGAGTGGCGAGGGTCAACGGGCCGCGGAACACGCGTACACCATGCTGGATCGGTCTTTCCGTGACTGGGTGGCCCGCCTCGGGCCGAACAGCGATCCGGTCGAGGAGCGGTCCGCCTGGCAGCGCCACGTGCGCCGGTCCGTCTCCACCCTCGCCGCCGACCTGGTCGCGGCAGCCGGACCAAAAGCCTGGGTGGGCCGACCGGGCGTCGACCGCAACGGTCGCGGCGTCCACTACTCCAGCCCGCAGGCCGAGGCCTGGTTCCGAGCCGGCCTCGCCAAGGCGCTGCCGATGGCGTCTTCGCAGCAGGGTCGGGAGGACGCGCCATGACCACGCACCCGTGGGTACGGCATCGCCGCGAGCTGGGCGACCACGTGGCCCGCACGGTCGGCGTCCTCCAGGCCCGGGTGCGCAGCGACGTGCCCGACGCCGTGAGCGCCCTCGCCCGGCTGCGTCGCGGCATCGGCCGGGCGCCGGGCTTCGACTTCACGCTGGACCGCTACCTGCACGTGCCCGACCAGCTTCTGGGCCGCCGGCCGGCCGACGACGCCGAGGCGGCGGACTCCGAGCACGCCGTGCACGACGCCGTTACCCACTACGCGCTGCACCAGCAGTCGCGCCGCGAGCGGATGCACGTGGACGGGCGCGGGCTCGGCCAGGCTCTGGTCACGCTCGTCCGCACGTCGACCGGCCCGGAAGGCGTCCGGCGCCGGTTCGCCGCGCTGGGCACCGCCAGCAGCTACCACGAGAGCGTCTACCACCTCCGCGGCCTGATCACCATGTTGCGCGAGCAGCAGATCCCGCTCGACTACGGGTTGCTCGCCGACGACCTGCGGGCCCTGCGCGGACGTGACGGCCGCCCGAAAGTCCAGGCCGTCTGGGGCCGGGAGTTCTTCCGGAGCGGGCCCGCCACCAGCACCGGCGACATCGAGGAGGACCCATCATGAGCCGCACGATCATCGACGTGTATGCGCTGCACACCGTGCCACCGAGCAACCTCAACCGCGACGACACCGGCTCGCCGAAGACCGCGATGTACGGTGGCGTGCGGCGCGCCCGCGTGTCGAGCCAGGCCTGGAAACGCGCGATCCGGCTGGCGTTCGCCGACCTGCTCGACGACTCACAGCTGGGCGAGCGCACCAAGCGAGTGGGCGAGTCACTCGCGGCCCGCATCAAGTCCCTCGACCCGGGCGTCTCCGACGCAGCCGCCTCGGCGCTCGCCACCGAGGTCTTCGTGGCGAGCGGCCTGGCCAGGGCGGACAAGAAGAAGGGCGAGCCGAAGGACGTCGAGTCCGGCTATCTGCTGTTCCTGAGCCACCGCCAGCTCGACAACCTCGCCGCCGCGGCGGTGAAGGCCAAAGCCGCCGGCGGAACTCTGGACAAGGCGACGATCAAGACGCTGGCCAACACCGATCACTCGGTCGACATCGCGATGTTCGGCCGCATGCTCGCCGACATGTCCGACATCAATGTGGACGCTGCCTGCCAGGTGGCGCATGCGATCAGCGTCCATGCCGTCGACAACGAGTTCGACTACTTCACCGCGGTGGACGACCGCAAGGAGGACGCGGCCAAGACCGGCGCCGGCATGATCGGCACGATCGAGTTCAACTCGTCCACCCTGTACAGGTACGCGACGATCGACGTCGACGCGTTGCAGCGCACCCTCGGCGACGCCAGAGCCACCCGGGCCGCCGTCGAGGCGTTCCTGGTGGCTTTCGCGCGCAGCATGCCGACGGGCAAGCAGAACACCTTCGCCCACCGGACACTGCCGGACGCGGTGATCGTCCGTGTACGCGAAACGCAGCCGATCAACCTGGTCGGCGCGTTCGAGAAGCCCGTCCGCGAGACGTACGCCGCCGGGCGGGTCGAGTTGGCGGCGGCGGAGCTCGCCAAACACGCCACGGAGGTCGAGGCCGCCTACGGCGAACGCCCGGTCGGCAGCTGGGTGACCCAGGTAGGTGACCGCACCTCAGTGCTGACCGACCTCGGCAAGGCCGTCACCTTCGACGAACTCGTCGCCGGCGTGGGGGAGCAGGTCGCCGTCGCGCTCGGACAGCCGACATGAGCGTGCTCCTGCTGAGGCTCGCCGCCCCCATGCAGTCGTGGGGTTCGTCGAGCCGCTTCGCCCGCCGGGGCACCGAGGTCGCGCCGACCAAGAGCGGTGTGATCGGCCTCCTCGCCGCCGCCAAGGGCGTGCGGCGCACCGAGCCGCTCACGGACCTGCTCGGGCTGGAGTTCGGGGTGCGCCTCGACCAGCCCGGCCAGATTCTCCGCGACTTCCAGACCGCCCGCTCCCTCGACGGCCGCGACACCGCCCCGCTCACGTACCGCTTCTATCTCTCGGACGCGGTCTTCGTGGTCGGTGTCGCCGGCGAACGCGACCTGTTGCGCGGCCTGGACGAGGCGTTGAGACGGCCGAGGTTCCCGCTCTACCTGGGCCGCCGGTCCTGCCCACCGGCCGGCCCGATCAGCCTCGGCGTACACGAAGGGTCTCTCGACGGCGCCCTCGATGCCTGCCCTTGGCAGGCCGCGAACTGGCACCGCCGCGCAGCTGCCCCCACCGTCCGGCTCGAGATCATCCGCGATGCCCGCGAGGGCGAGCCGGTGACGGAGACGGTGCACGACGAGCCGCTCAGCTTCGACCCGGCCCATCGGCAACACGGGTGGCGGTCGGTGCTGCGCCGGCACGTCGACCTGGCGAACGACCTCGCCGACCGCTCCAGGATCGCCGAACACGACCCGATGACCCTGCTGGGAGGCTGACCGTGTTCCTCACCCGGTTCCGAATCAACCCGGCACGCCGCGGCGCGCGCAAGCTGCTCTCATCTCCACACGCGATGCACGCCGCGGTCCGGGCCGCGTTCGCCACGCCGGAGGACCACGAACGCGACGGCGCCCGCACCCTGTGGCGGCTCGACAACCCGGCTCCCGCGACGGTCCACCTCTACATCGTCAGCCCGGGCCGGCCCGACCTGACCCACCTGGTCGAGCAAGCCGGCTGGCCGACGACCGAGACGTGGGCGACTCGCGAGTACGCGGGGATGTTGGACTCGTTGCGGGCCGGACAGCGGTGGGCGTTTCGACTCACCGCCAACCCGACGCACAGCGGGCGCAAGACGGCGGAATCCAAGGAGACACAACGGTTCGCGTATCTGCGGGAGGAGGAGCAGGTCGCCTGGTTGACCAGCCGGGTGGGCCGGCTCGGCTTCGTGGTGGCGACGCAGCAGGACGGTCACCCGAACCTGCGGCTCCACCACCGGCAGACACACACGTTCAAACGCGGCATGGGTACGGTCACCCTCGGCACGGTGACGTACGACGGGGTTCTGCAAGTGGTCGACGCCGACGCCTTCCGCCAGGCACTCAGACGAGGAATCGGCCATGGGAAAGCGTACGGCTGCGGTCTGCTTACCCTGGCGGCGGCAAACGCCTGAACGGACCGCTCGACGGTGATGCGGCGGCTCGCCGATCCGGGCCGTTCGAGGCGGCATGCTCCCCGCACACGCGGGGATGGTCCCGCGTCCGGTTGATCTCTGTCGGCGAATGGCGTCGCGTTCCCCGCAGGCTGGTCCGGCGGTCCCGATTGGCCCGAGGCCTCCGGATCCAGTGCTCCCCACACACGCGGGGATGGCCCCAGAGCCGGACGCTGCCGGCCGCCGAGCAGACGTGTTCCCCGCGCACGCGGGGGTGGTCCGGACTCGCCCGGCGGCTGCGCCTGCTCCCCGCGCACGCGGGGGAGGGGACGTGCGAGGGGCCGCCGTTGCTAGCGGGCGCCCAACTACGAACGGATCGCGACGAAGATTGAGTCGTTTGGCCACGGTGGTCGCTCCATGAACACGCCGAGATCCAGGTCGTGGCCGGCGTAACGCGCGAGAACGTGGCTGAACGAATAGTCCGGCAGTTGCGCGTGGAGGCCACCCGGTCGGAAGACGACCGCTCCCCAGCGGTCGGGTCTGCGTCGGCCTGGGCCCACGCGAAGATCCACCCGTCCGCCGTCTCTCCCCAGGCGATGAGGCCCTCGTGCTCGGGATACACCGGCAGCACGATCGGTAGGTCTCCCGCTGGCCTCGTGGCGATCGTGCGGGCCAGCAACCCGAACATGTCCGCGTCCCCGGCGGCGCCGGGTGCGGTGACGACGATGTCACCGATGCGGCCCGGTCCGTAGGTGTCGACGAACCTACGGCAGTCCGCGGGCAGCCGCACGCCCATGAACTCCTCCGCCTCGGCCCAGTCCGTGCGCGCGACGCCGGCCGGCGCGCGACCGATCAGCACGGCCAGCGAGTCGAGGTCGCCGGCCGGCGAGCCGGGCGTGCCCGACCTGGACGACTCCGGGCTCCTCTCGACGTCCGCGATCAGGAACTGGGACTCGCGGTCCGACTGGCTGTCGGGCTGACCTCCGACGGCGTTGATCAGGAACTGGGACGCCGGACCCGGCAGCGTGCGCCACCGCTGGAACTCCGCGTCGACCGCGACGAGCGGCCATCGGTCGGGGTCGTCGTCGTTCGTGAGCCAGCAGACCGGATCCATCCGGGGGCCGCGCGCCCACGGCAAGAGCCCCCCGGGCTCCGGGTAGATCGGGTGTGGGATCTGCAGTCCCGACGCCCTCGCGGCGCGCATGTCCTCGAGCCCGTAGGCGTGAAAACCCAGCAAGTCATCAATTGGATGACCGAAGTCGCCGGGCAGGTTGAGTTGCCACGGGCCGATGTGAATGCCGTCAGGCAAAGTTTCGGCGAGCAGCTTGTAGTCGGCCGGTAGGCGCAGGCCCAGGCCTTCTTCCATGGCAGCCCAGTCGAACTTTCCGCGTCGCCGAGCCTGCACTCCTAGCAGGAAACAGAGTCGCCCGACAGCGTCCGCACCGCTCATGCGCGATCCCGTCGTTGAGGTTCGTGCCGAACCCGCACCACCCTAGGGGCGCACCCGCGCAACGACTCGCCCATGACCTCCTTTGATCTCGCGTCACCGGTCGAACCCTGGATGGTGATCGCGCGGGCCGGCGACCGCGCAGTCCGTGACCAGGTTGGAGCACTTGCTCTCCTGGCTCGTCCGTTCCGTATGGCAACGTACGCTTTGGATCCGAGGTGCTCCCCGCGCACGCGGGGATGGTCTCGTCCCAGAAGGCTTTCTGGACCTGGATGGAGATGTGCTCCCGGCGCACGCGGGGATGGGCCGACGACGTGGCCGTGCCGGCCGCGCTCGTGCTCCCCGCCCACGCGGGGATGGTCGAGACGTGCGCGGGGAGCCAGCTATCCACCGTCGTTGGCGTCGCGCAGCGAACGGACCATGCTTCGCAGGATCCGGAGCGCGTCTGACTGCTCGGACTCCGTCAAGCCGGCGAGCATCCTGAGCTCGACGGACCGGACCGCGACGGTCGCCTGCTCGAGGCTGTGTCGGCCGCGAGGCGTGAGCCGCGTGGGAAGGACCTTCCCGACGGGTGCCTCCGCTGGGCGGGTCACGTAGCCGTCTCGTTCCAGTGCCTGGAGCAGCACGTTCATCGACTGCCGGGTCACGAACGCGCCCCGTGCGAGCTCGGAGTTCGACAAGCCTGGTCGTTGAGCCAGCAGCTCGAGGCAGGAGTAGTGCGTCACGGTCATCCCGAGCGGTCGCAGCACCGCCTCCATGGCCGCGCGGAGGGCACTCGACGCCTCTTTCAGGAGGTAGCCCAGGGACGTCTTCAGGTCGACGCCGGCGCCTTCTTGACTCATGTCAGTAGTCTGACATAGCTTGGTCTGTGTCAGAAGACTGACATAGAAGAAGGAGCATCATCATGCCCGCCACCGGCCCTGACTTCATCTCCCTGCAAGCTCGCGACCTCGGCGCGTCGCAGGCGTTCTACGAGCACTACCTGGGCCTCGTCCGCTCGCCGGCTGGGCCGCCCCATGCCGTCGTCTTCGAGACGACGCCGATCGCGTTCGCTCTTCGCGACGTCGCTCCCGGCACCGATCTCGCCTCGGTCGCTCAACCCGGCATCGGTGCCGCGATCTGGCTCCACGCCACCGATGTCCAGGCCATCCACGATGCTCTGGCGGCCGACGGTCACACCATCGTCTCCGCACCGATCGACGGTCCCTTCGGCCGGACGTTCACCTTCGCCGACCCCGACGGCTACCAGGTCACTCTCCACGACCGCGCCTGATCGGCCGACTACCGGGATGCCGCCCTGAGGATCGACACGATGACCTGGGTGCGGGCGTCGGTGTCGCCGCCGTAGACGATGACGAAGTCGTTGTCGCCTGACGGGGCGAACGACTGCATGTAGAGCGCCTTCTGCCATGGGTCGTCGGTGACGAGTGCCTGCAGGTCGCCGTAGGCGTTTCGGGGCAGTTCGACGACCAGGCCGGGCAGGCCGACGGGTTCGCTCGGTTGGCGGACCCAGGCCAGGCCCTCGACCGGGCTGCCCGCCGGACTCGTGTAGAAGCGTGTCTCGGCTCCCGTCGGCACCCTGAAGGACCCGGACGGAGGCGCGGCGGCGATCCCCAGATAGGACGGTATGCCCGGGAAGGCGACCGTTCGCGGCGGTGGGTTGCCGAGCGGCACGTGCGGCGTGCCCGATGGCGACGCGGCCGTCGACGGGGCGGCCGGGACCACCGTGGTGGGGCCGCCGTCGCCCAGGGCCGAGGCGGCGACCGGCACCGCGAGCGCCACGGCCCCCACGAGCAGCGCGCCGGCGACACCCCGGCGGACCCGCGCCTTGCGCTCCCGGGCGTAGACCGTGTCGAGCACGGCGCGGGCCTCCGGCTCCGGTTCGTCGCGGTTGAACTCCGCCCGCAGCTGTTCGTCGAGGTCAGGCATGAGGCAGCACCTCCTTCGAGGGTGACTCGCGGAGTTTGGCGAGCGCCCGGCTCCGCGCCGCCCGGATGCTCGACGGGCGGCGGCGGAGTGCGGCGGCGATGGTGGCGTCGTCCGCGTCTTCGAGATAGGTCATGACCAGCACCGCGCGCTGGATCGGCGGCAGCGTCATCAGCAGGCCGCGCAGGTGGTGCCGGTCGTCGACCTGGTCCACCGCCGACGAGGGCGGCGGCGCCGACAAACCGGGCCGGGCCGAAGACAGCCGCCGACGGAGACGGCGTGCCGAGCTGAGGTGCAGCCGCACCATCGTGGTCTTCGCGTACGCCACCGGGTTCCCGTCCCGGCGCACCGCCGGCCACGCCCGCCAGACCCGCAGCAGCGCGTCCTGCACGAGGTCCTGGGCGTCCTGCGGATCGCCGGTCAGTGCCCGCCCGTAGCGGAACAGCGCCGGCAGCCCCGCCGTGGCGAACTCTTCGAACTCCGTGCGGTCCACATCTCTATTACGTCATGAACGCCGCGACTGCTGCAGGTTCGCTGAGGGCGAACGACCACGGCGGTCGCACCCGGCCAACGCCGCGCTACCGTCAACCTCGGGTAGTGCGCCTGCCCGTGCCTCGGGTGACCGCCCACGCCGGTCGCCCGGGATGGCCAAGAGGCTTCGACTCAGCGCTCTCGTTTCGCGCGGCCATGTCGCGTCCGGAGAACGAGGGGCGTGGGGCCTCGCGAGGGCGTGAAAAGCATGTTCGAACGGTTCACCGACCGGTCCCGCCGGGTGGTCGTCCTGGCTCAGGAAGAGGCGCGGATCTTCAATCACGCCTCCATCGGCACCGAGCACCTCCTGCTCGGCATCCTCAAGGAGGGCGAGAACGCCGGCGCGCGGGCGCTGGTCAACCTCGGGCTCTCGCTCGTCAGCGTCCGGCAGCAGGTCGAGGAGGTGATCGGTGCCGGTGGCAAAGCGGCCGCCGGGCACATCCCGTTCACCCCGCGGGCCCGGCGGGTGCTGGAGCTGGCCCTGCGGGAGGCGATTCAGCTCGGCCACGGGCACATCGGGCCCGAACACATCCTGCTCGGGCTCGTCCGCGACGGCGGCGGGGTCGGCGCCCAGGTGCTCGCCGCGTCGGGCGCCGACGTCGACGCCGTCCGGCGGCGCGTGATCGAGGAGCTTTCGCAGAAGCAGGAAGAGCACCAACCGGCCAGCAGCGCCGTGCTCGACCAGTTCGGCACCAACCTCACGCACAGCGCGCGCACCGGCGGGCTCGACCCCGTCGTCGGCCGGGAGACCGAGATCCAGCGTGTCATCCGTGTCCTCTGCCGGCGCACCAAGAACAACCCGGTCCTGCTCGGCGATCCCGGTGTCGGCAAGACCGCAGCCGTCGAAGGGCTGGCGCAGCGCATCGCGGCCGGTGACGTGCCGCCGCGGCTGCGCGGCAAGCAGCTTTACACCCTCGACCTCAGCGCGTTGGTCGCCGGCTCGCGCTACCGCGGCGACTTCGAGGAGCGGCTCCGCAAAGTGCTCAAGGAGGTACGCGGCCGCGACGACATCATCCTGTTCGTCGACGAGATCCACACGATCGTCGGCGCCGGGGCGGCGGAGGGGGCGCTCGACGCCGCGTCGATCCTCAAGCCGCTGCTCGCCCGGCCCGAGCTGCAGCTGATCGGCGCGACCACCACCGACGAGTACCGGCGGATCCTGACCCGCGACCCCGCGCTCGAGCGGCGGTTCCAACCCGTCGCGTTGGGCGAGCCGACGGTCGCGCAGACCGTCGAGATCCTCACCGGGCTGCGCCGGCACTACGAGGCGCACCACGGTGTCGCGTTCACCGACGCGGCGCTCGCGGCCGCCGCGGCGCTGGCCGACCGGTACGTGGCCGACCGGTTCCTGCCCGACAAGGCGATCGACCTCGTCGACGAGGCCGGCGCCCGCACCCAGCTCCGCGGCGGGACCACCGTGGACGAGGACGACATCGCCGAGGTGTTGGCCGACTGGGTCGGTGTGCCGGTGCGGCCGCTGAGCGAGTCCGAGACCCGCCGGCTCGCCCGGATGGAGGACGAGCTGCACCGCCGGGTGGTCGGCCAGGACGAGGCGGTCGGTGCGGTGGCGCGCGCGGTGCGCCGTACCCGAGCCGG
This sequence comes from Asanoa iriomotensis, assembly GCF_016862515.1. Lineage (GTDB taxonomy): Bacteria > Actinomycetota > Actinomycetes > Mycobacteriales > Micromonosporaceae > Asanoa > Asanoa iriomotensis. The sequence continues at coordinate 142,307 of NZ_BONC01000006.1, forward strand.
TTTGAAGGACCCTCGCCGCCCTGCCGGGTCGTTCGTGTTCGCCGGGCCCACCGGTGTCGGCAAGACCGACCTCTGCCGCGCCTTGGCGGAGTTCCTGTTCGGCGCCGACGACGCGCTGATCCAGCTCGACATGTCGGAGTACCACGACCGGCACACCGTGGCCCGGCTGGTCGGCGCGCCGCCCGGCTACGTCGGCCACGACGAGGGCGGGCAGCTGACCGAGCGGGTGCGCCGCCGGCCGTTCTCCGTCGTGCTCTTCGACGAGGTCGAGAAGGCGCACCCGGACGTGCTGCTGACCCTGCTCCAGATCCTCGAGGACGGCGCGCTGACCGACGCGCAGGGTCGCAAGGTGGACTTCCGGAACACGGTGGTCATCCTGACCACGAACCTCGGCACGCGGGCGGCTCCGGTCGGGTTCACCGAGTCCATGGTGGACAACCAAGCCGCGGGTGTACGCGCGGAGCTGCGCCGCCACTTCCCGCCCGAGCTGCTCAACCGGATCGACGAGACGGTGGTGTTCCGGCACCTCGCGGAAACCGAACTGCTCGCGATCGCCGACCTGATGCTGGCCCGGGTCGCGCAGCGGCTCGCCGCCCGCGACATGGCGCTGGTGGTCACCGACGACGCCAAGCTGCACCTGGTGCGGCACGGGTTCGATCCGGCTTACGGTGCCCGCCCGCTGCGCCGAGCCATCCAGACCGGGGTCGAGGACGCGCTGTCCGAGCGGATCCTGCTGGAAGAGCTCCGTCCAGGCCAGACGGTCGTGGTCGATGTGGACGGTGCCGAGCTGGCGTTCCGCGTCGACGAGCTGGCGGATCAGGCCGGGTAAGGGGTTTCCTGCCGCGGCAGCACCACGATGTCGCCGGGCCGCACCCGCCGCGGCCCGGCGGCACCGTCGAACCAGACGTCGTACGCGACCGGCGGCCCGTCCGCCGCCCACCACAGCCCGACGACCGATCCGCCGGCAGCGCCCGCCCGGACCCGCGTCCCCGGCGCGTGCCCGTCGTCGCCGACCACCAGCAGGGCGTCGAGAATCTGCCGCACACCGGTCCAGGGCGCGCCGGCCTCGTCGCGGAAGTTCCGGAACATTTCTCGCAGCCGGGGGTACGCACCGGCGGTCAGCGCGCCGTCGATGCGCTCCCACAGGATCGTCCAGTCCCCGTCGAGCAGCCGGCGCGCGGCGCGGTCGATCTCGGCACAGACCAGGTCGATCGCCGCCTCCTCTCCGGTCTCGGCTGCCCAGGCCCGCTCACCGGCACTGGGCGCCGCGTCCGCGACAACGAGGTAGAGCATCGCCAACAACGCCGCGCGCCCGTCGCCGGCATAGAACCCGTCTATGCCCGGCGGAAACCGCGACGCCAGATGCCCCGCCCGCCCGCCGGGCAACCGCGCGGCCCGCCGCGCATCGGCGACACGCACGTCCACCGGCCGGGCGGCGCGGGCACCGAGCGACCAGCGCCGCCCGCCGTCGAACAGGGCGACGGGATAAACGGTCCGGCCGTAGTCGCCGAGCGTCTCGCCGGCCCGCAGCCCGGCCGTGGCCACCTGCCGGGCCGCGACCGAATAGGCCACACCGCTGTGCGCGGCGTGGGCCCGGACCAGGCGCTTGCGCGCCCGCCCGGAACGGGGACGCTTACGCGAACGCTCGTCGGTCATGGCGGCCCTCCCGTGATCCCCTCTGACGGTACAGCCGGCGGTCAGCCCGTCCTGACCGGGAGCAGACCGCGTTCGGCGAAGACCTTCTTGGCGACCATGGTGGCGTTGAGGGCCTTGGGGATCCCGCAGTAGACCGCCGAGTGCAGCAGCGCCTCGACGATCTCATCGGCGCTCAGGCCGACGTTGAGCGACGCGTTGACGTGCACCTCGAGCTGCGGTTCGCAGCCGCCGAGCGCGGTGAGCATGCCGAGCGTGACCAGTTGCCGGTCGCGCGGCGGCAGCCCGGGCCGGGAGTAGATCTCGCCGAAGGCCCACGAGACGACCTGGTGGCCCAGCTCAGGGCTGACATCGGCGAGCGCGTCGATAACCCGCCGGCCGCTGTCGCCGTCGACGCGGTCGAGGACCGCCATCCCATGCTCGAAACGGTCCTGACGGTGATTTGCGGTGTTTCCGTCGTTCATCCAAGAAACGTAGAACCTAGACCCAGCTCTAGGCCAAGCGACATTTGCCTAGAGCGGCGCTCTAGGCCAAGCCGCATTGACACACGCCACACTTGCTGCCAGCATCCCATGCAACTGGGAGCGCTCCCAGTCTCTCCTTCGATGCACCGTCCATGCCCATCGAAAGGAAACCTGTGACTTCGTCGAATCCCTGGCGGCGCCGCATCGCCGCCGTCACCGGCCTCGTGCTGGCGGCCACCACGCTGGCCGGTGCGCCAGCCGCGGCCGAAGGACCCGAGCAGATCGTCAACGGCACCTTCGACAACGGCCACGCGCCCTGGTGGGCGACCGGCAACCTGACCCTCGACTCCAGCAGCGGCCAGCTCTGCGCCGACGTGCCGGGCGGCACGGTCAACCCGTGGGACGCCATCATCGGCCAGGACAACATCCCCCTCGTCGCCGGCGAGACCTACGAGTTCCGGTTCTTCGGCACCGCCACGCCCGCCCGTGTCGGCAAGGCGCTGATCCAGCTGCCGGTCGACCCGTACACCCAATATCTGTCGGCGACCCCGGAGCTGAGCGTTTCGGGCAACGACTACACGTACACCTTCACCTCGCCCGTCGATCTGCCCAACGCGCAGGTCGCGTTCCAGATCGGCGGCAGCGCCACCGCGTGGCGGATCTGCCTCGACAACATCTCGCTGCAGGGCGGCGCCGAGCCCGAGGAGTACGTGCCGGACACGGGTCCGCGCGTGCGCGTCAACCAGGTCGGCTACCTGCTGCACGGCCCGAAGAACGCGACGCTGGTGACCGACGCGACCACGCCGCTGCCGTGGCAGCTCAAGAACGCGACCGGCGCCGTCGTGGCGCGCGGGAAGACGACGCCGCGCGGCGTCGACGCCTCCTCCGGGCAGAACGTTCAGACCATTTCCCTGTCGTACGGGCGAAAGGGCACCGGTTACACGCTGGTGGCCGACGGGGAGACGAGCCGGCCGTTCGACATCGGCACCGACTTCTACGAGCAGCTTCGCCTCGACGCGCTGAAGTTCTACTACACGCAGCGCAGCGGGGTCGCGATCGACGACGCGCTGCGCCCCGGCTACGGCCGCCCGGCCGGCCACGTCGGCGTCGCGCCCAACCTCGGTGACACCGACGTGCCGTGCCAGCCGGGCGTCTGCGACTACCGGCTCGACGTCGCCGGCGGCTGGTACGACGCCGGCGACCACGGCAAGTACGTCGTCAACGGCGGCATCTCGGTGCACCAGCTGATGAGCGAGTACGAGCGCTCCGCCCACACCGGCCAGGTGCGCACCCTGCGCGACGGCACCCTCGCCCTGCCCGAGAGCGGCAACCGGGTGCCGGACATCCTCGACGAGGCCCGGTTCGAGCAGGAGTTCCTGCTCAAGATGCAGGTGCCGGCCGGTCAGCCGTACGCCGGAATGGCCCATCACAAGATCCACGACGCGGCCTGGACCGGCCTGCCGCTGCTGCCGCACCTCGACCCGCAGCCACGCGAGCTGCACCGGGTCTCGACCGCGGCGACGCTCAACCTGGCCGCCACCGCGGCCCAGGCGGCCCGGGTCTTCAAGCCTTACGACAAGGGCTTCGCGGCGCGCAACCTGGCCGCGGCCAGGACGGCGTTCGCGGCGGCGAAGACGAACCCGGCCCTCTACGCCGACCCGGCCGACGGCGTCGGTGGCGGTGCCTACAACGACGACGACGTGAGCGACGAGTTCTACTGGGCGGCCGCGGAGCTGTACATCACGACCGGCGAGCGCGAGTACCGCGACGCGATCCTGGCCTCGCCGCTGCACACCGCCGACATCTGGCGGGACCGCGGTTTCGACTGGGGTCACACGGCGCAGCTTGGCCGGCTGGAGCTGGCGACGCTGCCGAACAAGCTGCCGGATCGTTCCCGGGTGCGAGCGTCTGTCGTCGCAGGCGCCGACCGCTATCTCGCGACGGCGCGGGCGCACCCCTACGGCATCCCCTATGCGCCGGCCGAGAACACGTACGACTGGGGCTCCAACAACCTGGTGCTGAACAACGCGGTCGTGCTGGCGGCGGCGTACGACCTGACGGGCAGGGACCGCTATCGCGACGGCGTACTGGAGACAATGGACTACGTCTTCGGCCGCAATGCGCTCAACCAGTCCTATGTGACCGGTTACGGCGAGGTGGCGTCGCACAACCAGCACAGCCGGTGGTACGCGCGGCAGCTCAACCCCGACCTGCCCAACCCGCCGCGGGGCACGCTGTCGGGCGGGCCGAACTCGTCCATCCAGGACCCGGTCGCGCAGCAGAAGCTGCAGGGTTGTGCGCCGCAGTTCTGCTACATCGACGACATCGAGTCGTGGTCGACCAACGAGCTGACGATCAACTGGAACGCGCCGCTGGCCTGGATCGCCGCCTTCGTGGCCGACCAGGATCAGGGCTGAGGTGGGCCCTGGCCGACGCGGGCGGCCGCGTCGGCCAGGCCACCCCGCCACCAGCCCAGCGCCTCGACCCACCAGGTGATCCCGGCGGCGGCGTAGGGCGCGACCTGCGCGTGCGTGTCGGCCGCACCCTCGACGGCGACGTCGATCGGGCGGCCGGCACGGCTTCTCACGAACTCGACGGCGGCGGCGACGTCGTCGACCGGCGGCGCCTTCGGCGGCCAGTGGCCCTCGAATCCCGGCATCGCGCCGTCGAAACGGGCGGCCCTTTGAAGTCCTTTTCGCCGCGGCCAGCGGCCACCACACCAGATCGGCGCGCGGTCGGCACCCCATCGCTCCCACAGGGCGGTGAGCTGGTCGAGGCGGTCGTCGAGGGCCCGCCCGCGCGCCCGGAGGTCGGGATCGAGGCCGAAGTCGGCGTACTCCCTGTCCATCGACCCGATGATGGCGAGCAGGGTGAGCCGCCCACCGGAGAGCGCGTTGATCGCGGCGGTGTCCTGCGCGACGTCCTGCACCTGCCGCCGCGGCAGCACGACGGTGAGGATGATCCGGATCCGCCGCGTCCGGGCCGCGATGGTGGCGGCCGCGACGGTCGAGCTGGCGACGGGCCAGCCGGGCTCGTCGTAGAGCAGGTGATCCCAGAGCTGCACGCCGTCCCACCCGCGCTCCTCGGCGGCGACGGCGAGGTGGGTCAGTGCCCGCGCGTCACCGAACGCACCGACCGTCGGCAGCCCGACCGCGTACTCCATGGCAGGAACCTACTGCGGCAGTGCCGTCACCGGGTGCGTGCCTCGGTGATGCGCGACGTCGTCCCACATCTCCCGGAACCCGCGGATCAGCTCCGGATGTGCCTGGACGAAGAGAAACTCGCAGAACGCGTCGAGCCGCTGGTGCCGGTCCCGGTTGGCGGCGTTGAGCTGCAGCATGAGGTGCGTACCGTCCACGAGGATGAACTTGAACGGATAGCGCAGGTCGGCGGTCTTGAGCGTGACGTTGCGGCGCCCCGCGTCCCACAGCTCGACCATGGCCGCACAGTGCGCCTCGAAGACGGGTTTGGCCGACCCGAGCGCCTCGGGCCGTCTCATCTGGACGATGCGGTGGTAGGCCAGGTCGCGATCCGCCGTGACCCGGGTGATCAGCATGTCCAGGAAGCCGGCGAGCACGGGGTCCTCGATCGACGACGCCGGATGGTCGCCGGAGTCGTCGATCACATCGAGGACGAGGATCTCGCGATGCGCGGCACGGCAGGCCCGGGTGACCGGGTCGTCGTCGCTGGACGCGAGCGCGCTCAGCGCCTTGATGGTCTGGTAGGTGACGGTCTGACCGACCTGATGCCCAAGGTCGGCAAGCCCGGCCAACAGCCGTCCGGTCGCGTGATCGACGGCGCGGCCCTGCCCGACCACGGTCTCCTCGACGGTGTCGGCGTGCTGCCCGAACGCGCGCACGAGCAGCTGCATGACCGCCGCGAACCCACCGATCGCGAGGGCCGCGGCCACGGCGGTCATGCTCGCGATCCCAAGGGACCCACCAGCGAGGTCTTCGGCGACGACACCGAGGATGGCACCGGCAATGAGCCCGGCGAAGGCCGTAGAAACCGACGAGATCGTGATGAGCCGCCGCTGACGTGGCTCGCGCGCGATCGCCATCACTCAAGGTTGCTGCGCACCCACCCGGGCGCGCTATCCCACGACGCCCGAATGTTCAGGATCATCCACTGTGGCCGCCGCGCCAGACGAGAAGGCCGCGCATGCAACCTCCCCGGGTTCACCGCCCGTCAGGAAGAACACGATATTCGCCGGGTGTGGCCGGGGTCGGCGGTCGCGGCGGCTGTTCGGCGGCGCCGGTCGTGCGCCGCACGTGGTCGACGAAGGCGTGGGTGGCGGGATGCGTAGGGGTGCGCGGCCAGACCAGGTGGACCGTCACGGGGGGTGCGTCTGAGACAGGCAGGTAGCGGACGCCGGGGTGCGGGTGGCTGTGGGCGGTGCCCTCGGCGGTGACGCCGACCGCCTCTTCTGTGGCGATCGCGGTGAGCCACTCGTCGACGTTGGCTACCTCGAACGTTTGCGGTCGCTGCCCGTCGGGCCAGAGTCCGGCCGTGGTGGCGGCGGTCGAGCAGATGACAACCCGCCGGTCGGCGAGGTCGTGCAGGCGTACGGCCGTGCGGCGGGCGAGCGGATCGCCTTCGGGCACGGCGGCTAGGCGCCGCTCCCGGTACAAGGGCTGGGCCGCCAGCCCGCGGCCGGGAGCGGGGGCGCTGCGCAGGACGGCCGCATCGATCTCGCCGCGGCGCAATGCCACGTCCGGGTCGTCGTGGCGGTGCACCCGTACCGGGGTGCCGGGATGTTCCTCGCGCCAGCTGCGCAGCAGCGGCACGGTGCGGTCTCCCAGCGCCGCCGAGGCGAAGCCGACGCGCAGTGGTCGCGGCCCTGCCGCGGCTTGCGCCAGCGCGTCGTCGAGCTGGTTGAGGATGAGGTGGGCGCGCTCGCACAAGGTGCGGCCGGCTTCGGTGAGTGCCAGGCGGCGGGTGGTCCGCTCCACCAACTGGATGCCGAGGCGGCTCTCCAACTGCTCCAGGGTGCGGGAGAGCGCGGGCTGGCTGACATGCAGGACGGCCGCGGCGCCGGTGATGGTGCCTTCATCCCCGATCGCGGCCAGCGCCCGCAGGTGCCGCAGCTCCACATTCATAACTGCTGACTATAAGTGCTTCGCAGACGGCATTTCCCTCGTCCGGTGGGCCGGCCCTAGCGTCCCCAGGCATGAAGATTCTCCTCATCGGCGCCACCGGCACACTCGGCACGGCCGTGCGCATGGCACTGACCGCCCGCGGCCACGAGGTCCTCTCCGTCGGGCGCACCGGCGGCGACCTGCGCTACGACGTCGCCGACCCGGCACAGACCGCAGACCTGTACGAGCGGGTCGGCCGCTTGGACGCGGTGGTCAGCACCGCCGGCGACGTGCCCTGGAAGCCGCTCACGGAGATGACACCCGAGGACTATCAGGCTGCCTTCCGGGGGAAGGTGCTCAGCCAGGTCGATCTGGTGCGCCAGGGGGTCGCACGCGTCGCTGAGCGGGGCTCGTTCACCCTGATCACGGGCGTGCTGGCGCGCGAGCCGATCCCCACGGGCAGCGCGGCTTCCATGGCCAACGGCGCGGTGGAGGCGTTCGTGCGCGCCGCGGCCATCGAGATCGCCCCGCAACGCATCAACGCGGTCAGCCCCACGGTCTTCACCGAGAGCCTCGCCGAGTACGGGGACTACTTCCCGGGCATGAGAGCCGTCGATCTCGCCGACGTCGCTCAGGCCTACCTCCGCTCCGTCGAAGGCGCCCAGACCGGGCAGGTCTACGTGCCGTAGCCCTCGTTCTCGTGAATGCATCAGGTCGGTGGCTACGATGCGCGCGTGTCGCTGGCGCTGGTCGTCGCTGCCGCGGTGGGCGGTGGGTGCTGGGGTGCCGTGGTGCCCGGGCTCGTCAGCCGGTATGCGGTGGCGTGGCCCGAGGGTGAGCCCCAGCCGCCCGCCTGGCGGCGCGTCTGCCAGCACTGCGGCAAGGACCGGCCACACTGGTGGCTGGCCTCCGGAAGATGTCCCGGCTGTGGGCGGGCACCCGCACCCAACCGCTGGGTGACCGTGCCCGTCACGGCGGCCCTCTGCGCGGTGATCGCCGCCGCCGTCGGGCCAAAAGCCGCGTTGCCGGCGTTTCTCCTCCTCTCGGCACTCGCCGTGCCGCTCGCCGCTGTCGACCTGCTGGTGTTGCGGCTGCCTGATCCGTTGGTCGGCGCCCTCGCCGCCGGCGGCCTGGTCCTGCTCGGCGGCGCCGCACTCATCGACGACAACGGCGCGGCCCTGGCCCGCGCAGGCCTCGCGGCCGTCGTCTGTGGGGCCGGCTACCTGATATTTGCCCTGGTCATGCGGGCGCAGATGGGGTTCGGCGACGTCAAGCTCGGCGCCACCCTGGGCCTCTTCCTCGGCTGGTTCGGCTGGCCAGCCGTCGTCGCGGGGGTCGTGCTGGCGCCTGTCGTCAACCTGCCACTCGTCCTGGCTTTGTTGGTGACCCGGCGCGCCGATCGCCGCGCGCAGGCGCCGTTTGGGCCTGCCATGGTGGCGGCGGCGTTGGCCGCCGTCGTCTTCGGTGCCGTTCGGTAGCCGAACGGTCACATTCCTGCTCGTGTGATCGTCCCGCATTTTTGTGGCCACTCACAGCGATCATCCAGTCCGGATAGCGACCGGCGACTGAATGACAGTGATCTCTTCCCGAAAGAGACTCATGTGCGTTCCCGACCCTGTCCCGACACCCAATTTGGAGTTTTGTCGATGATCGAGAAGATCAAGCGGTACGCCGGTCGGCGTGATCGCGATCGTGGGGCGACAGCGACCGAATATGCCCTGATCATGGGGTTCATCGTGGCCGCGGTCGTCATCATCCTGGCCGTGTTCGGTCCGGCGATCGCGAACAACTTCGACTCGGCGTGCCGCAGGATCGTCAACGCACCGACGTGTCTGCGGTAAGCAATCTCGAAGGGGTGGCGCCCAGCCGGCCGCGCCGGTCGGCCGGGGCCGCCTTCGGCGGGAAACGGGATCGCGGCGCCGCCGCGGTGGAGGCCGCCTTCGTATTTCCCATTCTGTTGCTGATCGTTTTTGGGATCATCGATTTTGGACGGATGCTCAACGCACAGATGAACGTTACCGAGGCGGCGCAGCAGGGGGCGCGGATCGCGTCGTTCGGTGACCGGCCGGACGATCGGGTCCGGGAGCTCGCGGGTGACGATGCGCGCGTCAGCGCGATCCGGGTCTGCGAGGTGGCCGGCAGCGCAGGGGGCGACGCGCGGGTGACCGTCACCGCGTCCTTCGAGTTCGTGACTCCCGTCGGCGTGCTCGCGGCGATGGTGAGCGGCGGCGGGAGCAGCCGCGGCGACGTCACGCTCGCCAGCAGCGGAGTCATGCCGTGTTCCTGAACCGCAGGCGTGACCGCGGCGCGGTTTCCGCGATCGCCGCGGTCCTGTTCGGGACCGGTGTGGTGCTCGGGGTCAGCGCGTTGGTCGTGGACGTCGGCCTCATCTACGTCGAGCGCAAGCAGCTACAGACCGGCGCCGACGCCGCCGCGATCGACGCCGCCCGGGTCTGTGCCACCGACGCCACCCGGTGCGGCGGCGCGGCCATGGACCGGACCGCCGCCGCGTACGCCCGGCAGAACGAGAACAACGGCGAAGCGACGGCGATCGTCTGCGGGCGCGGCGGCGACCTGCCGAGTTGCCCGGCCGGCGGCGCCCGGTGTGTGCGGCCCGCACCCGCCGACGGCGCCTACGCCGAGGTGCGCACCAGCATCCGCCGTGCCGACGGCTCGAACCTCCTGCCGCCGGTGTTCGCCCAAGCGGTGCTCGACGACTACGACGGCGCCGCCGTCAGCGCCTGCGCCCGCGTTGCCTGGGGGCCGCCCGCCGCGGCCCGGACGACCGCGCTGGCGATCTCCACCTGCGACTGGCAGCGGATGAGCAACCGCGGCCGACTCCTGCCGTCCGTCGAGGAGGCGATTCCGCTCTTCGACGAGACAGATCCGACCTCCTGCGGCCGCAATGGCGTCGGCAACGGCAACCGGGGCGGCTTCCGCTGGTTGGAGAGCGCCGACTGCCGCACCGACGTCGAGACGGCCGAGGAGAAAAGGGCCGGCGAGCGGCCCGACGGTTGCCTCGACCTCCTCGAAGCGACCAGGGGCAAGGCGATCGCCGTGCCGATCTTCAATCGGGTGAGCGGCCGCGACTACACCATCCGGGGCGTCGCGGCGTTCGTCGTCACCGGCTGGCGCCTTCCGGACGACGTCGAACCGTCGCCCCGCCTCGGCCGCGACTGTGCCGACCGGGAAGCGACCACCTGCGTGTTCGGCTTCTTCACCCGCGCCGTCGTACCCGGCGGCGGCGCCGTCGGTGGCCCCGACCTCGGCGCACAGATCACCGCACTCATCGGCTAACGACAGGGAAACGACCGGACATGAACCGACGCGTCATCGCCGTATTCGCCGCCGTCGTCATCGCGGCCGCGGGAGCCGTGGCCGTCCTGCTGTACGCGAGATCGGCCGACTCCAGAGCCGTCGCGGGCAAGGCGGCTCGCACCGTGCTGGTCGCGGAGAAGCAGATCCCGGCCGGCACCGACGGCCGCGCCCTGCGCGAGGGCGGCTACCTGCGGCAGACCCGCATGCCGGTCGAGACCCTGCCCGACGACACCCTCGAGGTCGTCGATCCCGACCTCGACCTGCTGGTCACCACCGCCGTCGTGCAGCGCGGCCAGTTGGTTCTGCGCACCATGTTCGGCACCGCCGTCAGCCACTCCGGCATGGTGATCCCCGACGGCAAGCTGGCGGTCTCGGCCAAGGTCAAGTCGGCGGTGTTCGGCCCCGGATCGGTCCGCGCCGGCACCCGCGTCGCCATCTTCTACACCTACACACCGCAGGACGCCGGAAAGCCCGACGAGGTATCGGGCGGCGGACTCGAACGCGCCCGCGACGTCAACAGCATCACCCGCGTGCTGATGACCGACATCGAGGTCATCTCGGTGGGACCGGCCGAGGACGACGGAGGCGACGGCGCCGCGCCACTGCCGGCCACGGCCGAGACCACCGGCGAGCGCGACGTCGCCATCACCTTCGCCCTCGACCAGCGGCAGGCCGAGATCCTGGCCCACGCCACCGCACTGGGCGGGCTGCTCAACGTCGGCCTGCTCGGTGACTCCTCGGACGTCAGGCCCGACCGGGGCGTCGACAACGGATCGCTCTTCGGGAGGGCGGGATGACGATCCTCTTCGAACCCAACCGGCAGTGGGCCGCGCACCTGACGCCGCTGCTCGGCGCCGGCGTCCACACGGTCGCCCGGTCCGAGGACCTGCGGCGGCTGCTCACCGATCTGCCGGCCGAGCCGCTCGTCGTCGTCGGGCCGACGACACCGGCCACGGTCGCGCTGGAGGTGGCCGCGTTGCAACGGCTGCGGAGGCCGGCCCTGGGGGTGGTCCTGCTCCGCGAACGCCTCGACATGGAGACGATGGCACAGGCACTGCGGTCAGGGGTACGGGAGGCGGTCGACGCCCACGACACGGCCGCCGTGCAGTCCGCGTGCAGCCGCTCGTTGGAGGTGTCCCGACAGTTGACCGGCGCCGCCGCACCAACGGCCGCGGAGGCGAGGATCGTCACCGTCTTCTCCGCCAAGGGTGGCTGTGGAAAGTCCACATTGGCCACCAACCTGGCCGTCTGCCTCGCCGACGGCGGCCGGCACCGGGTCTGCCTCGTCGACCTCGACCTGGCGTTCGGCGACGTCGGCATCATGCTCCAGCTCGCACCGGACAGGGGGATCGCCGACCTCGTCGCGTCGCGGGACCGGATCGACGCCGGACTGGTCCGGGCGCTGCTGACGCCGTACGCGCCGGGTGTCGACGTCCTGCTCGCGCCGGTCGGCCCGACCGAGGCCGAGCGGATCGACCGCGACCTGGTCGTGGCGGTGCTGGCCGCGGTCCGCACCATGGCCGACTACGTGGTCATCGACACGCCCGCCCACTTCAGCGAGGCCGTGCTGGCCGCGCTCGACGTCACCGACGTCCACGTCCTGGTCGCCACGCCCGACGTGCCCGCGCTCAAGAACCTCCGGATCGCCATGGACATGCTCGACCTGCTCGGGCTCGGCAAGGACAACCGGCTCGTGGTGCTCAACCGCAGCGACGCGAAGGTCGGCCTCTCCGGCGCCGACATCGAGCGCGTGCTGCAGAGCCGCACCACCGGGCACATCCCGTCGAGCCGCGACGTGCCGATCTCGATCAACCGTGGCACCCCGATCGTCGTCGACAAGCCGAGTCATCCGGTGAGCAAGGCGATCCGTGACCTCGCCTCGGGCGCGATCGCCCAGCAGGCGACGGCGCGCGGCGGCCGGTGGCAGCGCGCCCGGTCGGGCGGTGGGCGATGACGCTCACCGACCGGCTCACCCAACGGCAGCACGGTGCGCGCAACGGCGTCGGGTCGGCGGCCGCGCTGCGGCTGCGCGTACACCGTGAGCTGTTGGCCATTCTCGGTCCGCAGCTCTACGACCGCCGCACCGGCGACGCGGCGCTCGAACAGAAGGTCCGGGAGACCATCAACGACGTGCTGGCCCGGGACGACTCGCCGCTGGCGGTGGCCGACCCGGCCCGGGTGGCGGCCGAGCTGATCGACGAGATCCTCGGCCACGGCCCGGTCGAGCCGCTGCTGCGCGACCCGGACATCACCGAGATCATGGTGAACGGTCCCGACCGCATCTACGTCGAGCGGTTCGGCCAGATCCACCACGTCGACGCGGCGTTCGTCGACGAGACGCACCTGCGCCGGGTGATCGACCGGATCGTCTGGCGGGTGGGCCGGCGGGTCGACGAGGCGAGCCCGATGGTCGACGCCCGGCTCCCGGACGGCAGCCGGGTCAACGTGGTCCTGCCGCCGATCTCGCTCGACGGTCCTATGTTGACGATCCGCAAGTTCGCCCGTGAGGCGTTCACCGTCGAGGACCTGATCGGGTTCGGCACCGTCAACCAGGAGCTGGCCCAACTTCTCTACGCCTGCGTACGCGGGCGCCTCGACATCGTGATCAGCGGCGGCACCGGCTCCGGGAAGACCACGACGCTCAACGTGCTGTCGGGCTTCATCCCCGCCAACGAGCGGATCGTCACCATCGAGGACGCGGCCGAGCTGCAGCTGCGCCAGGAGCACGTGCTGCGGCTGGAGGCCCGCCCGCCGAACATCGAGGGCCGCGGCGAGGTCACGATCCGCGACCTGGTCCGCAACGCGCTGCGGATGCGCCCCGACCGCATCGTCATCGGCGAGGTCCGCGACGGCGCGGCGCTCGACATGCTCCAGGCGATGAACACCGGCCACAATGGATCGCTGACCACGGTGCACGCCAACGCGCCGCGGGACTCGATCGCCCGGCTCGAGACGATGGCCCTGATGGCAGGGCTCGACCTGCCGGTACGGGCGGTCCGGGAGCAGGTCGCCTCCGCCGTCGACCTGATCGTCCACCAGGAGCGCATGCGCGACGGCGCCCGGCGGGTCACCCACGTCTCCGAGGTGATCGGCATGGAGGGCGAGGTCGTGACGCTGCAGGACCTGTTCGTCTTCGACCACCGCGCCGGCTTCGACGAGCACGGCCGGCACCAGGGGACGATCCGGTGGACCGGCCTGCGGCCGCGGTTCCTGGACGCCCTCGCCGACGCCGGGATCGCCGTGCCCGCCGGCCTGTTCGAGAGCTCGCCGTGGTGATCCGGCGCGTGCTGGCCGGCGCCGCCGGCGGGCTCGCGGTGCTGCTGCTGGCCGGAACACCGGCGCACGCGGACGGCGCCCTGCCCGTCGCGGTCGGAAAGGTCCGCGCCGCGGAGGTCGAACTGGTCGCGGCGCTGCCCACCGGCGCCGGTGGCCGCCTGCCCGCCGTCACCGTGTCCCGCGACGGCTACGCGCTGCCGGCGGGGATCCGGCCGGGTGCCGCGGCCGGCGGGCCGGCGCCCGCGCGCACCCTGACCCTCGTGGTCGGCGGCGCGGCCGCCCGGGACACGGTGGCGGCGCTCGCCGACAGCGTCCCCGCCGACGTGGCCCTCGGGCTGGTCGCCGCCGCGGACCCGCCGGTCGTCGCCGTCCGGCCGACCCGCGACCGCGCGGCGTTCCGGGCCGGCCTCGCCCGGCTGTCCACCGGCGGCGGCACCGACCTGCTGGCCGGGCTGCGGTCGGCGGCGGCCGCCGCACCCGACCAGGGCGAGCGGCGGCTGCTGCTCGTCGCCGCGGACGCGGGGTCGCCGGGATCGGACCTCGCCGCGACCCGGCGCGCCCTGGCCGGCCAGCGGCTCGACCTCGTCACCGTCGGGGAACCCGACGCGGGTCTGCGTCGACTCGCCACCGGCAGCGGGGGAGGAGCCACCTCGGCGGCGACCGCCACGCTGGCGGCGACGGTGCGCACGGCGGCGGCGATGCCGGGCCTGTTCACCATCACCGTGCGGGTCCCACCCGAGCTGGCGGGCACGACCGCGACGCTGCGGGTGACGGCCGGCTCCGGCGCCGCACGCCGCACGGCCGACGTCGACCTGCGGTTCGCCGACGCGGCCGGCACGCCGCCCAACACAGACGGGGGCGGAACGGCTCTGTTCGACCTCGTACGCCCTGGTGGGCTCGGCATCCTGCTGTTCGCCGTCCTCCTGCTCGCGGTGCTGCTCGCGGCGTTCGGCGGCGGAAGCACCCGGCAACGCCGGCTCGACCAGGTCCAGCGGTTCCGGCTCGCGGGCCGCGGCGCCACGGTCACCGGGCCGGCACCGGGACGGTCCCCGGCGGAGCGGACCGTCCCGGGATCCAACCGACCCGACGACGCCGGCGTCACGCTGCCGCGCGGCCACCGGTTGCGCCTGCGGATCGGCGCGATCTGCGCCGGCACCGTGCTGCTCGGGCTGCTGTTCGGCGTCGCCGGTGCCGTGCTCGGCGCCCTGCTGGGCTGGCTGGTCTCCACCGGCTATCCGCGGTGGCGGGAACGGCGGCGCCGGCAGGCGTTCGCCGACCAGTTGCCCGACGCGCTGCAACTGGTCGTCAGCTCCCTGCGCTCGGGCTTCTCGCTGACGCAGGCATTGGACGCGGTCGTCCGCGACGGCCCGCCCGGGCCGCTCGGCGAGGAGCTGGGCCGGGCGCTGGGCGAGGTCCGGCTCGGCGCCGACCTGGCGGACGCGCTGGACCGGGCGGCCGCCCGCGCCGGCAACCAGGACCTCTCGTGGGCGGTGATCGCCATCCGGATCCAGCGGGAGACGGGCGGCAACCTCGCCGAGACGCTGGAGACCACTGTGGAGACGCTGCGCGAGCGGGACCGCCTGCGCCGGCACGTCCACGCGCTGTCGGCCGAGGGGCGGCTGTCCTCGTACATCCTGATCGGTCTGCCCTTCGCGATCGGCGCCTGGATGTTCCTGATCCGCCGCGACTACGTCAGCGTCCTCTGGACCACCGGCGTCGGCCTGATGCTGCTGATCGGCGCCGGCCTGCTGATGGTGATCGGCGCGTTCTGGATGTCCCGCTGGCTGAAGGTCGAGGTCTGAGCATGCTGTTGCTGATCGGCATGGTCGCCGTGGCCGGCGGGCTCGCGGTCGCCGCGGTGGCGCTGGCCGCGGGGCCGCACGACGCGGTCGCACGCACGATCAAGACCGTCGACGAGGGGTACCGCGTCGCTAACGCGGACACGGTGCCCGGCGTCGCGCGGCCCGGTGCGCTGCCCAGACGGGCGTACGCCCTGGGTAAGGCGATGGGCCGCGGCGGCACGTCGGCCTGGCTGACCAGGCGGCTGGACCAGGCCGGGAACCCCACCTGGCTGAGCGTGGAGACCGTGACCGCGTACCAGGGCCTGCTCGTGGTCGTCGGCGGCGCCGCCGGTCTGGCCCTCGCGGTGCTGTTCGCCCCGCCGCTGACCTGGCTGGTCTGGGCGGTGGCGGGCGCGGCCACCGGCTACGCCGCACCGGCCCTGCTGGTGCTGCACCTCGCGCAGGAACGCCAGGAGCTGGTCCGGCGCACGCTGCCCGACGTGCTGGACACCCTGGTCGTCACCGTCGAGGCCGGGCTCGGTTTCGAGGCCGCGCTGGCCCAGGTGGTGCGCAACGGGCGCGGGCCGATGGTCGGCGAGTTCGCCCGCGTGCTGCACGAGATGCAGATCGGCCGGCCGCGGGTCGACGCGCTGCGGGAGATGGCCGCCCGGACCAGCGTCACCGAGCTGCGGGCCTTCTCGTCGGCGGTCGTGCAGGCCACGACGCTGGGCATCCCGATGGGCAAGGTGCTGCGGGCGCAGGCGGCCGAGATGCGGCTGCGCCGCCGCCAGCGGGCCGAGGAGATCGCGCAGAAGGTGCCGGTGAAGATCCTGTTCCCGATGGTGTTCTGCATCTTCCCGGCCCTGTTCGTGGTCGTGATCGGGCCGGCGATGATCAAGATCCTGGAGGCGTTCGGTGGGTGAGCGGTCAACCGGCCTGCGGGAGGTCGCCGCCGCCGGCCGTCTTGGTGCGCACGCGGGCGACGTACGTGCGCACGGTCGACTCGCCCACGCCGAGCCGCTTGGCCACGGCGGCCTGGCTGAGGCCCGCCCGGACCAGGTCGTACACCTCGCGCTCGCGCCGGCTCAGGCCCGCCGCCCGGGTGTGCCGCAGGGCGGCGTTCAGCGTGTGCGCCGAGTAGCTGAGCCCGCCGGACAGGCAGGTGCGGATCGCCGCCGCGAGCTCGACCACACCGGCGTCGCGGGCCACGTAGGCGGCGACGCCGGCGGTGACCGCCCGCTCCAGGAGGCCGTGCCGGGCCGGGCCGACCACCAGCACCGGCAGGTGCGGCCGGGCGGCGCGCAGCTGCTGGGCGAGGGCGATGCCGTCGCCGTCGGGCAGCCGCAGGTCGACGGTCACGACGTCGGGGGCGAGGGTCTCGACGACCCGGCGGGCCTCCACGACCGAGGCACTGCGACCGGCGAGCTCCGTGTTGGCGATCGTGGCGACCGCGCGGCTGATCGTGAGCTGGGTCGTCGCGTTGGCGTGGATGGCGAATACCGTCGCCAATGCACCACTCCGATCCGGTCGGTCCCTTCCTTTGCCCCGTATGAAGTCCTGTCGACGGTACTTGACGTGGCTATGGATGGGCCAAGCGAATGCTTAGGTGACGGTTAGGTCTTGCTTAAATCGCCTGGATGATCCATTGCGGACGCGAGAGGAGGAGTCGTGGAGGAGGGCACGCTGCTCGGCGCGCGCTACCGGCTGACCAACCAGCTGGGCGCCGGCGGCATGGGCGTCGTGTGGCAGGCGTACGACAAGGTCCTCGACCGCGACGTGGCGATCAAGCTGTTGGCACCGCAGTTCGCTCGCGATGGCGAGTTTCGCCGCCGGATTCTCGCCGAGGCACGGGCCGCCGCGCGGCTCAACCATCCGCACATCGCCAGCGTCTACGACTACGGCGAGACGACGGGAGCCGGCGACCGGCGGCCGTACGTGGTGATGGAGCTGCTGCACGGCCGCTCCCTGGAACAGCGGCTCAAGCGCGGCGCGATCGGCGTGGAGCCGGCGCTGCGGATCTGCGCGGAGGTGGCGTCCGCGCTCGCCGCCGCACACGCCCGCGACGTCGTGCACCGCGACGTCAAGCCGGGCAACGTGATGCTGCCGGCCGGCGGCGCCAAGGTGGTCGACTTCGGACTCGCGGCGGTGGCCGGCGTGCACGACGTGATCGAGGGCGACCAGCTGCTCGGCACGCCGGCCTACCTGGCGCCGGAACGGCTCGACGGGCGCCCGGTGGTCGCCGCCACCGACGTGTACGCGCTCGCCCTGCTGCTCTACCGCCTGCTCGCGGGCCGCCTCCCGTGGACGGCCGAGACCAGCACCCAGATGCTCGAAGCACACATCTACCTGGAGCCGGCGCCGTTGCCGAACCTGCCCGGCGTGCCGCCGGTCGTCCGTGACCTGCTGCACCGCTGCCTGCGCAAGGAGCCCGACGAGCGGCCCGTCAGCCGCGAGGTGACCGTCACGCTGGCCCGGGCCGCCGGAGTGCGGGTCCCGCTCGACGGGCTCGAGGAGGCCGACCCCGACGACGGCGACGAGGCACCCGCGGAGGTGGCACCCGACTCCCGGACGACCGCCGACCGGCGCCTGCCGACCGGTCGCGGCGCGTCGCGCACCGGCCCGGAGCCGTTCGCGGCACGGGTCGGCACCGGGCTCGACATGTCGCTCGACCACGTCAGCCTGCGGCGCCAGGCCAGCGTGATGCTGCGCGAGACGATCGGGTTCGACCTGGCCATCTGGGCGGTGCTCGACCCGGCGACGCTGATGTGGGCGGCGTGCGTGGTCGACGGCGGGCCGCACGACCACTCACTGGAACGGGAGCTGTTCGCCAACGAGTACGGGCAGGACGACGTGCTGCGGCTCGTGGACCTGACCGGGGACCAGCGGATCGGGACGCTGCACGGCGCGACCCACGGCGATCCGGAGCTGAGTCCCCGGTTCCGGTCCATCCTGCGGCCGCGGGGGTTCACCGACGAGCTGCGGCAGTCGTTCCACGACGCCGACGGCACGTGGGGCGCCCTGTTCGCCTACCGGGCCGGCGGTGTGTTCTCGGCCGACGAGCTGGCCCAGCTCGCGCCGGCCGGACGGCTGCTCGGCGCGGCGATGCACAACGCCTTGGCACGCGGGAACCCGCCGCCCGCGCCTGCCCCGGCCGCCCCCGCACCGGCCGAGCCGCCGCGCGTCTCCCGGTTCCGGCGGCGCCGCGCGGAGCTCGCACCGGCACCCGTGTCACCGGCGGTCCCGGAAGCGCCGGACTCCGAGTCGGGCCGCCTGATGCTGGCCGCCGACGGCCGCCTGCTCGACGTGACGGCGTCCGCCCGCGGGGTCCTCGACGCGGTGGAGCTCGACCGGGTCGGCGGCGCGGTCGCGAAGGGCCGGCGGACCGGCCTGATCGACACGTCGGGCGGGCTGCGGTACGACGGCCGCTGGCTGGCCTTCCACGCCGTCGACCTGGACAGCGCGATCGCCGTGACGGTCGGCCGCATCCGCCCGCACGAGATCAGCGCCTTCGTCGTCCGGGCCCGCGGGCTGCAGGGCTGGCACGGCAAGCTGCTGGGCGCGGTCGCCCGTGGCCGCAACACCCGCCAGATCGCCCGCGAGCTGGGCCTGTCCGTCTACGCGGTCGAGGACGGCCTGACCGAGCTGCTGACCGCCTTCCGTGCCGGCAGCCGGGGTGAGCTGCTGTCGAGCCTGTTCTTCGACCACTACGTGCCGTTCCACGCCTCGGACGTCATCCTGCCGCGTTGACCACGGGGGTTGCGGCAACGGTCCCACCCTCGTCGGGCGCCGAGGTTTCGGTCGGTGCCGGCTCGGGGGAGGACGTCGGCTCCGGAGCCTGCGCCGGCGACTCGGCACCGGTCGACGGATCCTCGCCGGCCTGCCCCGGCGGGCTCGCGGTGACGGCGCCGGCCGGCGGGGTGGTGCCCGACACCTCGGGCCTGGCGGTCCGCCGTCCGGTCGGGCTCGGGAAGGTGGCGGGCACACCGCTGACCGGCAGCGGGTCGTCGCCGGACGGCTCTGCGCCGGCCGGTTGTTCGGCGTCGCCGGTTGCGGCCGGTTGTGGGGATGGACCGCCCGGGCGCGGGATCAGGCCCGCCGGGTCGGCGATCGCGAGCCCGGCCAGCAGCACCGCGACCAGCACGAGCACCGCGCCGGCCAGCCGGCGCCGCGGCCTGCTGCGCGGCTCGTCTTCCGTCGGGGCGGGCGTCTGGTCCTCCGTCGTCGGCGGCACGGCGGCGCGCGCCGCGAGCACGGCCGTCGCGGCGCCGGTCTGCCCACCGTCGACGGCGTCGGCCAGCGCGGCGGCGCTGTCGAACCGCAGGGCCGGCTCCTTGGCCATCGCGGTCTCGACGATGCGGCGGAGCTGCGCCGGCACGTGGTCGGGCAGCGGCGGTGGATCCTCGTGGAGGTGGCGCAGCGCCACGGTGAGGGCGTTGCCGTCCTCGAACGGCGGCCGGCCGGCCAGGCAGTGGTACGTGACGGCGCCGAGCGCGTACACGTCGGTCAGTGGGGTGATCTCCTGTTTGGCCACCTGCTCCGGAGCCATGTAGAGCGCGGTGCCCACCACCTCGTCCACCCGCGTGTGCGACATCCCGCCGGCGGTGACCGCGACACCGAAGTCGATGAGGACGACCGCGCCGCCCGGGGTGACGATCATGTTGCTCGGCTTGACGTCGCGGTGCACCACGCCGGCGTCGTGCACCGCCTGCAGGGCCCGCGCCGCCTGGGCGACGATCGACCGCGTCTCGGCGGGGTCGAGCGGGCCGGCCTCGGCGATGCGCCGGGAGAGCGGCTCGCCGTCGACGTTCGCCATCGCGATGTACGCGGCGCCGGTCCCGTCCGGCAGGTCGGTCTCGCCGTAGTCGTAGACGTCCGCGACGCCCGGATGGTGCAGAGCGGCCATCGCCCGCGCCTCGCTGCGGAACCGCGCCTGTGCGGTCTCGTCGACGATGCCGCGCAGCAGCTTGACGGCGACGGTGCGGCGCAGGACGGTGTCGGTCGCCCGCCACACCTCGCCCATGCCACCGGTGGCGATCGGCGCGTCGAGGCGGTAACGGTCGTCGACGAGCAGCCCGGGCTCAACCATGCCGAAGTGGATACCCAGGTGGCGGCCCGGCAAGCCTGCATTGTCAAGAACGGCCGGGGCGGTTTGCGGCACCCGATTGAAGTTGGGTTCCGCCCCGGCCGTCCAGTGGGTTCCCAGCCCCACCGCCCATACAGCGCGCGACCGGGCGTGCGCGTCACACACCGCGTTTGCGGCCCGGCGGCCGATGGGTAAGACCTGCGCACGGCACCCGAACACGAGGAGGACCGGCGTGGGTATCGGAGCAAGTATCTTCCTGATCGCGATCGGTGCGATCCTGGCGTTCGCTGTCGACCTGAACCTCGGCAGCCTGGACCTCACCGTCGTCGGCTGGATTCTCATGGCCGTCGGCGTGCTGGGGCTCATCATGACGGCGCTGATCTGGGGTCGGCGGCGCCCGGTCGTCGCGCCGACGGTCGAGGAGCGCGAGGTTGTCACCGAGCGGCCGGTCTCGTACCGGCGCGTCGAGCGGCGCAGCGACTACGACCCGCCACTGTAGACACACGCTCGGTGCGGGTCGCGTCGGACTGACCCGCACCGGTGGCCCCGGGGCGCGCGACACGCCAAATGCGACTACGCTGCGCGTGTCTAGCTCGCCCGGAAGGACGGCCACCATGACGGACAACGCGCCCCTCGTCGACGGCGACGAAACCGCGCCGACGATCGACACCACGACGGCGCATTCCGCGCGGATCTGGAACTACTGGCTCGGCGGCAAGGACAACTTCGAGGTCGACCGCGCCGTCGGCGACGAGATCCTCGGCATCCTGCCCGACGTCGCCGACCTGGCCCGCGCCTCCCGCGGCTTCCTGGAGCGGTCGGTCACGTTCCTGGCCGAGTCTGGCGTGCGGCAGTTCCTCGACATCGGCACCGGGCTCCCGACCGCCAACAACACCCACCAGGTCGCGCAGGCGATCGCGCCCGAGTCGCGCATCGTCTACGTCGACAACGACCCGCTGGTGCTCGTGCACGCCCGGGCCCTGCTCGTGGGCACCCCGGCCGGCGCCACCGCCTACGTCGAGGCGGACCTGCGCGACCCGGGTCGCATCCTGGCCGAAGCGGCGAAGACGCTCGACTTCGACCAGCCCGTCGCCATCACGCTGATGGGCATCCTCCACCACGTCACCGACACCGCGCAGGCCTCCGCGATCCTCGGCCAGCTCATGGCGGCGGTGCCTTCGGGCAGCTACCTCGCGCTGTCCCACGCCACCAACGTCATCCACGGCGCGGCCTCCGACGACGTGGTGAAGCAGTGGAACGAGGTCGGTGGCGAGCCGATCCTGCTGCGCAGCCCCGAGGAGATCGCCGACTTCTGCGCGGGCCTCGAGATCGTCCCGCCGGGCGCCGTCTCGGTCTCCCGCTGGCACGCGCCCGAGGTCGACGGCGTGCTCCCGCCCGAGGTCGACGAGTTCGGCGTGGTCGCCCGCAAGCCCTGACGCCGCTTGACCGGCAACCATCTCGGCCGGCGCGGGCTGCTGCGGCTCGGTGGTGTCAGCGCGGCCGCGGTCCTGCTCGGCACCGGGGCGTTCGTCTCGAGCCGGCCGCACAAGGAGCCGCGGTTCCAGACCGACCCGTTCAGCCTCGGGGTCGCCTCCGGCGACCCGTTGCCGGACGGCGTCGTGCTGTGGACCCGGCTCGCCCCGGATCCGCTCGCACCGGACGGACTGGGCGGCATGCCGCCCACCCCGGTCCGGGTCCGCTGGCAGGTCGCCACCGACGAGCGGTTCCGGCATGTGGTCCGCTACGGCTACGTCGAGACGAGTCCGGAGCTGGCCCACTCGGTGCACGCCGAGGTGCACGGTCTGGCGCCGGGCCGCGGCTACTTCTACCGGTTCGCCGCCGGCAACGCCGAGAGCCCCGTGGGCCGCACGCGGACCGCACCCGCCGTCGGCGACCCGGTCGGGCGGCTGCGGTTCGCGTTCGCGTCCTGCCAGGCCTGGCAGGACGGCTTCTACACCGCCTACCGGCACATGGCGGCGGAGGATCTCGACTTCGTCGTCCACCTCGGCGACTACATCTACGAGAACGGCATCCCGAGCGACGGCGCGACCCGCCAGGTCCCGTTGCCGGGGCACCTCGGCTGGGAGGCCGTGACCCTCGAGCGCTACCGGACCCAGTACGCGCTCTACAAGAGCGACCCGGACCTGCGTGCCGCACACGCCGCGTTCCCGTGGCTGGTCACGTTGGACGACCACGACGTCGAGAACGGCTGGGCCGGCGACGTGCCGGAGCGCAACACGCTCACGCCCACCCGCGCCGAGTTCCTGCGACGGCGGGCGGCGGCGTTCCGCGCCCTCTACGAGCACCTGCCGATCCGCAGCACCGCATTGCCGGTGGGCCCGGAGATGCGGGTGTTCCGGCGGTTCACCTACGGCGACCTGGCCGAGTTCAACCTGCTCGACACCCGGCAGCACCGGTCCCCGCTGGCCGATCCGGAGACGCGTGAGCGGTTCGACCCGGCGCGCACCCTGACCGGGGAGGCGCAGGAGCGCTGGCTGCTCGACGGGCTGGCCGCGTCACGGGCGCGGTGGAACGTGATCGCACAGCAGATCCGGGTCGCGCAGTTCTACCACGGGGCGCGGGCCGTCCCGCCGCAGGACAGCGGAACGGGCTTCGGGATGGACAGCTGGGACGGGTACGTCGCGTCCCGCGACCGGATCTTCGGCGGCATCGCGGCGCGGCGGGTCGCCAACCCGGTCGTGCTGACCGGCGACTGGCACCGCAACCTCGTGGCCGACATCAAGGCCGACTACGCCGACCCGGACTCCGCGACCGTCGCCACGGAGCTCGTCGGCACGTCGATCAGCTCCGGTGGCGACGGCACGGACGTCGACGACCTCGGCCGCACCCGCGTGGCCGGCAACCCGCACGTGAAGTTCTACAACGTCCAGCGCGGCTACGTCTCGTGCCGGCTCGACCATCGCCTGTGGACGACCAATTTCACGGTCGTGCCCTGGGTACGCACACCAAACGCGCCGGCGGCCGTCCGGGCCACGTTCGTGGTCGAGGACGGCCGGCCGGGCGCCGCGCCCGGGTGATCAGGCGGCCCGCGACCACCGTGGACGGTGCGCGTTCGTCGCGGCGCGCAGGACCCACTCGACCGGTCCGTACTGGTGAGCCGCCAGCCAGCGGGCGCTGACCACCGCCTGCGCGGCGAAGATGACGACGGCGAGCCCGACCGCGGCCAGTGGTGACACGTCGCCGATCAGCCCGAACCCCCACCCGGTGAAGACGACGGCGCAGACCACCGACTGCGCGAGGTAGTTGGTCAGCGCCATCCGGCCCGCGGGTGCGAGGGCGGCGGCAACCCGGTGGCCCGACGGGGTGCCGAAGAACCGCAGCAGGGTGGCGACGTACGCCGCGGACAGCAGCGGAGCGGTCACCACGGTGAGCGCCACCGCGGCCATGTTCAGCCCGGTCGTGCCGCCGGTCGACGCGAGCACCACCGCACCGGCCAGGCCCACCGGGTAGCCGACGAGTTGGACGATCGACAGCGCACGGCGGTGCCGGTGCGCTTCGGCCAGCAGGCGGCGCTTGCCGGCGGCGAGGCCGACCAGGAACGCGGCCAGCGCCGCCGGCGCCTGCAACCCGGCCAGGGCCCCCAGCATCTGCGGCATCGAGCGGAGGTGCTCGGCGATCACGGTGGCCGGGTTGCCCGCCAGCGCCGCGGTGGATCGCTGCCCGGCGGCCAGCGCGGCGGCCGTGTCCGTGGCCGGGACCGCGCCGCTGAGGGAGGCGAGCGCGATGAACGACGCGACCAGCACGGTCAGCCCGACCGCCGTGATCATCGCGGTCCGCGGGCCGACCCGGCGCATCGCGAGCAGGACCAGGCCCAGCACGGCGTACGTCGTGAGGATGTCGCCGTGGAAGAACAGCAGCGCGTGCGCGGCACCGAGCACGAACAGCACCGCGAGCCGGCGCAGCATCCGGGCGCGGAACGAGGCTCCGGCGCGGGCCGCGGAGTCCGTCTGCAGCGTGAAGCTGTAGCCGAACAGGAACGAGAACAGAAGGTAGAACTTCAGCTCGAAGACCAGCGCGACCACCCACCGGACGGCGTCGTCCACACCGGACGCGTACGCCGGGTCGTCGATCCCGTGCCACGGATAGGCGGTCGCGAAGAACGCGATGTTGACCACGAGGATGCCGAACAGCGCGAACCCGCGCAGGGCGTCGACGTCGAGGATGCGGCGGGTGGCGGTGTCCGGCCGGGCCGGGGCGGAGGTCGTCATGCCGATGAATATACGTACGTCCTATACAAATGTCTATGACGTTTGTATAGGACGCTTGTTTAGCTGTCGGCTAGACTCACCGCCGTGGGTCATCGGGAACAGCTCCTCGAAGGTGCCAAGCGCTGCCTGCTCGAGCGGGGCTACGCGCACACGACGGCGCGCGACATCGTCGCCGCGTCCGGCACCAACCTGGCGTCGATCGGCTACCACTTCGGCTCGAAGGAGGCCCTGCTCAACGCCGCGATGATCGAGGCTATGGACGAGTGGGGGACCGAGCTCGAGCGGGCCATCCAGGTCGATCCGGACGCCGGCCCCCTGGAGCGCGTCGAGGCCGTCTGGGCCGGCGTCGTCGAGTCGATCGCCGCCAACCCGCGACTCTGGTTCGCCAGCGTCGACGTGCTCACCCAGACCAGCCAGAACCCTGAGCTGGCCCAGCGCCTGGCCGCCGCGATGGACACCGGCCGGACCAGCTTCACCGACCTGGTCCTGGGCGACGCCCCGGAAGGCGAGCCGCGGCCCGCGGTCGGCGCACTGGTGATGGCCGTGATCACGGGGCTGACGGTGCAGCGGCTGCTCGACCCGGAACGCGCGCCGAGCGCCGAAGACCTGGTCGGTGCTCTGCGGGCGGTGGTCGCCGCGCGCTGATCGCGACGGAGCTACGTTTGCCCCGTCGGCCGATGACGGGGGTGGGGCCGGTGGCGAGGATTTCTTTGGACAACGCGACCAGCGCGGTCGCGGCCCGGGACCGGGCGCTGGCAACGCTCGTGGCGAAGGTGGGCCCGATCCGCTACCTGCCACGCTTCCCGGACGGGCCGTTCGGGATGCTCATCCGATCGATCATCTCGCAGCAGATCTCGGCCGCCGCGGCACGGGCCATCATCGGCCGGACCGCGGCCGCGATGGGTGGCCTGTTCACACCGGACGGCTTCGTCGCGACGTCGGACGACGCGCTGCGCGCGGCCGGCCTGTCGCGCAACAAGGTGCTCTCGGTGCGCGACCTGTCGGCCAAGGTGCTCGACGGCACCGTCGACGTCAACCCGTCCACCAGGCTGTCCGATGCCGAGGTGGTCGAGCGGCTGACAAAGGTGCGCGGCATCGGGCGGTGGAGCGCGGAGATGTATCTCATGCACTGCCTGCGCCGCCTCGACGTCTGGCCCGTCGGCGACCTCGACGTCCGCGAGGGCTACGCGCTGACCTGGGAGGTCGAGCCGATGCCTACCGCTTCGGAGTTGGAACCGCTCGGCGAGCCGTTCCGGCCGTACCGGTCGGTGGTCGCCCGCTACTGCCAGGAGGCGGTGTTCCTCAGCCGGGCGAGCTAGTCCCGTTGCGGGTCTCGATCGCCTTGACGGTCTTCGCGAGCTCCGCGCCGAGGACGCGGGTGCCCGCGAAGTTGAGCAGCAGACCGACGGCGCGTCCCTTGGCGTTCTTGCCGTCGCGCACGACGTCGACGTCCACATTGGTCGTCCCGTCGGGCTGCGGCGTCAAAGTGTAGGTGTGCCCGGACCGGTTGCTCCACGTGTTGGAGTCGGTGGTGGTGAGCACGACGTGGTTGACGTCGGACCAGTCGTAGTGCAGCCGTTCCCAGATGCCGCCGGATCCCTCGGTCACGTCGGCCGACGTGGGGCCCTGCTCGTGCACCTTGAGGTAGCCGTCGGCACTGCGGCCGAAGATCTCGGACCGCCCGGGCCCGAAGTCGGTCAGCGCGGCCACGAACTGCTGCGGCGTCACGGTGGTGGTCTGATGAAGGTGGATGGTTGCCATGGTTGCTCCCTCCGACCTCCAGCCTAACTCCCGGGCCCGACCCGGCCCAGGAAACGGGCGCCCGCCTCGACGACGTCGTCCGCGGTCCACGCGAGTGCCGGCTCGGCCGCGGTGATCTCGGTCAGCGCCATGCCCGGCACGCCGGCGTCCCGCCAGCCGCCCGCGAACCACACCTTCTCCTCCTCGGCCAGCGCCAGCGCGGCGTCGTTGAGGGCGTCGGCCGCATGCGGCAGCCAGAGGCGGAACCGGTGGGTGTGCGGCGGCTCCGGGAACACCCGCGCCCCCGGCAGCGTGGCCAGCGCCGTCGCGACGGTCCGGGCGTGCCGCACGTAGTCGGGGATCCGTGGCAGCTCCCGGTCGAGGCCCGCGAGCGCGGTCAGCGCCGCCGGCCACTGCTGGAACACCTGGCCGCCGTAGCGGTGCCGCCAGACCCGGGCGTACGCGGCAAGCTCGGCCGTGCCCGCCAGCGCGGCGCCGCTGATGCCGCCGATCGTCTTGTAGAACGAGACGTAGACGCTGTCGGCCAGGCCGGCGAGCTCGGCGAGCCCGTGGCCGAGGTGCGGCACGGACTCCCAGATCCGGGCGCCGTCGAGGTGCAGTCGGGCGCCGATCGCGCGGGTCGCCGCGGCCGCCTCGCCCAGCTCGTCCCAGGTGGGCAGGACGAAGCCGGCGTCGCGCAGCGGCAGCTCCAGCAGGACCGTGCTCACGGGCTCGGCCAGCGCACGGATCTCCGCGCCGGTCGCGTTGCGCGGCTCGGTCGTCGGCCAGACCGCGCGCAGACCGCTGAGCTGGGCGTACGCCTGGCGTTCGTGCTGTTCGAGGTGGCTCAAGGGATGCAAGGCGACCGCCCGGCCGCCGCTGCGGTCGGCGCCGAACCGCAGTGCGACCTGTTGGGCCATCGTGCCGGTGGGGAAGAAGACCGCGGCCTGCGTGCCGAGCAGGGCGGCGACCCGGTCCTCCAGCGCGGTCACCGGACCGTCGCCGTAGAGGTCGGGCAGGTCGTCCGGCACGTCCAGGGCGGCCAGCCGGTCACGCATCGACAGCGGCCGCTCACCGGAGAGGATGCGGTCGCAGGCGCGCATCGCGGCAAGGCGGCGCCGCTTCGGGTCCTCGTGCATCGGGCGATCCTCGCAGCTCGCCGTCCGGTTGCGCGTACCCGGTCAGGTCGTGGCATGGTAAGCACCGGCGTAGGAGGCGACCATGAACGAGACGTCGGTGCTGGTGTTCCTGCTGACCCTGGCGGTCGGCGCGATCGTGATCGGGCTCGTGCTGATCGTGCGCCGTGGCCCGCTCGACACCGAGCGTTTCGAGGTCGCGGTCCGTTGCCGCGACGGCCACGTGTTCACCACCGTCTGGGTGCCCGGGATCTCGCTCAAGGCGATCCGCCTCGGCCCGCTGCGCTTCCAGTGGTGCCCGGTCGGCCAGCACCGCACGCTGGTCACGTTCGTCCCGTGGAACCGGCTCAGCCCGGAGGAGCGCTGGATGGCCGCACACAACCACGACTCCCGCGTGCCGTGAACCGCCACGACCCTGGCTGATGTTTGCGAGCCTGGGGTCGAGGGGGTTCGTCATGGCAACACTCGCATACGAGACATATGTCGCGCCCGGGACGCCCGTCGTCTCCGATGACCTGCCCGTCGGCGAGACGAGCGAGATGTGGTCGCCGATCAGCGCCACGCTCATCCACGGTGACCGGGAAGCGGTCCTGGTCGACGCGTTGCTGACCGATCAGCAGGGGCTCGACCTCGCCGACTGGGTGGAGGCGGCCGGCAAGGACCTGACCGCCGTCTACGTCACGCACGGACACGGCGACCACTTCTTCGGCGCCGCCGCCGTGCTCGAGCGGTTCCCGGACGCCCGGCTGGTGGCCACGCCGGAGGTGGTCGACGTGATGCGCGAGCACCTCGAGCCCGAACTGCTGGACGGGTTCTGGCGGACGAGGTTCCCGGACCAGATCACCGATCCGGTGGTGGCCGAGCCGTTCGACGGCGACCTCGAGCCGAGGGGGAGCGGCTGATCGCGGTGCCGCTCGGGCACAGCGACACCGACCACACCACCGCCCTGTTCGCGCCGTCGATCGGGCTCGCCGTCGCCGGTGACAGCGTCTACAACGGCGTGCACCTCTATCTTGCCGAGGCCGGCGACGGCGGGCTCGACGGCTGGTTCGGCGCCCTGGACACGATCGACGACCTGCGCCCGCGCGCGGTGGTGTCCGGACACAAGGCGCCCGGCACCGGCGACAGCCCGGCCGACGTCGACGCGACCCGCGACTACCTGCGCGACTGGGCCGTGGCGGTGCGCGAGAGCGGTGACGCGCGGGCGCTCTACGACACGATGATCGCGCGCTATCCGGACCGGATCAACAGGGCCGTGGTCTGGCACAGCGCCGAGGCGGCGAAACCCTGACGCCGCGCCGGCGCGGCGACTTTCGGGCCGCCGCGCCGGGTCGTGCGTGCCGGTCAGACAGAGATCCGTCCGGCGCCCGCGTTCGCCGTCACGCTGCCCTTGACGGCGGTCGCGCTTTCCAGGGTGTACGAGTAGGGGATGCCGGACACGGAACCGCCGCCGCTCTCCGGTGTGCCGGAGCCGGTGAAGTAGTTGTTCCGCGCGACGATCGCGCCGTCGGCCGAGTCGGCGTAGCCGACCAGGGTGGGCTCGTCGACGCCCTCGAAGTAGTTGCCCTCGACCAGCACGCCGGCGCCCATCGTGGACGCGACGCCGTACTCGTTGTTGTTGTAGTAGTTGTTGTAGACGTGGACCGGGTTGCCGAACCGGACCCGGGGGTGGCGGGTGCCGGAGCCGTCGAACCAGTTGTGGTGGTAGGTGACCCGCAGGTGGCCACGGTCCTCGCCCGCGTTGTCGTTGCTGTGGCCGAGCAGCATCGACTTGTCGTGCCCGTAGACCCGGTTCCAGGAGATGGTCACGTAGTCCGAGGCCCGTTTGACGTCGACCGCGCCGTCGTACCCGTTGGTGAAGCTGTTGTGGTCCACCCACACGCGGGTCGAGTACTGGACGTTGATCGCGTCGTCGTCCCAGTCGCGGAACGAGATGTTGCGGATGATCACGTTGCTGGCGTTGGAGACGTTGAGGCCGCAGCCGGCGACGACCGCACCGGAGTTGCCGAGGATGGTCTTGTTGGAGCCGACCGTGATCATGCCGGAGCAGGAGATCGTGCCGGAGATCCGGACGACCCGGGCGGTGCTGCCCGAGACCGCGCTGGAGAGCGCCGACGAGCTGGTGACGGTGGTCGCCGCCGCGCTGCCGCCGCCGGTCGTGCCGCCGCCCTGGGTCGCCCAACCGACGAGCCCGCTCGGTGGTGTGCCGCCGCCTCCGCCGCTGCCGACGCGGTTCAGCGACCACTGCTGGTTCCAGCCGCCGAGGTCGGCGTACTGGGAGATCCGGCCGCCGTCCGCGGTCGACCACTCCCAGACGTCCAGCGCCTTGCCGCTGTGCCGGTTGAGGAACTTGACGAAGCCGCTATCGGTGTCGCGGACCGCGAAGTGCTGCCGGGTCGTGCCGTTGTCGGAGTTGGCGACGAGCTGGGTGCCGTCGGTCGCGTTGGGCAGCTCCAGGAACTTGCCGCTGTGCCGGGACCGCAGCTTGTAGTAGCCGCTGCCGGCGTCGACGAACTGCCACTGCTGCGCGTTGTTGTCGTTGCGCGCCCACTGCACGATCGGGGCGCCGTCGGCCGTGTTGAAGTTGTAGAGATCGACGGC
Organism: Asanoa iriomotensis; assembly: GCF_016862515.1. GTDB lineage: Bacteria > Actinomycetota > Actinomycetes > Mycobacteriales > Micromonosporaceae > Asanoa > Asanoa iriomotensis. Next base: position 172,666 of record NZ_BONC01000006.1, read on the forward strand.
CTTGCCGCTGTGCCTGGAGACGATCACGTAGTAGGCACCGGTGTCGATGGTGGCCGCTTGCGCGGGCGCGGCCACCACCTGCGTGACCGCGACGGCTGCCAACAGGCCGAGACCGGCCGCCAGCAGCGCGCGTACGCGGCGCGCGGGAGCGGAGCGTTGCATGGGAAAAGACCTCCATTGCGGACTCGCCGGCGGGGCTGGTCGCCGGCTTGCGGGGACTCGCATAGGAAAGCGCTTTCCTCGGGCAACGTAGGCCGTTACACCGACGCACGTCAATGCTTTCGGGTGTGCAGGAAGTTTGCAGCGGGCGTTGGCAACGGACCGTTTCTATGCGGAAAGCGTTAGGAACGGTCCGTTCCTTTACACGTCAGGCGTCTCGGCGGCGGAAGAGGGTGGCGGCGGTGACCGCCGCGGCCGCGACGAAGACCGCGAACACCGCGCCCGAGGGCCAGCGGGTGAACAGGCCGACCTCGTCGGCCAGGCCGCCCGACGCCTCGCCCGCGGCGCTGACCAGTTGCAGGCCCGCGGTGAACGGCAGGAACTTCACCGCGGGCAGCAGCCAGTCCAGGGCCGGCGTGTACGAGAGCCGGAAGATCAGCTGCTCGACGACCATCGGGGTGACCAGCAGGACCACCAGCGCGCCCGGCACACCGCGCAGGAGTTGGCCCAGGGCGACGCCCAGGACCGCCCAGAGCACCCCGAGCAGCAGGTAGCCGAACACCGTCGCGTCGGTCAGGCGCGGCGCGTCCGCCCAGAACGGGAACGTCAGCGCGACGTCGAGCACGATCGACGTGGCCGTGACGACCAGCGCCACAGCGCCGACCACCAGCACCTTCGCGGTGAACAGGCGCGCGCGCTGCGGCACCGCGACCAGCGTCGGCTGGATCGTGCCGTAGCGGTAGTCGTGCCCCGACGCGAGCACCCCCAGCACCGACAAGAGGACCACGGCCATCGGGACCGGCAGGTTCGCGCCGCCGCCGGTCACCGCGGCCACCACCAGGTCGCGCGGCGGTGCGTCGGGCTCCAGCCAGGCGATCATCACCGCGATGACGGCGTTCAACAGCAGGGCCGAACCGATCAGCCAGTACGTGGACCGCAGGGTGCGCAGCCGCACCCACTCGAAGCGCAGCGCGTCGTTCATGCCACACCCCGCGCGACGTACTCCTCGGCGTCGCCGGTCGCCGTCATGAACGCCGTCTCCAGCGAGGCCGTCGTCGTGGTCAGCTCGTGCAGCCGTACTCCCGCATCGAAAGCGACGTCCCCGATTGCGGCGGCGTCGGCGCCCGCGACCCGCAACGCGCCGTCGCCCTCGGCCGAGGTGGTCACGCCCGGAAGCAGACGCAGCGCGGCCGCCAGCGCGTCCGCCTGCGGCGTGCGCACCAGCACGCTCGACCGGGTGAACGACCGCACGAACCCGTCGACCTCGCCGTTGTAGATCATCCGGCCGCGGCCCACGACGACCAGTTCGTCCGCCATCAGCGACATCTCGGAGAGCAGATGGCTGGAGACGAAGACGGTGCGGCCCTCGGCGGCCAGCGCCCGCAGCACGTCGCGCAGCCAATGGATGCCGTGCGGGTCCAGGCCGTTGGCCGGCTCGTCGAGGATCAGCGTCCCCGGGTCGCCGAGCAGTGCCTGGGCCAGGCCGAGCCGCTGCGCCATGCCGAGCGAGAAGCCCTTGGGCTTGCGGCGGGCCACCTCGGCGATGCCGACGAACTCGAGGACCTCGTCGACCCGGGCCGCCGGGACGCCGCTGCCGGCCGCGAGCATGCGCAGGTGGTTGCGGGCGCTGCGGGTCGGGTGGAACGCCTTCGCCTCCAGCACCGCGCCGATCTCCCGCATCGGGTGCCGGATCGTGCCGAACCGCCGCCCGTCGAAGAGCGTCTCGCCGCTGCCGTGGTCGAGGTCGAGCATCAGCCGCATGGTGGTCGACTTGCCGGCGCCGTTGGGGCCGAGGAAGCCGGTGACCGTGCCGGGGCGCACCTCGAACGTGAGGTCGTCCACGGCTACCTTGGCGCCGTAACGCTTCCCGAGTCGGGCAGCGGTGATCATGTCGTCTCTCCGGGATCCAGGCGGCGTGGTGATGTCGCGTGCAGAATCGCCCAGGGTTGCTGTGTCCGCGCTGAGAGCCGAGAGTGGTGGCGTGAAACGCGCCCTGGCCGCCCTGACCGTCGCCGCGTTCGTCACCCTCGTGGTCGACGTCGTCGCCGCACACCGGTCCGCGGTCTCGCTCGGGCCGGCCGTCGCGTTCGTCCTCGCCGCGACGTTCGGCATCGGCCCGGTCGAGCGCAGGCCGGAACGCTGGCCGCGGTACGCGTACATCGTGCTGCTGTTCATGCTGGGCGGCGCGGTCTTCACCAGTTCCGGCGCCTCCGTCGGTGCCACGCTGATGCTGGTCGTGCTGGTCAGCCAGACCACCCTGCTGCTGCCCATGCCGGCCGTGGTCGTGGTGGTCGCGCTCGTGCCGTTCTTCCACGCGGGCATGGCCTTCGCCGAGGGTCTGCGCGAGGGCCTCGGGCTGCTCGCCGCGGCCGTGTTCGCCGCGGTGCTGACCAGGCTGCTGCTCCGCGAACAGGCGGCGAGAAGACAGCTGCGGGAGTACGCACTCCAGGCGGAGCGCCTGGCCGCGGCGCAGGAGCGCAACCGGGTCGCCCGCGACATCCACGACGGCCTCGGGCACGCGCTGACCGTGGTGCAGATGCAGATCAAGGCCGCCCGCGCGGTGCTGGCCAGCCAGCCGGACCGGGCCGACGAGGTGCTCGCCAAGGCGCAGGACCAGGCCGAGGAGGCGCTGCGTGAGGTGCGCCGGTCCGTTGGCGCCCTGCGCGAGCGCCAGCCGGCCGTGCCGCTGCCGGAAGCGCTCAAGGCGCTGGCCACGGAGACCTCGGCGGCCGGCGTGCCCACCGACCTCGACGTCACCGGCCCGGTGCGGACGCTGGGGGAGGAGGCCGCGGAGTCGTTGTTCCGGGCCGCGCAGGAGGGGCTGACCAACGTGCGCAAGCATGCCGCGGCCGGCCGGGCCTCGCTGACGCTGGACTACTCCCGCCCGGCGGTGGTGCGGCTGGAGGTGCGCGACGACGGCAGCGGCACCGGACCCCGCGACGGAGAGGGCTTCGGGCTGCTCGGCGTCCGGGAGCGGGCCGCGCACGCCGGCGGCCGGATGAGTCTCGAATCGGTGCCCGGCAAGGGTTCGACGCTGCGGGTCGAGGTGCCGGGATGACCGTACGCGTGCTGCTCGTCGACGACCAGGCCCTGTTCCGCGAGGCACTGGCGATGCTGCTGGGCGTGCACACCGACATCGAGGTGGTCGGCGAGGCCGGCGACGGCGCGCAGGCGCTCGACCGGGTCGCCGCGCTCGCCCCCGACGTGGTGCTGATGGACCTGCGGATGCCCGTGCTCGACGGCGTCGCGGCCACCCGGCGCCTGCGGGTCGATCATCCCGGCGTGCGCGTGATCGCGCTGACCACGTTCGACGACGACGAGGACGTGTTCGCGGCGCTGCGCGCGGGCGCGGTCGGCTATCTGCTCAAGGACGTCTCCTCGGCGCGCCTGGTCGAGGCGGTGCTGGCGGCGGCGCGCGGCGAGTCGGTGCTGCAGCCCTCGGTGGCGGCCAAGGTGGTGGCGCGGTTCGCCGCTCTGCCCGCGGACGGGCCGCCGCAGCCGCAGCCGCTGGTGGTGCCGCTGTCCGAGCGGGAGCTGGAGGTGGTCCGGCTGCTCGCACAGGGACGCAGCAACCGGGAGATCGCGGCGGCGCTCTACCTGGCCGAGGGCACGGTCAAGAACCACGTGACCAACGTGCTCGGCAAGCTCGACGCCCGCGACCGCACCCAGGCGGCCCTGCGCGCCCGCGCGCTGGGCCTCCTGCCGTGAGCATGACCCCCACCATGACCTTCGGCACCTGACGCGCGTGGCCCCGTCCCGGCAGGATCTGTCCATCGACGAGATCCGAAGGGACCCAACGACATGACCACCGCCGTCCGACCCACCCGCAAGGACCACCTCCGCTTCGGCCTCCACTACCTGGAGATGGTCGTCTCGATGCTCGTGGGCATGTTCGCGCTCGATCCACTGTGGCCCGACAGCCTGACCGGACACGACGCCACCGGCACGCTGGTGATGGCGACCAACATGTCGATCGGCATGGCGGTCTGGATGACCATCCGCCGCCACCCCTGGCCGCGGACCCTGGAGATGGTGGCCGCGATGTACGCGCCGTTCGTGCTCCTGCTCGTGCCCTACCACCTCGGCGTGATAGACGGTCACGGCCTCATGATGGGCGGCCACGTGCTGATGTTCGTGACCATGTTCGCCGCGATGTGGTTTCGCCGCGGCGACTATTATCACCACGGTCACCATTGATGCAAATAATGAGGTCGGCCGGAGCGAACCGCTCCGGCCGACCTTGTTTTCTTGCTTATCTTTCTCTTAAGTGACTGCCTGTGTCATCACCAATTCACATTGTCGCGGATCAGGCGACCGACGCGAGGCGGCGCGGTGCCGGCTCGGCGATTTCCTCGCGCTCGAGGATCTCGTGGCGCTCCGAGTTGTCGGTGCGCAGCGGCAGCGGGACCGCCTGCATGGGCGGCAGCGGCGTCGCGATCATCGCGCGGGCCAGCGAGGTGAACGCGTGCGCCGCGTTGACCGACACGAGCCCGACCAGCCGCTCGTCGCGGTGGTAGCCGACGACCACGCCGGAGCGGGCCTTGTCGCGCCGGTGCCGCTTCAGCTCACTGATCTTGACCTCGCCGTCGGGGACGAGCTCGCCGCAGACCTGGATGCGTAGGCCCCACTGCTCGGTCCAGAAGCGGGGGATGACCGTGACCGGGCCGGCCTCGCCGTCCTCGGCCAGCAGCGTGCGGGCGGCGCCCCGGCCCTGCTCCAGGGAGCTGATCCAGTGCTCCGCCTTGCGCGGCGTGGGCCCGTAGCGAAGGTTGGGCCAGCTCGCCACCGCGCCGCAGGCGACCACGTCCTCCAGCCCGATCACCCGCAGGCTCGGGTCGCAGGCCACGCCGTTGGACAGGTCGATGCCGGCGTTCTCCAGCCAGGAGGTGTCCGGCCGCCCACCGGTGGTCGCGACCACCACGTCACCGAACAGGTTCTCGCCGTCGTCGAGCTGCACCATCCAGCCGTTCTTGAACCGGTTGGCCGACGCCACCCGGTGGCCGAGCCGGAAGTCGACGCCCTCGTCGCGCATCACGTCGGTGACGTGGCCGCCGATCTCCTCGCCGAGCGCCCGGGCCATCACCTGGTGCTTGGAGTCGATGACCACGCAGTCGCGGGCCATCGACCGCACGGCCGAGGCGACCTCGGCACCGGTGATGCCGCCACCGACGATGATGACGCGCTCGGCGGTGCGCAGCGCGCGCCGCAACGACCAGGCGTGCTCGAGGTTGTGCAGCAGGTGCACGCCCGGGTCCGCGGCCCACTTCGGCATGCTGGGCGACGAACCGGTCGCGATGACCAGGCCGTCGTACGCGAAGGACTCGCCGGTGTCGGTCTCCACCCGGTGGTCGTCCGGGTCGATGTCCACCGCCGTCCGGCCGAGGTACCAGGTCAGGTCCTCGTCGTGGAACGGCATCCGCGTGTCCTGCGGGCGCTTGTGGCCGGTGAGGATGCCCTTGGAGCACGACGGACGGTCGTACGGGCCCTCCTTCTCGGCGCCGAGCATCGCGATCTCGCCCGGGAACCCCTGGCGCCGCAACTCTTCAGCCGCGGCGACGCCAGCGCGTCCCGTCCCGACGATCAGAATCCGCCCGTAGTCCGCGCGCCTGAACCGCCGCGTCATCGGTCTCCCCTGCTGCGTCGACGTGGACCGGCGCCCGAGCCCGCCGGAATCCGTGTGGGGCCGGTCAACGGCTGCTCGGCCGGCTCAGTGTTCTTCTGGGTAACCACCGTGGTCGCGGTCCGGTTGAGCTGGATCGCCCGCGCCGGACACACCTCCACGGCTCTGATCACGTCATTGGCCAGGTTGGGCGGCACCGTCGCCTTGTACGCCAGACGGCCGTCACCCCGAAGGGCGAACACCTTGGGTGCCTCCTGCTCGCAGAACCCGAACCGCGCACACCGGTTGCCGTCGACGTTGACCAGCAGCTCGTCGCCGATGCCGGCGGCACCGTTGCGCCGGTCGGTGACCTCCTGGCGCCAGTTGAGCCACCAGGGCGTCGTGGTCAGCCACAGCAGCACGGTGATGACGAAGGAGCCGAGGACGGCACCCCAGCGGATGCCGGCGGCCATGTCGGAGCCGGACATCAGCACGTGGCCCACCAGCAGCATGTATGCGACGTAGTTGAACGCGTGGAACGCGCGCCACCGCGTGTAGCCGATCTTCTTCTGGATCAGCACCGACAGCGTGCAGGCGACGAAGAGCTCCATCGAGATCACGCCGACACCGATGCCGATCGGGTCGTACGGGTTGGTGAACGGCACCAGCACGTCGATCAGCTTGACCGTGCCCATCGGGCCGGCGAGCTGCGTGAAGCCGTGCACCACGCCGAGCAGGACGCCGACCAGCGCGATCGTCTGGTGGATCCCGTAGACCGTCGCGTGCTTGATCCGGCTCTGCGCCCAGCCGTTGCGGAGCATGAGACCCCAGAGGACCGCCAGCCACAGGAGGAAGAGCGACACGAAGCCGACCGTGGCCGCGACGATGTGCACGCTGTCCTGCGCATTGCGCACGGTGCTTCCTCCGATGTTCGTGGTGGGAAGTGGGGACAACGCAAGTATGGTGCGGAGCGTCGAATTGTCAATCTGGTGAGGTCGCGCGTTTCGGGGATAGTTTTCTGTGGCCAACACGCTGCGGAACGACTGACGGACAGTCGGTCGACGAACTATAAATTTCGTTTAGGCGCGGCCTAGGGCTTCCTTCACTTAAGCCTTCTCTAATTGACAGGTGTTTATCGTCTTCCCTCGGATCGGGTGCGGCTTCGGCCGCCGACGTCGAGGGAGTGAAGGTGGAAGTCCGGCAGCTGGTCGGGTTGGGTGCGCGAGCGGTCGCGCTCGCGTCGTTGGTAGCGCTGTTCCCGGCGACCGCCGCGCTGGCGATCGACCGGCGGGAGGCGCCGGCGGCGATGAGCCACCCGGGCCACGTCGCGGGCATGAGCCACAGCGCGCACATGGCGGCTATGGCACAGACCACATGGGACCTCAACCACGCCAGGCACATGGCCGCGATGACCGCCCTGCAGGACCAGAGCAAGCTGGTCTACCTCGCGCCCTCGCCGGGACCGGACAAGGAGAAGCTGCCCGTCCCGGTGCCGCCGAACGTCGCGGTCGCCGAGAACGGGAAGTACGGCCCGATCGGCCCGTCCGATGTCGACCTGGTGGTCAAGGTGCGCCTCGCCGGCCTGTGGGAGCAGCCCGCCGGCGAGATGGCGGTGAAGAAAGGCAAGAACCCGCGGGTCAAGGAAATCGGCCGGATGATCGCCGACCAGCACGCGGTGCTCGACCAACTCGACGTGCGGGCCGCCCAGCGCCTCGGCATCCAGATCCCCGACGAGCCCAACGCCGACCAGCAGTTCTGGTTGAAGGAAATGGAAGACGCCGAAGGCGACGAGTTCGACCAGATCTTCGTCGACCGGTTGCGGGTGGCGCACGGCAAGGTCTATTCCGCGATCGCCTTCGTACGCGCAGGCACCCGCAACGACCTGGTCCGCGAGCTCGCACAGCAGTCCAACCAGTTCGTCAGCACCCACCTGACGCTCCTGGAGAGCACCAACCTCGTGGACTGGCAGCACATCCCGCTTCCCCCCGAGCCGGCGGGCGGGCCCCTTCCCGCCGCCGGCTACATCAAGAGCGGCGTCAGCCCCACAGTCATCTGGCTGGTGCTCGGTCTGGCGCTGGTCGCCGGCACCATCACCACGCTTCGCGTAGTCCGTCCCCGATAACACACGAACAAACAACCGCAACGGTGTGTCCACATGGAAGGTGACACGGAATGACCAGAACAAGGCAGGCCCCGCGCAAGAACCGGCGGTACATCGCCGTGTTCGCGACGCTGGCGGTGTTCGCCGGCCTCGTGGCCGTCACCCAGGTGTCGCTCGCGGGCAGCTGGCGAGGCCGCAACAGCGGCAACAACCTGCCGGTGTGTCCGCCGTCGGCCGCCGCGCCCGCCTCGCACGACCACAGCAACGAGCAGGACCCGGGCGCGACCCCGCCGGCCGGCGCCCCGGCCGGTGAGGTGGCCGGTGCCGCCGGCGACGGCACGTCAGGCGCGGCGGCCGACGCTTCGGCCCCGGCGGCGGACGCTTCCGCACCGGCGGCGGCGGCCACGACGCCTGCGGCACAGGCACAGCGCCAGCAGAACAACGACCGGCAGCGGTGCCGCCCGGCCAGCACGCCGACCAGCTCCACCGGCGGCTCCAACGGCGGTTCGAACGGTGGCTCCACCGGCGGCAGCACGCCGAGCACCGGCACCAGCGGCGGCGCGAGCGGTGGCGCGACCACCAGCCCCACCACGCCGGCCGCACCGCCGCCGCTGCCCGAGACCCTCGGCAACACCTGTGAGGGCACCGCGCTGCAGCAGCACGACGGCTTCCAGGCCGGTCCCCGCTGCGTGGCCACCGAGTTCGGTGAGGTCGGCGCCGTCGAGGACAACCCGACCCTGCTGATCAGCCGGGCGCCCGCCTCGGTCCGGGTCAACCGGCCGTTCGACATCCAGGTCAGCACCCGCAACCTCGTCCGTGACCGGTTCCTGCCGGCCGCCGCGGGTGGTTACTACAAGGAGAGCTCGCGGCTGACCGAGGAAGGCCTGCAGCGTGGCCACTTCCACGTCGCCTGCCGCCTGCTCAGCGGTCGTCAGGCGCAGGACCCGGCGCCGGTGCCGGCCTTCTTCAAGGCGGTCGAGGACGGCGGCGGCGGCGCCAACCCCGACACCGTGACCGTGACCGTGCCGGGTTTGGCTGCGGCCGGTGTGGCGCAGTGCGCCGCGTGGGCCGGTGACGGTTCGCACCGCATCCCGATGATGGTGCGGGCCAACCAGATCCCCGCGTTCGACTCGGTTCGGGTCGTCGTCCGCTAGTCACGACAGAGCTACACCGCTGCGGCAGGGCCGGGCACCGGAAACGGTGTCCGGCCCCCGCGCGTGCGGTGGCCGCTCAGTAGCGCCAGCGGGTCGCGGCGACGACCGTCTCGTCGTCGACGTTCTCGAACAGCACGATCTCACCGCGCCGGACCGTGGCCACCGTGTCGACCAGCGCCGGCCCGAGCGCTTCGGCCAGCACCTCGTCGGCCTCGAACGCCGCCACCGCCTGGGCGAGCGAGGTCGGCAGCCGTTCGATGCCCCGCGCCGCGCGCTCCTCGGCGGTCAGCGTCGACGGGTCGACCGGCACCGGCTCGGGCAGCAGGGCGCCGTCCACGACGCCGGCTCGGCCAGCCGCCAGCAGGCCGGCGAGCAGCAGATAGGGATTGGCGGCCGCGTCGACGCACTTCACCTCGAGGTTGGCCGCCGGCCCGGTGATCATCCGCAGCGCCGCCTCGCGGTTCTCGACACCCCAGCACGCGTACGCGCCGGCCCAGAGCGACGGCAGCAGGCGCAGGTAGGACGCCACGGACGGGGCACCGAGCGCGAGCAGGGCCGGCAGCCGGCTCAGGATCCCGGCGACGAACGCCTCGCCGTCGCGGTCGAGACCGACCCGCCCGCCGCCGCCGGACATCAGGCTCACGCCGTCGCGCAGCACGCTGAGATGCACGTGCCGCCCGTTGCCGACGGCGCCCGCGACCACCTTCGGCGCGAACGTCGGTCGCAGGCCGTGCGCGGCGCTGACCCCACGGATCGTCTCCTGCACCAGGACGACCGTGTCCGCGGCGCCCACCGGGTCGTCCGGCGCGATCGCGACCTCGAACTGGCCGTGCGCGTACTCGGGATGGATCTGTTCGATCGCCACCCCTTGCGCGGCCAGCGCCGTGAGCACGTCGCGCAGATAGGGCGCGAGCTCGACGAGCCGGATCATGCCGTACGCGGGCCCGGTGGTCGCCGGGACGAACGCGTCGCCGGTGCCGCGCGAGACGCACCACTCGACCTCGAACCCGCACCGCACCTCGAGCCCGGCCAGCCGGCCCACCTCCCGCTGGAGCAGCCACCGGCCGTCCAGCGGGTGCGGCTCACCCGCCTGGTCGAAGCGTTCCGCGGGCGCCCACGCCCACCCGGGCGACGCGGCCAGCGGCACGAGCCGCCCCAGGTCGGGGTGCAGCCGCAGGTCACCCACCGGGCCGCCGGCGAACTGGCCGAGCACCGAACCGTCGTCGACCAGGAACGTGTCGAACACCGGTGCGGCGCCCGCGCCCCAGGCGGCCGCGTGCGGCAACCGCGCCAGCGGCACCGCCTTGACCCGCGTCACCCCGGTGGTGTCGACCCAGGTCAGTGCGACGCCGTCGATGCCGTCGGCGGCGAGCCGGTCGGCGGCGGCGCGCGCCTCGTCGGCCCGGCGATCCCGGTCGCTGGCGTCCACGGACCTAGGTTAGGACGATGGAGCTGCTGGTGGACCATCATTGCCACGGCGTCGTCCGCCGGGATCTCGACCGCGCGGCGTTCGAGGCGCGGCTCACCGAGGCGGACCGGCCCGCCCCGGGCACGACCCTGTTCGACTCGGCGCTCGGCGACGCGCTGCGCGCGCACTGCTTCCCGCTGCTCGACCTGGCGCCCACCGCGCTGCCGGACGCCTACCTGGAGCGGCGGCTGGCGCTGGGCTCCGCCGCGGTCACCCGGCTGATGCTGCACGCGGCCGGGCTCGCCGCGGTGCTGGTCGACACGGGCTACGCGCCCGAGCCGCTCACGTCGCCGGCCGAGCTCGGCGAGGCGGCGGGTGCCCGGGCGCACGAGGTGGTCCGGCTGGAGACCCTGGCCGAGGACCTGGCCGGCGGGGTGTCGGCCGGCGGGTTCGCCGCCGCGGTCCGCTCCGCCCTGGCGGCGGCCGCGGCCCGCCCGACGACGGTGGCGTTCAAGTCGGTCGCCGCCTACCGGGTCGGCCTGGCCCTCGGCGACGAACGCCCGTCGGACCTCGCGGTGGCCACGGCCGCGGGTCGGTGGCTGGCCGGCGGAGGCGGCCGGATCGCCGACGAGATCCTGCACCGGTTCCTGGCTTTCGCCGCGCTGGACATCGCGCTGCCGCTGCAGTTCCACACCGGACTCGGCGACCGGGACGTCGACCTGAGCACCTGCGACCCGCTGCTGCTGGCACCGTGGCTGCGGTCCGCCGAGCCGACCGGGGTGCCGATCCTGCTGCTGCACTGCTACCCGTTCCACCGGCACGCCGCGTACCTGGCGCAGGTCTTCCCTTCGGTTCACATGGACCTGGGGCTGGCGACCCACAACGTCGGCGCGCGAGCGGGCGCGGTGCTCGCGGAGGCGCTCGAGCTCTGCCCGTACGGCAAGTTCCTCTACTCCTCGGACGGCTTCGCCCTGCCGGAGCTGCACTACCTCGGCGCGGCCCTGTTCCGCGCGGCCGCCGGTCCGGAGCTGGCCGCCCGGACCACGGACAACGCCTACCGGGTCTACGCGTCGATGGACTGACGTCGGTCACCGGGGCTTCCGCCGCAGGACGGCCGTGGCGACCAGGCCGCAGATCAGGCCGACCACGAGTCCGGTGAGCAGGCTGCTGGTGGTCGTGGCGACCCGGAGCACCACGTCCTCCGCGCCACCGAGCCGGCCCGCGAGGTTGCCGCCCAGCTCCGGTGGCCGGTCGCCGAACGCCGTCGACCAGAAGAGGTTGTGCACCACCGCGAGCCCGACGCCGTAGAGGCCCCCGACAGCCAGCAGCGTCACGACGGGTGCCGCGATGCGGCGCCACACCGCCACGGCCACCCAGGCCGCCGGCGGCAGGAACACCAGCAGACCCTGGACGGGCCCCGGGACGGACACTCCCGCGTCGTGGAGGAACACCCGCGGCATCGCGAGCGCCGCCAGGGCGACCACCTGCCAGAGCGGCAGGCCCAATCCGTACCCCTTGTCATTCATGGATCCGACCGTATGAGCGCCGGCCGCCGGCCCCATCCGCCGAGGAGCGACAGCGCCGACGCTTCCGGGCGTACGTGGGAGTCGCGCCGGCATGCCTACCATCAGCGCATGACCCGGAGGATCGACGCCGCCCTGTTCGTCGGCGTCACCGCGGTGCTGTCGGTGGTCGTCTCGGCGAACCAGGCCGGCTCACGGTCCCCGGACCTCCTCGCCTACCTGTGGGCGGTCGGCCTGGGCGCGTTGATGCTGGTCCGGCGGTCGATGCCGCGGGTGGTCCTGGTGCTGACCGCGCTCGGTTTCTTCACCTACTACATCGCGGGCTATCCGGCCATCGGGGTGGCGTTGCCCATCTCGGCCGCCCTGTTCTCGGCCACCGAGGCCGGCTACCTGCGCGCGTCCGCCTTGACCGGCGCGGTCGTCCTGGCCGCGTCGACCGCGTTCCGGCTCGCGTCGGGGCAGTCGGCGTCGTTCGTCCTCGGCTACGAGCTGCTGGGTCACGCCGCGTTGATCGCCGCCGTCATCGCCCTCGGTTACAGCGTCCGCGCCCGCCGCGACCTCCAGCGCCGGACCGACCAGGTGGTGCGGCTCGTCACCCGCCAGACCGCCATGGACACCGCGGCGGACGCACGCGAGCACCAGCTCAGGTTGGCCCGCGAGCTGCACGACTCCATGGGGCACTCGTTGTCCGTGGCGTCCTTGTTCGCTGACGTCGCGCGGGAGGCCGACGCCGCCGACCGGCGGGCCGACGCGCTCGACCGGGTCAAGTCCGGGGTGTCCGAGGCCATGGCGCAGCTGCGGTCGACCGTCGCGGTGCTGCGGTCCGCCGGTGACGACCCGCTGGTCAACCCGACCTTCCACGACCTGCGCAGGCTGCTCGACGGTGCCGCCTCGGCCGGCTACGAGGTGACCCTGACCGTCGACGACGAGGTGAACGCGAGCCCCGACGTGCAGGCCTGCGTCTACCGCATCATCCAGGAGTCGGTCACGAACACCATGCGCCACTCGACCGCCACCCGGATCGACGCGACCATCGACTGCAGAGAGGAGCTGGTGCTGGTGACCGTCCACGACAACGGCGGCGGCGGCGCGCGCGTGCCCCGCTTCGCGCCGGGCCACGGTGTGCGCGGCATGCGGGAACGCGTGACCGCCCTCGGAGGCTCCTTCGACGTGCACGCCGGGCCCGGTGGCTGGCGGGTCCGGGCCACCCTTCCCGCGGCGGCGCAGCAGTGATCCGCCTGCTCATCGTCGACGACCAGGAGCTGGTCCGCGCCGGGCTGCGGGCGCTCGTCGAGAACACCGACGACATCACCGTCGCGGGCGAGGCCGCCAACGGCCGGGAAGCCCTGGCCCGGGGACGCGCGCTGCGGCCCGACCTGTTCCTCATGGACCTGAAGATGCCGGTCATGGACGGGATCGCCGCGACGGCCGCGATCCGGGCCGACCCGATCCTGCGCGACACGCCTGTGCTCGTCCTCACCACGTTCGACGACGAGGACGACGTCCTGGACGCCGTCCGGGCGGGCGCCACCGGCTATCTCCTCAAGGACATGGCCGCCGACGCCCTCCGCGCGGCGGTGCGCACGGCCGCCGCCGGCGAGTCTCCGGTGACGCCGTCGGTGGCCCGGCAGATGATGGCCCAGCTCGCCCGCACACCGTCACGCCGGGCCCGCGACCAGGCGCTCGCCGGGCTCACCGAACGTGAGCGGGAGATCCTCGCGCACGTGGGCCGTGGCCTCTCCAACGAGGAGATCGGCCGCGCCCTGTTCCTGAGCCCGGACACCGCGCGCACCTATGTCAGCCGGCTGCTGACCAAACTGGCGGCGCGGGACCGGGCCCAACTCGTCGTGCTAGCTCACCGGGCCGGCCTGGTGGACTGAACGGGCGTTCTCCCGCACCCAGAGCAGCAGGGCCGTGAAGGCCAGGGCCGCCGCGACGGCGCCGCCGGCGAGCCGGACCGTGTGGCCGGCGACGAACTCCTGCGCCACCTCGCGCAGGAACTCCGGCGTGTGCGTGCCCGGCGGGTCGACGAACATGATCTCGTTGCGCGGCCAGAAGAACAACGCCGAGAACAGGAACTCGCAACTGACGAACACGCCGGTGGCGAGAACGGCCCACCATCTGATCCGGGGTACGCGCCAGGTCAGCGCGACCGTCGCGAGCGCGAAGAGCACGACCGAGGCGCCCAACGGCGGGAAGTAGTCACTGGGGCCGCCGTCGACCAGGAAGGCCCGCGCCCGGTCCAGCGACGCGGGCGCGTCCCCGAAGATGTTCGGATAGAGCATCACGGTCTCGGCGGCGACACCGCCGAACGACATCATGGCCGCCCAGACGAGCGCGATGAGGGTTCCTGTGGTGACTTTCGTACGCGACATGCGTCCTCCACTTCGGTCGCGGCGACGATCGCCGCGGTGGAGTCGACGCTATGGACGACAGCCGGCCCCGTCTGCCGAGCGGGCGCGCGGTCTACGTCGCTTGTCGCGGGGTGCGGCGTCGCTTCCGGGCGACGACCGCGGTGGGCGGAAGGGGCCCCGGCCGATAGGGTCCCTTCCGCCTCCTTACCCGCGGTTCAGCAACCTTCCGGCAGCGTGAACCGCCAGCGCTGCGCCTTCAGCACCGGGATCACCCGGTCGACGGCCTCGACGGTCTGGCTCCGGTCGCCGCCGCCGTCGTGTGCCAGGACGACCGCGCCCGGTGTCAGCCGGTCCAGGAGGCGCTGGACCAGCACGTCCGTGCCGGGTGGTTCCCAGTCGGCGATGTCGTACCGCCAGCCCAGCGGGCGCATCCCGAGCGACGCCGACACGTCCGCGCTGGCTCCCCAGGCGCCGTACGGCGCGCGGAAGTAGGGGATCCGGGCGTGCGGCACCGCCCGCCGGATCGCGGCGTTGGTCTCCCGAAGGTCGGCCGCGATCTGTTCCGGCGTCCAGGTGCTCAGGTCGTCGTGGTGCATGCTGTGGTTGCACAGCGTGTGTCCCGCCCGGGCGATGGCCCGGGCCACCTCGGGGTGTTCGACCACGTGGTCGCCCCACAGGCAGAACACGGCCTTGACACGGTGCTCGCGCAGCACGTCGAGCAGCCGCAGGGTGTCGGGCGGGTTGGGCCCGTCGTCGAAGGTGAGGCTGACGACGTTGCCGTGCCCGCGGGCGGCCGTGACGATGTCGGCACTGACCCGCCCGTGCGCGGCGGCCGGCCCGGCCGCGCCGAGGACGAGGCCCACGGCGACGGCCATTCCCATCAGCGTGCGCATCAGCGGCGCGGCTTCTGCGGGATGCGCGGCTGTACGTACGGCGGTCCACTATGGATGAGGTCCGCCTTCATCAGGTTGTACGCCCGCTTCGGCTGGTAGTTCTCGTCCATGATGGTGGCCATGCCCTCGGGCGGGTTGGAGAACCAGCCGGGCACCCACGAGTGCTTGTCGGTGAACCCCCAGACGGTGTACGAGAGACAGTGCGGATCGGCGAGACAGGCCTGCAGCAGCACGCTGTAGTTGGCCGCCGACGCCTGCAGGCGGGGGTTGATCTCGTTGCTGTCGCCGGCCTGCACGCCGGCCGTCATCTGGCTGCGGACGTCGACCTCGGTGAAGGCGGTGGCCAGGCCCAGCCCGGCGAACTTCTTCAACGCCGCCGCCACCTGGATGGTGTCGTAGTTGCCGTACTGGGTGCCGAGGTGCCCCTGGCTGCCGATGCCGTCGATCGGCACGCGGTCGCGCAGCAGCGCCTTGGCCATGTCGTACACGAACTGAGTCTTGTCGTTGGCCGGATCGCCCGAGCCGAACGCCTCGATGTTGTAGTCGTTGTAGAACAGCAGTGCCTTCGGGTCGGCGGCGCGAGCCCAGCGGAACGCGTCGGCGATATAGCCGGGCCCCAGGTTCTGTGCCCAGAAACCCTTGTAGTGCAACGTGGACGGGGTGTCCCACGGGTCGCTGACGGCCTCGTTGACCACGTCCCACTGCCAGATCTTGCCCTTGAAGTGCTTGACCACGGTGGTGATGTGGTTGCGCAGGATGTCGCGCAGCTCGTCCTTGCTGATCGTGCCGTTGCTGACTCCGGTCGTGAGCCAGGACGGGAGCTGGTTCTGCCAGACCAGCACGTGACCGCGGACCTTCTGGTTGTTGCGCTTGGCGAACGCGATCAGCTCGTCGGCGGGGCCGAAGTTGTAGGTGCCCCGCGTCGGTTCGAGGGTCTCCCACTTCATCACGTTCTCCGCGGTGACCGTGGAGAACTCCCGGGACACGATCTCCCGGTACTGCGGGTCGGCGGTGTCGGCCAGCGCGGCCATGTCGACCGCGGTGCCGATGTAAAGGTCGTGCCGCATGCCCAGCTGGCGCAGGCTCTGCTGGGACGGGTCGACCGGGTGGCTCGCGGTGGCGGGTGCGGCACCCGCCACGCCGCCGGCCGCGAGCACCACCGCGCCGACGGTGAGCCATCGTTTCAGCTGCATGTGCGCTCCTCTCGGGATGATCGGGGTAGTCCGATCGCGAGCGACGCCGATAGTTGCGGATCGAGTTCCGTAACTTTGCCGAAACGTAACGGCCGAGATCGCCCCACGTCAATCCAAAAGAGTTCCGGAAATCGGACGTGGGGTGGGGCGAACGCGGGTCAGCGTTCCCGGTAGGTGGCCTCGTCGAAGTCCGCGTGCACCCCGTCCGCGCCCAGGTCCTGCACCCAGAGCCCGAGGAACGCGCCGGTGAAACCCCACGCGGCCGGCTCGCCGTCGACCACGTGCGCCGCGTGCTCGTCGGAGAGGATCGTGGCGTCCAGTGCGACCGGCACCTCGCGCCAGCCGCCGCCCAGGTCGTAGCCGAACCGGACGGCCGGCCCGTCGAACGACGCGCGCAGCCCGACCCGGCTGGCGCCGCCGGTGTCGACGGTCAGCCCCGGATGCGCGGTGCGCCGGCCCCGGTCGCTGCTCAGCAGCTCCAGCACCACCCGGCCGTCGTCGGACCGGGTCAGGTAGAGGAAGTGCCAGTTGCCGGTGTTGTAGTAGGCGGTGACGCCGGCCAGGTGCCGGTGGTCGCGGGGGACGAACTCGACCACCGTGGACAGTTCGCAGGACGTCGCGCCGACCCGGCGGGCGACCAGGCTCGGCCGCTGCCGGCCGACCGGCGACTGGCCGCCGTGCAGCCGCAGGTGCGACGGGCGGGTGGCCAGGTCGACCCAGTCCGGTGTGGCCGGTCTGCGCAATGTGGACCACTCGGGTCCGAGCGTGGGGCCGTCGAAGTGGTCGGTGGCGGGCTCGTCCGGCCACGGGTGCGGCGACAGGCCCGGTGCCGGCACCTCGTCGGCCGGTATCCCGCCGTCGACCCGCGGCCAGCCGCCGGACGGCCACTCGACGCGCTGGATCGCCGTCTCCCGGCCGAGCACGCAGTTGCCCAGCGGGGTCGCCGGGCGGGCCGTCAGGTGGGCGAGGAACCATTGGCCGTCGGGTGTGCGTACGAGACTGCCATGCCCGGCCTTCTGCAGCCGCAGCTCCGGCCGGCCGAACGAGGTGAGCAGGGGGCCGGCGGGGTCGGGCTCGTACGGGCCGAACAGCTCGCGGGACCGGGCGACGGTGACCTGGTGCTCCCAGCTCGTGCCGCCCTCCGCGGTGACCAGCCAGTACCAGCCTTCGTGACGGTAGAGGTGCGGGCCCTCGGTCAGGCCGGCCGCGGTGCCGGTGAAGATGATCCTGGGCTCGCCGACCAGCGCGCGCTCGGCCAGGTCGTACCGCTGGATCTCGATGCCGCCGAACGGGTCACGGCCCGGCCGCCAGTCGGCGCTCAGGTTGAGCAGCCAGGTGCTGCCGTCCTCGTCGTGGAACAGCGACGCGTCGAAGCCGCGGCCGTGCAGCGGGGTGGGGTCGTCCCACGGCCCGTCGATCGCGGGTGCGCTGGAGTGGAAGTTCCGCGGGTCCCAGTAGCCGCTGGCGAAGCTGGCCACGTCGCTGTAGACCAGGTGGAAGCGACCGTCGTGGTAGGTCAGGTCGGGCGCCCACACGCCGTTGGAGTCGCCGGCGCCGCGCAGGTCGAGCAGGCGGCGGTCGGTGACGATCCCGCCGAGGGCGCGCCAGTGCACCAGGTCGCGGGAGTGGTGCACGCGGACACCGGGGTACCACTCGAAGGTCGAGGTGGCCAGGTAGTAGTCGGCACCCACGCGCACGATCGACGGATCCGGGTTGAAGCCGCGCAGGACCGGGTTCTGTATCGACCGGGCGGCGGTGGCGGCGGCTGCGGTCTCGGTCGACATGGGCAGCTCCCCTTCGGGTCCCGCTTCCGGGGACTTCCGGAAGCCGCTCCGCCGCGGAATGGGCGAGCGTCCCGAACACGGTAACGGCTTACATCGAGATCCGACAGTTCCTTGACCGGCCGGTGCGGGCGTCGTAACGTCGCCGTCATACCGGAAATCCACCTGAAAGTTTCGGCAGCTGTGAAGGACTGATCGACGGCCGTAGGCTCCATCCATGACGAGAGGGCGAACCGTGGCGTCTGATGGCACAGCCTCCGCGGACAAGAGGACGGTGACCATCGCGGCGATCGCGCGCCTGGCGGGCGTGTCGGTGCCCACCGTGTCCCGCGTGCTCAACGGCCGCGCCGACGTCTCGCCGCACACCCGCAAGCGCGTCGAGGACCTGCTCAGCCAGCACGGCTACCGGCGGCGTCCGCCCAGCATGCGGGCCAACTCGGGCCTGGTCGACCTGGTCTTCAACGACCTCGACAGCCCGTGGGCCGTCGAGATCATCCGTGGCGTGGAGGACGTCGCGCACGCCTCCGGCGTCGGCACGGTCGTGTCGGCCATCCACCGCCGCACCTCCTCGGCCAAGCAGTGGCTCGACAACATCCGCACGCGGTCGACCGAGGGTGTCATCTTCGTGACCTCCACGTTGGAGCCGCCGCTGCAGAGCGAGCTGCGCCGCCTCAACATCCCGGTGGTGATCGTCGACCCGGCCGGCGTGCCGCCGCAGGAGGCGCCCACGATCGGCGCGACGAACTGGGTCGGCAGCCTGCACGCGACCGAGTACCTGATCGGTCTCGGTCACCGGCGGATCGGGTTCATCGGCGGGCCGCCGCACCTGATGTGCAGCCGGGCGCGGCTCGACGGCTACCGGGCCGCGCTGGAGTCCGGCGGCATCCCGATCGACGACGCGCTGATCCGGCCGGGCAACTTCTACCACGAGGCCGGCTTCGCCGGTGGCACGGAGTTGCTCGCGCTCGCTGAGCCGCCGACCGCGATCTTCGCGTCCAGCGACCAGATGGCGCTCGGGGTCTACGAGGCGGTGCGCCAGCGCAAGCTGCGGGTGCCCGACGACATCAGCGTGGTGGGCTTCGACGACCTGCCCGAGGTGCGCTGGTGCTCGCCGCCGCTGACCACCGTGCGGCAGCCGTTGGCCGAGATGGGGCTGCTGGCCGCGCGCACCGTGCTGCGGTTGGCCCGCGGCGAGCAGATCGAGAGCCCGCGGGTGGAACTGGCCACCGAGCTGATCATCAGGGACAGTGCGGTCACGCCGCGGGCCGGTCACTAAGCTCGGGGGATGACGCGCAGTGATCCTGCGGCGGAGCTGACCCGGGAGGTGCTCGACCGCGTCGGGGCAACGCCCGATCCTCGGCTGCGCGCGCTGCTCGACGCCGCGGTGCGGCACCTGCACGCGTTCGCCGGCGAGGTCGGCCTCACCCCCGACGAGTGGCTGGCCGGCATTCGGTTCCTGACGGCGGTCGGCCAGACGAGTGACGCACAGCGGCAGGAGTTCATCCTGCTCTCGGACACGCTGGGCGTGTCGTCCCTGGTGGAGACCATCGCCCATCCTGCGGCCGGCGTGGCCACCGAGGCGACGGTGCTCGGTCCGTTCTACGTGCCCGGCGCGCCGTGGCGGGCCTTCGGCGACTCGATCGCCATCCTCGACCCGTCCGGTGTGCCGGCGTCGGTGCGCGGGCGGGTGTGCGGTCCGTCGGGCGCGGGGCTGGCGGGCGCCGTGCTGGACGTGTGGCAGTGCGCGTCCAACGGCCTGTACGACGTGCAGGACCCGGACCAGCCCCGGGGCAACATGCGGGGACGCTTCCGTGCCGATGACGACGGCCGTTTCTCGTTCCGGACGACCCGGCCGGTGAGCTATCAGATCCCGTCCGACGGGCCGGTGGGCGCGCTGCTGCGGGCCAGCGGCCGGCACGCCTGGCGGGCGGCGCACATCCACGTGATCGTCTCGGCCGACGGCCATCTGCCGGTGACCACCCACCTGTTTGACTCGGCGGACTCCTACCTGGACAGTGATGCGGTGTTCGGCGTACGGGAAAGTCTGGTCAAGGAGTTCGTGCCGCAGACCGACGGGAGCATGCTGGTGGAACACGAGTTCGTGCTGCGAGCCGCCTGATGGAGATCGTCGAGAAGGTGGTCACGGACCGCGGCGAACTGGTGCTGCGCCGCGACGACGCACACTACGAGCTGATCAGCAACGGTGTGTTCCTGATGGACACCCGCTCGGGCGCGTCGGAACGCACGCTGGTGTCGGCGGCACTGTCGACGGTCTCGCCCGGCGCGCGCCTGCTCATCGCGGGCCTGGGAGTGGGCTTCTCGCTTGCCGCGGCGGTGCCCTGTTCTTCGTTGGCCGAGATCGTGGTCGTCGAGATCGAGCCGACGGTCGTCTCGTGGCACGACACGCACCTGGCGCCGTTCAGCGGCGGCGCGTTGCGCGACCCACGGGTCCGGGTGGTCACCGCCGACCTGGGACACTGGCTGGCCACGACCGACGAGCGTTTCGACGCCATCTGCCTGGACGTCGACAACGGTCCGGACTGGACGGTCTTTGACACCAACGCCGCGTTGTACGCGGACGCGGGCACGGCCCTGCTCCGCGCCCACCTGCGCCCGGGCGGGGTGCTGGCGGTCTGGAGCGCCGCCGCCTCGGACGACTACGCGTCCCGCCTGTCCACCACGATCGGCCCGGTCTCGACGCTCCTCACGGAGGTAGACCACGGCGAGCCGGACGTCGTCTACCTGGCCCGCCTGGCGGATGCTTGAGCCCGACCGCGCGGCAGCTCAACCGGGCGACGCTTGACCGGCAGCTCCTCCTCCGGCGCGCGCCGCTGTCGGTCCCGGAGACGGTGCGGCGGGTGCTGGCGCTCCAGGCACAGGACCCGGCGTCGCCGTACCTGGCGCTCTGGAACCGGATCGACGGCCTCGACGCCGCGGCGGTGGACCGCGCGTTCGCGGACGGTTCGGTGGTGCGGGCAACGCTGCTGCGGGTCACGCTGCACGCGGTGCACGGTGCCGACTGGCCGGGCCTGCACGCGGCGATGACGCCGCTGCTGCGGGCGGCGCGGCTCGCGGACTACCGGTGGCGGGAGAGCGACCTGACGAACGCGGAGGCGCTGGCGGCGCTTGGCGCCCTCGCCGACTTCGCCACCGAGCCACGCTCGGGCGACGAGATCAAGGCGATGCTGGCCGACCGGGTCGCCGACCCGGCGCAGATGTGGTGGGCGCTGCGGACGTTCGCGCCGCTGCACTACGTGCCGAACGGCGGCCCGTGGTCCTTCCGCCATCCGGCCGCTTTCCTCAACGCGGCGGGCTCGGCCGACCACCTGGACTCGGTGGGCATGCTCGTCCGCCGCTACCTGTCCGCCTTCGGCCCGGCGTCCATCTCGGACATCATGGCCTTCACCCGGTTGAACAGCGCCCGGATCAAGGCGGCGGTCGCGGCCCTCGGCGACGACCTGACCAACCACGACGGCCTCCTCGACCTGCCCGGTGCGTCGCTGCCACCGGAGGACGTCCCGGCACCGCCCCGGCTGCTGCCGATGTGGGACAACGTCCTGCTGGCGTACGCGGACCGCACGCGCCTGATCCCCGCGGCCTACCGTCCCCACGTGGTCCGCCGCAACGGCGACGTCCTGCCCACCCTCCTCGTCGGCGGCTACGTCGCGGGCGTCTGGCGCCCGGTCGAGGGCGGCATCGAAGCCTCCGCCTTCCACCCACTGGACGACGCCACGTGGTCGGCGTTGTCGGCGGAAGCGCGGTCCCTCTCCACGTTCCTCACCGTCCGCGACCCCAGAACCTACGGCTGCTACCGCCACTGGTGGGAGAAGGGCATCCCGTCAGCCGAGGTCCGAGTCCTCTAGCGTGTTCGCGTGCCGGCGGGCGTCCTTGACGAGCGCGACCAGGCGCCGCGCGTCGGAGCTCCAGGCGTCCACCGCGTGCCAGCCCCTGCCGTTGCCGCAGAGCGGCTCGATCGGGGTTGCGGCCACGACGCCCTCGGGCGCCGCCCGCAGGCGGAACAGCAGGTGCGACGTCCCGAGCGCCACGACCACCGCGACACCCTTCTGCTCGAGGACCGCGTACCCGTAGACCGCCACCACCGCCCGGTCCGACCGCGCGATCTCACCGAGCCGCTCGACCAGGTCGGGATGGGTATGCAGCTCCCAACCGTCCTGTTCATACGGTCCGCCGCTGCCGCGGGTCGCGCGGGCACACAGGTATGTCAGGAGATCCCGGTTGGCCGCGCTGTCGGACAGGGTCATGACCCCATTCAACCCAGGCGGCGCAACGCTCTAGGCCGCGACCGACGACGACACGTCGAACGCCAGCGCGCCGTCGCGTTCGTCCACGGTGACCTTCTGGCCCGGCGATACCCGGCCGTCGAGCAGCATCTCCGACAGGCGGTTGTCGACCTCCCGCTGGATCGTGCGGCGCATCGGGCGTGCGCCGTACGCCGGCTCGTAGCCCCGGTCCACCAACCATCGGATCGCGGCCGGGGTGAACTCGGCGGTGATGTCCTGGCCGTGCATCCGGCGGCGGGTCTGCTCCAGCATCAGGTCCGTGATCGCGACGAGCTGCTCCGGGTCCAGCCGCCGGAAGATGACGATCTCGTCGATCCGGTTCAGGAACTCCGGGCGCAGCTCCTCGCGCAGCCGCCGGGTGATCCGGTCGCGCAGGTCGCGGTCCGCGTCGCCGCTGCCCGCCGTGGCGAAGCCGACCGACGGCTGCTCCGCGGTGATCAGCTCGGAGCCCAGGTTGCTCGTCATGATCAGCACCGTGTTCTTGAAGTTGACCGTGCGGCCCTGGCTGTCGGTCAGCCGGCCGTCGTCGAGCACCTGCAGCAGCAGGTTGAACACGTCGGGATGCGCCTTCTCGATCTCGTCGAGCAGGATCACCGCGTACGGGCTGCGCCGCACCGCCTCCGTGAGCTGGCCGGCCTCCTCGTAGCCGACGTAGCCGGGCGGCGCGCCGACCAGGCGGCTGACCGTGTGCCGTTCCTGGAACTCGCTCATGTCCAGCCGGATCATCTTCTCCTGGTTGCCGAACAGCGTCTCCGCCAGCGCCCGGGCCAGCTCCGTCTTGCCGACGCCGGTCGGGCCGAGGAACAGGAAGCTGCCGATCGGGCGGTTCGGGTCGCCGAGCCCGGTGCGCGAGCGGCGGATCGCCTGCGCGACCACGCGTACCGCCTCGTCCTGGCCCACCAAACGCTCGTGCAGCCGCTGCTCCAGATTGGCCAGTCGCTCCTTCTCCTCTTCGGACAGTTGCCGGGCGGGAATGCCAGTCGCGCGCGAGACCACCTCGGCGATGTCCTCCGCCGTCACCTGCGGGACGTTGGCGCCGTGCGAACCCTCGCGCTCCTCCTTCTGCTTGCGCAGTGACGCGACCTCGTCGCGCAGCTCGCTCGCCCGCTCGAACAGCTCGGCCGCCACCGCCTGGTCCTTGTCGCGGCAGAGCTGGTCGATCCGCTGCTCCAGCTCGCGCTCGTCCTTGGCCACCGAGCGGCTGCGCAGCTGCACCCGGGCGCCGGCTTGGTCGATCAGGTCGATCGCCTTGTCGGGCAGGAAGCGGTCCGACAGGTAACGGTCCGACAGCTCGGCCGCCGCGATCAGCGACTCGTCGGTGAAACGTACGCCATGATGGGCTTCATAGCGGTCGCGCAGGCCGCGCAGGATCTCGATCGTGTCCTCGACGCTCGGTTCCGGCACCAGGATCGGCTGGAATCGTCGCTCCAGCGCGGCGTCCTTCTCGATGTAGCGCCGGTACTCGTCGAGCGTCGTCGCGCCGACCGCGTGCAGCTCGCCGCGGGACAGCGACGGCTTGAGGATCTGCGCCGCATCGGTCGCGCCCTCGCCGGCGCCCGCGCCGACCACCGTGTGGATCTCGTCGATGAAGACGATCAGGTCGTCGCTGTGCGTACGCGCCTCGTCGAGCAGGTTCTTGAGCCGCTCCTCGAAGTCGCCCCGGTAGCGGGTGCCGGCGACGAGCCCGGTCACGTCGAGCTGCACGAGCCGCTTGCCGTCCAGGGTCCGCGGCACCTCGCCGTCGACGATCCGCTGCGCCAGGCCCTCCACGATCGCGGTCTTGCCGACGCCGGCCTCACCGATCAGCACGGGGTTGTTCTTGGTGCGCCGGGCCAGCACCTCGACGCACTGCTCGATCTCGTCGGCCCGCCCGATCACGGGGTCGATCCGCCCCTCCCGGGCCAGCGCCGTCAGGTCCCGCCCGTACTGGTCGAGCGTGGGCGTGCCGGTGTCGGGCTGTTGCGGTGCGCGACCCGGCGCGGCCGCGGTGCCGGGCCGCGCGGCCGCCTGCAGCGACTCCGGGTTGATCCCGTGCATGGCCAGCAGCCGGCCGGCCTCCGTCTCCTGGTTGAGGGTCAGGGCCAACAGGATGTGTTCGGGACCGAGGTACGAGGACCCGAGCCGCCGCGAGATCTGGTGCGCCTGCAGCAACGCCCGCTTGGCCGCCGGGGTCAGCGACGGTGGCCCCTCGACCGCACCGCCGCGTCGGTCGCGCTGCTCGATCTCGCCGGCCAGCGTCGCCGGATCGGCGCCGGCGCGCGACAGCAACTCGTTGAGCGGCGGCTTCTGGGTCATCGCCCAGAGCAGGTGCTCGGTGTCCAGGTCGGTGCTGCCGAGCTGGGCGGCCTCGCCGGCGGCCGCTTGCAACAGCTCGCGGGCGTCCTGGCTCATCACCTTGCCCAGATCGAGCCGGGCCCGGGGTTGGCCGGGGGACAGGAACTGGGCCATGAACTCGTCGAACGGGTCGCCGCCGAATGGCCCACTACCCCAGAAACCGGTCGACATCTCACCCTCCTCGGGTCGAAACCGCGCTGCGCGGCGCCTACCCGTTCACCGGGCCGGCAAACCGTCGCGCGCGTCACCCGGGACTCGCGGTACGAGTGAGTCGAAAGCGCATGATCCGGGTGGTGTAGCTCCGGAAGCAGGGGGCATGCCAAACCATGGCTCCGAAAGAAATGGAAGGCGACAACCGGCGCCGTCGCCAGTTGGCTCGCGAGGCCCGGCGCGCCGACCGCAAGCCCAGCGCGGAGGGCGTCACGCTGGGTGCCTCGAAGCAGCAGGAGCACCAGCCGGAGAAACGCCGGTCGGGGCCACCGTCGGCGGGCCGCCACAAGCCGG
>NZ_BONC01000007.1 GCF_016862515.1 Asanoa iriomotensis
GGGGTTACCGGCTCGCCGGCTCCGGGAAGCTCGGCCGTTCCGGGTCCCGTCCGTCGGCGCCGGCGGCGAGCCCCTGCTTGGGGACCATGACCTTGCGCCGGAAGACGCAGACCAGCGTGCCGTCCTGGTTGTAGCCGCGGGTCTCGACCGCGACCACCCCGCGGTCGGGCTTCGAGCCGGACTCCCGCTTGTCGAGGACGGTCGTCTCGCCGTAGATGGTGTCGCCGTGGAAGGTCGGTGCCACGTGGCGCAGCGACTCGACCTCGAGGTTGGCGATCGCCTTGCCGCTGACGTCGGCGACCGACATGCCGAGCAGCAGCGAGTAGACGTAGTTGCCGACCACCACGTTGCGGCCGAACTCGGTCGCCGTCCGCGCGTAGTGCGCGTCGAGATGGAGCGGATGATGGTTCATCGTCAGCAGGCAGAAGAGGTGGTCGTCGGCCTCGGTGACGGTTTTGCCCGGCCAGTGCCGGTAGACGTCGCCGACCTCGAACTCTTCGTAGTAGCGCCCGAACCGCATGTGCGCACCATAACCGGTGTGCTGCGCTGACAGGCGGGCAAAAGCCGGCAAAACGGCGGGAGACGCAATGAGCGGCGGGGCCCTCCCCGGCACCCGCCGCCCACGCTTGTCCTTACGATTTTGCCGGACCAACCGGTACCGGAAAACCCTTCGGGAAGTGACGGGGGTCACCCGTTATCGTTCTGCAACATTACGTATCGTAAGAGTGATCTACTTTCGAACTGTTCGTCACCCGTGCCGTTTTCCCTTGACTGGCTGGGGGAGCGGGGATAACGGCGGCGGGATGGGCACCGCGATATGGAAACGCTCCCGTCACCGTACGCGATCAAGATCTTGGTCCTTGTGGTGTCTTGCCCGGGAATGGCGCGGGGGCTTGCGTCGTTTAACCCGACGGATGCCTCGGGTGAGGCACGAACGAGTTCCGATCGGAGTGATCCATGGCGACCGTTGAGCTGACCACCGAGAACTTTGACAAGGTCACCGGCGGTGACGGCATCGTTCTCGTCGACTTCTGGGCCAGCTGGTGCGGGCCGTGTCTGCGCTTCGCGCCGGTCTACGAGCGGTCCAGCGAGAAGCACGAGGACATCGTGTTCGGCAAGGTCGACACCGAGGCCCAGGTCGAGCTGGCCGCCCGGTACGACATCCGCTCGATCCCGACCCTGATGGCGCTCCGCGACGGCGTGATCGTCTTCGCGCAGCCGGGCGCGCTGCCCGAGTCCGCGGTCGAGTCGCTGATCTCCCAGGTTCAGGCGCTGGACATGGACGACGTACGCAAGCAGCTCGCGGAGCACGCTTCCCACGAGCACTGAGCCCCTTCGGACAGGGCGTCACCGGCGGTTGCCGGGGGCGCCCTGCTCGCATCTGTGAGCTGGGTGCTTGCAATCTTGCTCGTACACGTGTTCGAATCGGGTAATGCGTTGGGACAACCTGTCGGCTCTCCCCGCCTCGGTCGTCCCTGACCGGGCGGCGCCGGCGACTCCACCCCTGCCGCTGGCGCTGCCCGGCGCAGTAGCCCGCACCTTCGACACGCCGGGCTTCGCCGGCATGACCTTCTACGAGGTACGCGCGAAGTCGATCATCAACAAGGTGCCCGGCAACTCGCGGATGGGCTTCGACTGGACGATCAACCCTTATCGGGGTTGCAGCCACGCCTGCACCTACTGCCTGGCCGGTGACACCCAGATCCTGCTGGCCGACGGGCGGACGCGCGCCCTGCGCGATCTGGTGGTCGGCGACCGGATCTACGGGACGGTCCGGTCCGGCACCTACCGGCGCTACGTGGTGACCGAGGTGCTCGCGCACTGGCAGACGACGAAGCCGGCCTACCGGGTGACCCTGGCCGACGGCACCGAGTTGGTGGCCAGCGGCGATCACCGGTTCCTCACCGAGCGGGGCTGGAAGCACGTCACGGGCACGATGGGCGGCGCCGACCAGCGCCCGCACCTGACCAGCGGCAACAAGCTGATGGGCGTGGGCCGGTTCGCGCCGGCGCCGGCCGACACCGCCGACTACCGGGCCGGCTACCTGTGCGGCATGAGCCGGGGTGACGCGAGCGTCACCGACCGCGAGCCGCTGCGCCGCACGGGTCGCTATCTCGCCGAGGCGCCGCCGGCGGTGGCGCGGTTGGCCGCGGCGGGCCGGATCGCCGCGCCCGCGGTGCTCAGCGACGACTGGCGCAAGGGTTTCCTGGCCGGCGTCTTCGACGCCTCCGGTTCGCACGACGGCACGACGCTGCGGATCGGCAGCATCGACCGGGAGACGATCGACGAGGCGGCGGCCGCGCTGCGTGCGCTGGGCTTCGACTTCGTGGTGCGGCGCACGGGCGGCGGCGGGCGGGGTTGGTACGTGCGGGTCGTCGGCGGCCTGGCGGCCCGGCTGCGGTTCCTGCACCTGACCGACCCGGCGGCCACGTCGAAGCGCTCGATCGAGGGCCTGGCGCTCAAGTCCAACGTGCCGCTGGACGTGCTCAAAGTGGAGCCGCTGGGCATCGACCTGCCGCTCTACGACATCACCACGGGCACGGGCGACTTCATCGCCAACGGGGTGGTGAGCCACAACTGCTTCGCCCGCAACACGCACACCTACCTCGACCTGGACGCGGGCCACGACTTCGACAGCAAGATCATCGTCAAGGTCAACGCGGGCGAGCTGGTCCGCAAGGAGCTGTCGGCCCGCCGCTGGCGCGGCGAGCACATCGCCATGGGCACCAACGTCGACGTCTACCAGCGGGCCGAGGGCCGCTACCGGCTGATGCCGCAGATCCTGTCGGCCCTGCGCGACTTCGCCAACCCGTTCTCGATCCTGACGAAGGGCACGCTGATCCTGCGCGACCTTCCGCTGCTCACACAGGCGGCGTCGGTGACGTCGGTGGGCCTGTCCTACTCGATCGGCTTCGTCGACGAGGAGTTGTGGCGGCGGGTCGAGCCGGGCACGCCGTCACCACGCCGCCGCCTGGACGCGGTGCGCCGCCTGACGGACGCGGGCTTCAAGGTGGGCGTCCTGGTGGCCCCGATCCTGCCGGGCCTGACGGACGACGAGGAGTCGATCGACGCGGCGGTGGCCGCCGCGGCCGCCGCGGGCGCGTCCGGGGTGACCGGCATCGCCCTGCACCTGCGCCCGGGCACGCGGGAGTGGTACGCGAAGTGGCTGGGCCGCGAGTTCCCGGACCTGGTGCCGCGCTACCGGGCGCTCTATCGGGGCGGCTCCTACCTGCCGAAGGAATACCAGCGGGAGATCACGGCCCGAGTCCGCCAGGCGGCCCGCCGGTATGGCCTGGACCGCCAGGACAACTTCGAGCCGCGCCAACTGCCGGAGCAGCCACCGGAGCCGGAGCAACTCACCCTGCTCTGAGGCACGCCGACGAATTCACCAGACGGCACAATCGCGGGCACCGACATGGTGACTCGGCTGCTACCGTTCGCCAGTGCGCGTCGGTGTTTACGTCGATGGATACAACCTTTATTACGGCGCCCGCGGCATTTGCGGCCGCAGCACGCCCGGCTGGCGATGGCTCGACATCCGCGCGCTTGCCGAGCGCGTTGTCGGACGCGTATCAAGCTGGCCCAACGCGGCGATAGAACGAGTTGTTTACTGCACCGCGATTATCGACGCCGCCAGCAACCAGTCGGGCTTCACCGATCAACAGGTTTATCTCAAGGCGGTCGTCGCTGCCGCAAGCGTCGATCACATCGAGTACGGCACCTACGTGTCCCGCGTCAAGACCGCACCCCTCGCGGTGAAGGCGCCCAGCCGGCAGGGCGGTCCGCAGATCGTGAACGCGGCCTGGCCGGTCATGATCCGCGACGGGCACGGGCGCCCGGTGCCAGACGCTCAGTTCATGGTTTCGTTCGCCCATCGCGAAGAGAAGGGCTCCGACGTAAACGTCGCCTCGCATCTGCTCGTGGATGTGCTCACGTCGCGGGTCGACGCGGCAATGGTGATCTCGAACGACAGCGACCTGAAGTTTCCGGTCTCCTACGCCCGATCACGAGTGCCGATCGGATTGATCAACCCGTCGAAGAACCAGTTGGCCGGCGCCCTCCGCGGAAATCCGACGCAAGGCGTGGGCGGCCACTGGTGGCAACAACTGACGGATGCCGACCTCCGCGCCTGTCAGCTGAGCAATCCCGTTAATTCGTTGGTCAGGCCCGCCGGCTGGTAGCCAGGTTTGGGTTGCCCGGTCACGCTCAAGGCGGATATAGTGCTCGACATATACCACCCGGTTCCCCTCGTGGGGCCGGGTTTTTCAATGTGCACCAGACACGCCGAGGGGCGTCCAGTGATGGTGGAGCTGAGGGGATTTGAACCCCTGACCCCCTCGATGCGAACGAGGTGCGCTACCGGTCTGCGCCACAGCCCCGCCGCTGGATCACGTCCAGCGAACCGGCGATAAGGCTAACAGGTGCCACCACCGGACAGCGAACCGACCCTAGGCCGTGTTGCTCCGTCGGGTCTCGTACGGGCTCCCGCGCAACCCGCCCGCTCGGCGGTAGGAGACCGAGCCCGTCGCCGCCGGTGGGAGGTCGGCCGGGCGGTCCAGGCCCATCGCCGCTCGGCGGACCGCCTCGCGCTGGGCGGCCAGGCGGCGCTGTTGCTCCCGCCGGGCCTCCGCCCGGCGTGCCTGTTCCGCCCGGACCTCGGCCTGGCGCGCCGCCAGCCAGGCCGCGCGACGGGCCATCCGGCGGCGGCGGGCCCGCTCCGCCAGCGCTCGGCTGCGCAGGTGGCCCAGGTAGACCAGCAGCAGGGTGCCGGTCACCGCCACGCCCACCCAGAAGCCCGGGCCGACCAGGAACACCCCGATCAGCTCGACCAGGTTCAGCAGCAGCAGGGCGGCCAGGACCCGGCGGCGCCGGTAGACCGCCGTCGGGTGACGGCGCAGCGGGCGGCGGCGCGCCGGGCGGGCCATGACGCCCGGCGGGACCGCACGCAGGCGGGGGGCGCGCCGCGACGTGGGCGGCGCTGACACGGGTGGTGCCGACACCGGCGGTGCCGACACGGGGACCTCGGGGCGCAGGGGAGGCAGCACCGCCCGGGCGCCGCGGATCGGGCGGCGGCCGGGCACGGTGCGGCGACGGCGGCGGCGTGACAACACCCGCGCCGTCGGCGACGCCCTCTCCGCTACCAATCGCTCGGTGGCGTCATACCGGCGGACCAGGGCCGGCGCCAGAGCGAGCAGCCCGGCCGCGGCGAGGACGGCGAGGAGCACCGATGTCGGCACCCTCACCCCTCCCGTCATACGAGTGACAACCCGATCATGCGGATTGATGAGGTTGCCGTACGTTCGTAATTCGAGGTTACGGGCGGCTACCGAACAATGTGGCGCAACGCGCCGACTCGGTCAAGATCAGGATGCGGTCGTGCGGACGCGGTGCCAGCGGGCGAGCAGCCCGCCCTCGGCCGCGACCTCCTCGCTGGTCATCGCGTATCCGATGTGGTCGCGCCACGCGCCGTCGATGTGCATGTAGCGCGGGTGGTACGCCTCTTCGCGGAAACCGAGCTTTTCCACGACGCGCCGGGAGGGCTTGTTCTCGGGGCGGATGTTGACCTCGATGCGGTGCAGGCCTCCGTGCCGGAACGCGTGGTCGACCACCAGCGCCAGCGCCGTCGGGGTCACGCCGCGGCCCGCCACCCGGCCGTCGACCCAGTAGCCGACGTACGCGGAGCAGAACGCCCGGCGTACGACATTGCCCAGGTTGATGTGCCCGACGAAACGGTCCTCGAGGCAGATCGCGAACGGCATGCTCTCGCCGCGCCGCGCCGACTTGCGCTGGTCGCGGTGCACGAAACGGTACGCCGCGATCGAGTTGAGCTCGTTCCAGTCACCGGGCGCCGACGGCTCCCACGGCGCCAGCCAGGCCCGGTTGGCCCGGCGCACCTCCGACCACGCCCCGGCGTCCGAGCGACGGTAGGGGCGCAGCACGACCGGCCCGTCGCGCAGGACGGCGGGCCAGCCCGGAGCGGCGCCGAACGGCATCACCTGCGTCGGTCCAGCAGCAGAACA
Organism: Asanoa iriomotensis; assembly: GCF_016862515.1. Lineage (GTDB taxonomy): Bacteria > Actinomycetota > Actinomycetes > Mycobacteriales > Micromonosporaceae > Asanoa > Asanoa iriomotensis. The sequence goes on from NZ_BONC01000007.1 coordinate 6,021, forward strand.
TCCACGGTGGAGCCCGCCGCCGCGGCCGTCACCCGCTCGCCGAGCACGACCAGGCCGTTGGCCTCCATCAGACCCGACAGGGTGTACGGCCCACCGTGCAGCGGCTGCACCGTGTAGCCACCGCCGCGGCGCTCGGCGACGTGGGCCGGCCGGAACTCGCGCAGGCCGACCGGCGAGGTCACCGTGTCGAGCAGGTGGGCCCGCACGCTGGGCCGGAACACCGGCTCGGCGCCCGACAGGAGCTGGATCGCCGGCCGCGCCAGCACCTCGAAGCCGATCAACGCGGCGCCGGGGTCACCGGGCAGGCAGACCACGGGCACCTCCTCCGCACCGACCGTGCCGAATCCGAGCGTGGTGCCAGGGTAGAGCGCGACCTCCGTGAATGCCACGGGTCCGGCCCGGCCGCCGTCGCGGCGGGACAGGATGCGGCGCACCATGTCGCCCGGGCCGGTGCCGGTGCCGCCGGTGGTCAGGATCAGGTCTGCGCGCAGCGTCTGGTCCTCCAGCAACGCGCGCAACCCCTCGGGGTCGTCGTCGCAGATGCCGACGCGGTAGGCCAGCGCACCGACCTCGGCCGCCGCCGCGGCCAGCGCGTGCGAGTTGGCGTCGACCACCTGGCCGGGCTGGCTGCCCCGGCCGACCTCGACCAGCTCGTCGCCGGTGGCGATGATGACCACCCGCGGGCTGGACCGGACCACCACGTGCCCGATGCCGGTGGCCGCGAACGCCGCCACCAGCGCCGGCGTGATCGTCGAGCCGGCGCGGGCCAGCACCGAGCCCGCGGCGAGCTCGTCGCCGGCGCGGCGCAGGCCGGAGCCGCGCTTCGGCGGCTGGAAGATCTCGACCGCCGCCATGCCCTGGTCGGTCCAGGTGATCGGCACGACCACGTCGGCGCCGCCGGGCAGCGGCGCGCCGGCGGCCACCGAGAAGCAGGTCGACGGCGTGAGCCGGACCGGCCGCCAGCTCGACGCCGACAGGTCGCCGATCACGTTGAGCCGCACGGGCGCGCCGCGGCCCGCGGTGCACACGTCCTCCCAGCGGGCCGCGTAGCCGTCGATCGAGGCCAGGTCGAACGCCGGGAACGGATGCGGCGCGAGGACGTCCTGCGCGAGCACGTTGCCGTACGCCTGGGTCAGCTCGAGGTCGAGCGGCGGCAACGCCCGCAGCCGCCGCAGCGCGCTGCCGAGATAGTCGGCCAGCGAGGTCAGCTCTCTGGCTGCCACTTCCGCGTCGGCTGTCTGCGTCATGAGCCGACTCCTCCCGCTTGAACGAACTCTTCGAGCCAGGACCGGAACGCCGGACCCAGGTCTTCACGTTGGCATGCGATCTGCACGACGGCCTGCAGGTAGCCCAGCGGCATGCCCGTGTCGTAGCGGGTGCCGCGGTAGACGATGCCGTGCACCGGCGTGCCCTCGTCGAGCAGCGCCTGCATCGCATCGGTCAGTTGGATCTCGCCGCCGCTGCCGGGCTTGGTGTGCCGCAGCGTCTCGAAGATCTTGCCGGGCAGCACGTAGCGGCCGAGGACGGCGAGGTTGCTCGGCGCCTCCTCGGGCGACGGCTTCTCGACGAGGCCGGTGACCCGGACGACCTCGGCGCCCGGCACCAGGTCGTCCTCGGCCGGCGCCACCGAGGCGATGCCGTAGCGCTTGACCTCCTCGCGCGGCACCTCGAGGAACGCCAGCACGATGCCGCCGGTGCGCGCCTGGAGGTCGAGCATCGACGGCAGCAGCGGCTCGGTCTCGTCGACGAACTCGTCGCCGAGCAGCACCGCGAACGGCTCCTGGCCGACGTGCGAGTCGCCCATGCCGACCGCGTGCCCGAGGCCGAGCGGCTCGCCCTGGCGGCAGGTGTAGATCTCCGCCAGCTCGGCGGGCCGGCGCACGGCGGCGAGGCGTTCGGCGTCGCCCTTCTCCTCGAGCCGACTCTCCAGATAGGGCTGCCGGTCGAAGTGGTCGACCATCGAGGTCTTGCCGCGCCCGGTCACCAACAGGATGTCCTTGATGCCGGCGGCGGCCGCCTCTTCGACGATGTATTGCAGGACGGGTCGGTCGACGACAGGCAGAAGCTCCTTGGGTACGGCCTTCGTGGCGGGCAGGAACCGGGTGGCGAGACCGGCGGCGGGAATGACCGCCTTGACCGCGCGCCGACGCGGTTCGGTCGAAGGGGATGGCGGTCGTGAGGTCGCTGGCTCGTCCGACATTCCGCGAGACTATCCGCCCCTCGTCTGTCGCGGTGGCTGCGTCCCGCTTGACGCGCCGCCAGCAGGTCGGATCCCCGCTCGGGGTTGGTTGTCCGTCGGGGTCACCGCCGCCGATGCCACCGGTATCTCGGCCATCACCGGGTCGCCGCCGGGTGCGGTCCGGAAGCCGTCGCGCCCGGCCGCCTTCGCCGCGTAGAGCGCGTCGTCGGCCGCGTCGAGCACCGCCTGCGCGGTGGCCGCATGGCTAGGGAACACCGCGATTCCAATGGAGACCGTCACCACGATGCCGCCGGCGCCCTCGAGGTCGAAGACGTCGTCGCGGACCGCGGCGCCCAGCCGCCGCGCCACGATCGCGGCCCCGTCGGCGTCCGTCTCGGGCAGCAGCACGACGAACTCCTCGCCGCCCTGCCGGAACGCCAGGTCGACCTCGCGCACGACGCCGCGGATCCGGCGGGCGAACTCGACCAGCACCATGTCGCCGGCCGCGTGCCCGTACGTGTCGTTGACCTCCTTGAACCGGTCGAGGTCGAGGGCGAGCACCGCGAGCATCCGGCCGAACCGGCTCGCCCGCTCGACCTCGCGCCGGATGGACTCCCGGAGATAGCGGTAGTTCCACAGCCCGGTGAGCGGGTCGGTCAGCGACAGGCGCTGCGCCTCCTGGTGGACCCGGACGTTGTCGACGGCGATCGCGGCCTGGCCGGCGAACGTGCGCAGCGTGATCACGTCGGCGTCGTCGAACTCGTCGTGGCCCAGCCGGTCGTAGAGCGCGAGCACACCGGACGCGGTCGTCGGCTCGGGCGGCTGCACACCCGGCACCGGCTCGGCCGGCGGTCCCGCGACGTTGAACGGCACGGCGACGTACGTGCGGCAGGCCGGCTCGAACGGCGACAGTGGTGGACCGTCCCGGTCGACGCGCCCGCGGCGCGGCACACCGGTCGCGGCGACACCGCCGAGCAGCCCGGCACCGAGCGGCACCCGCCGGCCGGCGGCCTCGACGCCGAGCCCGCACTGGCCGACCAGCGTGCCGGTGGCCGGGTCGAGCAGCAGCACGACGCCGCCGCTGGCGCCGGTCGCCGCCCCGGCGGTCTCCAGGATCACCTGGAGGATCCGCTGCAGGTCGTGGGTGCTGGACAGGGTGTCGCCGAGCACCGCGAGGTGCCCGCGGAGCTGGTCGCGGCTGGTGGTCAGCGCCTTCACGTATGCCTGTGTCTCACGGGTCATCCGGTTGAACGCGACCGCCAGCCGCCCGACCTCGTCCTGCCCGCGCACCGGCACCCGCGCCGCCAGGTCGCCGCCGGCCGCCCGGTCGGCCGCGGCGGCCAGCTCGGCCAGCGGGCGGGTGGTCGACCGGGCCAGCCACCAGGCCGCGCTCACCGCGAACAGGCCGGCCAGCACGACGGTGCAGACGAGCAGCCCGTACAGGCCCTGCGCCTGACCGGTCGGCACCGAGAGCACCAGCGGGAGCGGCTGGCCGGGGGCCGGGCCGACTCGCCGGACGATCCGCCCGTCGGTGGTCTCGGCGACCGCGTCACCGCGTACCCCCGAAGCCGCGGCGACCACCGCGGCCAGCGTGCCCGCCGACTCCGTGCTGTGCACGGCGGTCGGCGGTGTGCCGCCGAGCAGGGTGACCGCGGTGCCGGACGCGCCCGCTAGCCGGCCGACGGTGGCCGCGTCGAGGTCGTGGGTGGCCCAGACCGAACCCAGCGGCACGCCGGCCGCGTCCCGGGCCTCGATCCGGACGGCCAGCCCGACGAACGGGCCGGGGTCCGCGGACGGTTGCGCGCAGTCGGCCCAGGGCCGCCGCGGTGCACCGGGCGTGCGCAGCGTGGGTACGCCGTCGGCGCCCTCGACCACGACGCCGGAGGCCAGGCCGCGGGCGACCACCTGGCTGGCCACGTCGGTCTGCCGGACCGGGTCCGTGGCGACGGCGACCGCGTCGGCGGCGGCCTGGAGCTGCTGGCAGAGGGAGCTGACGGAGGTGCGCACCGCGGTGGCCGCGACGCTGAGCTGGTCCGCGGCCCGGTCCCGGCCGACGGCGGCGACGGTGCCCCCGACGAAGAGGGCCCCGAGCAGCACCGGTCCCAACACGACGGCGAGGAACGCGGCGGTCAGCCGCCCGCGCAGCGTCACAACTCCCCCTTCGACCGGTGTGGACCTCGCCGAGATCGGCGTCTGCCATGCTCGGCAGCGGTGTGCCCATCGAGGGTCTAACCGGCTGAGGGTCGGGAGTGTTGCGTGCCGGATTTATCGCATAGCGGGACGACGAAGGCTGACATGCGGGCCGCGGTGCTCGCCGGCCGCCGGTCGCTGTCCGCGAAAGCGCAGGTCACGGCGGCTTCGGCGGTGGCGGCGGTGCTCGCCGAACTGGTCCGGGCGAGCGCGCCGCGACTGGTCTGCGCGTACGTGCCGATCGCCGGCGAACCCGGCGGTGCCGACCTGGCGGCGCTGCTGCGGTCCGCGCTGGAAGAGCCGGCCGAACTGTTGCTCCCGGTGCTGCGGCCCGACAACGACCTGGACTGGGCCGCCTTCACCGGCACGCTGGTGCCGGCCGGGCGCGGGCTGCGGGAGCCGGCGGGCGAGCGGCTGGGCGTGGACGCGGTGGCCGGGGCCGGGCTGATCGTGGCGCCGGCGCTGGCGGTCGACCGGAGAGGGATGCGGCTCGGGCGCGGTGGTGGCTCCTACGACCGGGCGTTGGCCCGCGTGCCCGCCGGTGTGCCCGTGGTCGCGCTGCTGCACGACGGTGAGCTGGTCGACCGCGTGCCGGAAGCCGCGCACGACCAGCGGGTGACCGGGGTGATCACCCCGGCGGGCGGACTGACGCGGCTGTGAGCGCGGTTACGCGGACGGGGTCGCGGCCTTGGCCGGCTCTGCCTTCGGCTTGGACTCGGTCTTGGTCTCGGTCTTCGACTCGGACTTGGTCTCGGTCTTGGACTCGGACGTGACCTTGCTGTCGCTGCCGGTGGCGCCGTTGCGCGAGTCGGTGCGGTAGAAGCCGGAGCCCTTGAACACCACGCCGACCGAGTTGAAGACCTTACGCAGGCGACCCTCGCACTCCGGGCACACGGTCAGCGGCTCGTCGGCGAACGACTGGACCGCCTCGAGGTTGTGTCCGCATTCGGTGCAGGCGTACTGGTAGGTCGGCACGGCTTCCTCCGGATCTTGCGAGTCTTGGCACTCAGCCTATCCGAGTGCTAATAGTGCGGCATCGGACGCGGCTTCGTCCAGCGACAACATCAACCCCAGTGCGGCGGCCGGTCTTCCCAGAGCCGCTCGTCGTTGGTGTCGGATCGCTCACCCCAGCCGCGGTCGGTGTCGTCCGACGTCTGCTCGGGGAGCAGGAACTCGTCACCGGTGAGGTCGACGGGACGGTCGTCTTCCGGTGCGGCGGGCGGTTCCACGCGGTTCACGCAGGCAGCGTACCCGCGCGTTCGGTAGCGTCGTTCGCCGTGACGTACGACGACCCGAACTGGCAGCGACCCCAGCCCGGTGGCGAACCCGGACCGGCGGGCACCGGCGAGGCCGTACCCCAGACCGGTTATTCGGGTCCGCCGCCCACGCAGCCGCCGCCGGCGGGGTGGCGGCCGCCCACCTATCTGCAGCCGCCGCCACCCCGCCAGCTCGCGCCGCAGGACATCGACAAGATCGAGGCACAGGAGAAGGACGCACGGACGCTCACGTACGGCGTCGGCCTGGTCGCCGCCGCGGTGATGGTCGTGCTCTCCTGCCTGCTCTGCTCGCGGGTCCTGTTCTAGGCGATTAGGGGACGGCGCCTTCCCAGACCGCGTGGGCGCCGCTGTCGCCGGTGAGGAACACGTAGATCGCGGTCACCACGGCCAGCGCGATGACCACGACGCTGACCGCCAGCGTGACCCAGATCGGCGGCTGCGGCACCGGGCGGACGCCGTTCGTGATGAACAGCATGACCAGCGTCACGACGCCCAGCGCGAGGGTGAACCACCAGGTCTTGTCGCCGTAGCTCTGGTGCTGGTTGACCTTGTCGATGATGTCCTGCGAGAAGCCGGCGGCGATCAGCCGCTCGCGCAGGTTCTCGCCGGACTCCGTCGCCAGCCAGGCGGCGATGGGGGCGATCACCGCGAGGGCCAGCACCGCCCACCCGATCTTGCCGCGGAACCGCGGCACCACTGCGTACACGATCGCACCGAGACAGAGCAGCGGGATGAAGATCACGGCCGCGTGGATGATCAAGGGGTGGGCCGGTATGCCCAGAATGTTGTTCAGCATGCGGCCTCCTGAGGGAATGCGGTGTCAGCGTACGGCGCCGAACAGTCCTTACGTTCGGGACACGTGAGGCCGGTGGCGTTCGGTTCATCGCTTGATCGAAATGCCGCTGAACTCGCCGTATCTTGAACGTTTCCAGGTTGCGTGCTTCCATTGCGGCATGTCGGAGTCGGCGGAGGAGCGTGGCGCGAGCCTGCTGCGATCCCGTGGCATGCGGGTGACGCGGCCGCGGCTCGCCGTGCTCGAGGTGCTGGGCGCCGGCGGCCACCTCGAGGTCGACGAGATCGCCACCGCCGTGCGCACGCGGCTCGACTCGGTGTCGACGCAGGCGGTGTACGACGTGCTCGGCGCGCTGTCCCGGGCCGGCCTGGCCCGGCGGATCGAGCCCGCCGGCAGCCCCGCCCGGTTCGAGGCGCGGGCCGGCGACAACCACCACCACGTGGTCTGCCGGGCCTGCGGCGCGATCGGCGACGTCGACTGCGTGCACGGCTCGGCACCCTGCCTCGACCCGGTCGGCGCGGGCGGCTTCGTCGTCGACGAGGCGGAAGTGACCTTCTGGGGTCTCTGCCCCTCGTGCCAGGAGCACCAGGCCGACGACTAACTAGGCTTGACGGCATGGCGGATCTGGGGTTGTTCGGGCCCGGCACGGTGACCTGGCGGGTGCACGCCGAGCCCATCCTGTTCGTCGGCGGTCTCCGCTCCCTCTACCTGCAGGCCCTGCACCCCCGGGCGATGGCCGGAGTGGCGCAGAACTCGCACTACAAGAACGATCCGTGGGGCCGGTTGGTCCGCACGTCGATCTACGTCGCGACCGCGGTGTACGGCACGACCGCCGAGGCGCAGGAGGCCGGCCGCCGGCTGCGCGCGCTGCATGCCCGGATGAGGGCGCGGGATCCCTTCACCGGTGAGGTGTTCCGGATCGACGAGCCGGACCTGCTGCGCTGGGTGCACGTCGCCGAGGTCGAGTCGTTCATCACCACCGCCCGCCAGGCCGGGGTGCCGCTCACCGACGCCGAGGTCGACACCTACTACGACGAGCAGCGCCGGGTCGCCGAGCTGGCCGGCCTCGACCCGGCGACCGTGCCCGCGTCCGCGGCCGAGGTCGCCGCCTACTACGAGTCGATGCAGCCGGAGCTGCGGGTCACCCGCGACTCGGCCGAGGCACTGGTCTTCCTCACCGCCCCGCCGGTGCCGTGGAAGCTCAACCCCGCCGTGCGGCTCGGCCTGGAGCTGGGCGGGCCACGGCTGCTCTATCTCGGGGTCGCCTCGACGGCCCTCGGCCTGCTGCCGACGTGGGCGCGGCGCCTCTACGGCGGGTTCGGCCTGCCGATCGAGGGCTTCACCGCGGGCTTGTCGGCCCGGGCCCTGCGGACGGCGCTGGCGGCCCTGCCGAGCCGCTACGTCCAGGGCCCGATCTACCAGGGCGCGATGGCGAGGGCGGCCGCCGCTCAGACGTAGGCCGCGGCGAGCTCCGCCAGCTCGGGATCGGCCCGGCCGGCGATCACCCGCACCGTGCCGGCGACGATGTCGGCGACCTGCACCCGCGGGTCGTCGTTGGAGTCGACCAGGGTGAGGCTGACCAGGTCGGGCGCTTCGGCGCGCAGCCACTCCACCCGGGCCGGGGTGAGCGTGCTCTGGAAGTCGTGGGTGATCCGCACGGGCCCCCAATGGCCGACCGTGTGCACGATCGCGGGCGCCAACAGGTCGACGGGCGCGAACGCCGGCGGATCGGACCGCCGCCGGTCGAGGAACGCGTCGGCCCGGGCGCGGCTCTTGGCGAGCAGGGCCAGCGTCTCGTCGGCGGCCGGCGGGACGCCGGTGCGGCGCAGGTCGTCGATCGACCAGAACAGCGCGTCGGCCGCGGTGGGGTCGAGCGGCTCCCGGGTGCGCAGCAGTTGGTTGCCCGCCACCAGGAAGCGACGCCAGCGGGGCTCGTCGGTGACGGTCAACGTCGCGGCCCGCTCGGGCGCGTCGACGAGCTGGTCGAGCAGCGTGCGGACGAGGAACATCGGCTTGTCGACGAGCAGGACGTGGGCGCGCCCGTGCACCGGGCCGCCGGGCCCGAGCAACCAGACCAGGACGGCGCGGTGCTTCTCGCGGAGGAGGTGGTTGGCCTTGTATTCGGTGGCCGGCGACCGGATCCGCCCCCGCAGCTCAGCCATCGTGCCGGCGGCGGCGTCGCGGGTGAGGTGCACGCTGCCGTGCGCGAAGACCGTGGTCGGGGAGGAGACGAGCTGCTGGCCCTCGTAGCCGGACTCGTCACAGGCGATGTCCAGGGGTTCGGCCGCCATCGAACCACCCTCCCACGGGTGGGTCAGCCGGTGACAGCGGATTTCCGGGCACGCCGCCGAGCGAGCAGGGCGGCAAAGACGATCAATGCGATGACACCGGGTCCGCAGTGGACGGCCAGCACCCCGGCGAGACCGGGCCCACCCCAGTCCCGCTCGTAGGTCGAGGGATCACCGAAGTCGATGACGAACGGCTCGATCGCCGCCCGCGCGATCAGGTAGGCCCCGATGACGATTCCGATGACTGCCAGCGTCTTCTTCATGCCGTTCAGCCTGGCGGGGGAATTGCCTGCTTTCCATCCGGCCAGCTACCCCTCGAAGGTGCGGTCAGCCGTACCAAGGTGGCCTGCCGCGCGGCATTCTGGCGGGATGCTGGGTGGGCTGGATACTGGCGACAAGATCGCGAGCATCGTCGGCGCCGTGCTGAGCGCCGCGGCCATCGCGCTGACGCTGATGGCCCGACGGGGCGCGGCGGACGCCAGGTCGGACGCGCAGCTCGACCGTGCGGCCGCGGAGCTCGCGGCGCTTGTGCGGCGCCAGTGGGACCGGGAGGCGCGCAACCGAGGGCTGATCCATCCTGAGCCGCTGGCGGTGCGCTGGGCGTCGACCCCACGACCGGTCTCCCCGTCCGCGGCGGACATCCTCGGCCCCGCCGCCGGCCGAGCGACGCGACTGGGACTGCACGGCGACGTCACGACCGTAGCGTCGGCGTGGCGCCAGCTTCCGGCGCGGCAGCTGGTCATCATCGGGGCGCCCGGCGCGGGCAAGACCTCGCTCGCGGTGCTGCTGGTGCGCCAACTCCTTGCCGACAACCAGACCGCGGACGCGGTGCCGGTGCTGCTCAACATGTCGGCGTGGGACCCCGCCGTGCACCTGGACACCTGGCTCGCGCGCCGGCTCGCGGACCTTTACCCGCGGCTGGGTAGGGACGCCGCCGGTCGGCTCGTCACCAGTGGTCGCCTCGTGCCTGTGCTGGATGGCCTTGACGAGATTCCACAGCGCATGCTCCCATCCGCGCTGATCGCCCTGAACCATGCCGTGACCGCCGACCGGCCACTGGTCGTGACCTGCCGGGCGGAGGAGTACGAGAGCCTCATCGGCGCGACCGGGACACCCCTTGCCCGAGCGGCGGTGGTCGAGGTCGAGCCGGTTGCGGGTGCACAGGCGGCCGCATACCTGCGGGCCGGGCAGATCGCCGCGGAACGGCGCTGGGACCCCGTCGTCGCGTCGCTCACGACCGACCCGTCCGGTCCGCTGGCCCGCGCCTTGGCGACGCCACTGATGGTTTATCTCGCGCGGACGGTCTATGCGGACCCACGGGCCGACCCGGCGACACTCGTCGGCTTCGCGGACCCGGCCGCCATCGAAGAACAATTGATCGCGGGCTACCTGCCCACCGTTTACCGCACGCGGCCGGCCGCACCGGACGAGCACCGGCCACCACGACCCTATTCGCCGGACAAGGCGATCAGTTGGCTACGCGTGCTCGCCGAGCACCTTCGCGACCGGAACACCTCCGAGCTGGCATGGTGGCGCCTGCCGGCGGCGGTGCCAGTGCACGGGTCCGTCTTCCTGCTGGTCTGGTCCGTCGCAATCGGCCTGACCGCGAGCGCGGTCCTTGCTCTCGGAGGGTTCGACTACATCTCGGTCGGGATGAGTCTGAGCTCGGTGCCGGGATTCGGGGTCGATCTCGGCTGGCCCTACATCCCGGTCGCCACCACTGCGGTGGCACTGGCCGCGAATCTCGTCTCGTGGTATTTCGTGACCGGACCGCGCCGCATTCGCGTGCAACCGGGCCTGATGGTCGCCGCGATCGTCGGAGGTCTGTTGAGCGCGCTGGTCCTCGGCGTGCTCGATGCCGGTCTCGGCGATCCTGGTCCGAGCGACGTGGCGACCTACGTCGTCTTCGGCTTCGTCTTCGGTCTGTGTCTGGGGCTCGCGATACTGCCGGGCGCGAGCGAGTTGGTGAGCCCGCGACAGTCCATGCGGGAAGATCGGAACGTAGCGCTGGCCGTCGCGCTCGCGGCGTGCACCGGCGTCACCGTCGGCGGGGCGATCGCGGGGTTCACCCAGCGCGGATTCGCCATGGGCTTCCTCCTTGCCGTGGTGCTGGTCTCCAGCGCGTCGTGTTGGGGCCGCTTCGGCTTCGCACTCCTGCTGCTGGTGGTCCTCGGCCGGCTACCGCTGACGCTGTTCCGCTTTCTGGACGACGCACATGCCCGCGGCGTCCTGCGTCAGGTCGGGGCGGAATATCAGTTTCGGCACCTGCGTCTCCAGGAACATCTCGCGGCTCAGAGCGCCGCGCAGACCTCGCGCAGGTAGTGCAGGCCGTTGGTGGCCAGGGCGTCCTGGGACTCGGCGAACGGGCGCCAGATCGACGCCGCCACCGCGATCGTTTCGTTTTCGCCCGTGAACGACTCGATGCAGATCGGGCCGCGGTAGCCCGTTGCCGACAGGGTCGCGAGCCAGCGTGGCCAGTCGATGTGGTCGGCGCCCGGTGCGCCGCGGTCGCTGCCGCTCACCTGCACGTGCACCAGGCGCGGACCGGCCGCCGTGATGGCCGCGAACGGGTCCGCCTCCTCGATGTTCATGTGGTAGCTGTCGAGCATGATGCCCACGTTCGGCGGCAGGCCGTCGATCGCCGTCAGGGTCTGCTCGACCGTGTTGACCACCGAGGTCTCGTAGCGGTTCAGCGCCTCCAGGCCGATCCGGACCCCGCGGGCGCCCGCGTAGTCGGCCACCGGCGTGAGCGCCGTCCGCAACGACGCGTAGCAGGCCGCCCGTTCCGCCGGCAGCATCCGCCAGACCCGGCCCACCGCGGCGTAGGCCGGGCCGCAGACGCTGGGTGCGCCCAGGACCACCGCCGCGTCCACAAGGGAGCGGAGGTAGTCCTGGGTCGCCCGTACCGTAGAAGGATCGGTGTTGACCAGGTCACGGCCCGGCGGCGTGACCGAGAGGACCGCGGCGGCGGTCAGGCCGTGGTCGGCCAGCAGGTCGCGCGTGCGTGGCGCCGACCAGTCGCCGGGGTTCTCCACCGGGATCTCGATCGCGTCGAAGCCCCAGGCCGCGATGCGGGGCACCAGCTTCGCCAGCGCCTCGTCCGTGACCGGGGACGTCCAGATCCAGGGGTTCGCACCGATCTCGAACACGGTCTACTTACCGCCCCAGTCGCCCGGATAGCCGGGCAGGTCGCTGCAGCCGCACATCGCGTAGTGCAACGGCGGCATGCTCGGGTCGACGAACTGCGCCAGGTTGGCGTCCGTGATCGTCGGCTGCGGCAGCTTCCACGGGTTCGGCACGGGCTCGCCCTTGAGGATCTTCAAGGCGGCGATCACGGGGGTACGCCACTGGTACGTCGGATAGGTCGGCGCCACCGCCGTCAGCTTCTTGTCCTGCCACATCCGCAGGAAGTCCTGCTGGTCCTCGCCGACGATGGCAGGGAACGGCTTGCCCGCGTCCTCGAACGCCTCCGCCGCCGCGACCGCCGTGGCGCCGGCGTCCATCCAGATGCCGTCGATGGTGCCGAAGCGCTGCAGATAGTTGGAGACGATGGTCTTCGTCTTGGCCGCGTCGCCGTCCGTGAACTCGACGCCGACGACCTTGAGCTGCGACTTGTCGAAGGCCACCTTGGCCGCGCCCCAGCGGGCTTCTAGCACGTCGACGCCCGGCAGGATGCGCAGCGCCAGGATGTTGCCGCCGGGCTTGACCTTCTCGGTCAGGAACTCGGCGCCGGCCGCGCCGAACGCGTACCCGCCGATGGGGTTGATGAACGTGACCGGGCACTTGGTGTTCACGCCGCGGTCGAAGACGATCACCGGCACCTTGGCGCACGCCTGCTCGACGGCCGGGGTCAGCGTCGCGGTCGTGTTGGGCGACACGATCAGCGCGTCACAGCCCTTGCCGAGCAGGTCGGTTATGTCGGAGATCTGCTTGTCGTCCTTGCTCTCCGCGTCGGTCACCTGGAACGACTTGATCTCCGGGTGCAGCTTCACCTCGGCCTGCATGTTCTTGAAGCCGACCTGCCGCCACGGGTTGCCGACGCCCGCGTTCGAGAAGCACAGGTTGTACGGTCCGGCCTTCTTGTATTTGGCCGTGTCCGCGTTCGTCGGGTTGAGCGCTTGCTCCCACGGCTTGTCGGCCGGCCCGGTCGCCGTCGCGCTGCGCAGGCCCATCTCGTTGTCGTAGTCGGCCTGCACGAAGAACGACGACGTCTCACCGGTGCCGGCGCCGGCCGCCGCGGAACCGCTCGCGCTGGGGTTGGCGGCCGGCACGTCGCTGGCGCAGCCCGCCAGGATCATGGCGGTGCCGGCCAGTGCGGCCAGGGCGCTACCTGTTCTTGTTCGCAACTCTCCTCCTTGGGGTCGGTGCGTTCAGGTGCGTGCCCGTAGCCCGCCGATGGCCACGGCAGCGAGGATGATCAGGCCCTGCACCGCGGACGCCAGTGCGCCCGCGACGCCGAGCAGGTTGAGCAGGGTCAACAGGGTCTGCAAGGTGAGGGCGCCGAGCATCGCGCCGACGACCGAGCCGCGGCCGCCGCCGAGCACGACGCCGCCGAGCACCACCGCGGTGATCGCGGTGAACTCGAGCCCGGCTCCCACCTGGAAGCTCACGCCGCCGAAGCCGCCGAGCAGGACGGCCGCCACCGCCGCACAGCAGCCGCTGATCACGAAAGCGACCGTGCGGACCCCGGCGACCCGGCCGCCGGCCAGCCGGGCGGCACGCGGGTTGTCGCCGACGGCGAGCAGCACCTTGCCGAAGTCCGAGCGCATCGCGAGGACCGCCAGGGCGGCCAGGACCAGCAGGATCAGCACGGCGTACGGGATCTCGCCCAGCCACGGCACGCCCTCGATGCCCCGGCGGCCGAACATCCGGAACTCCTCGGAGAGCGCGCCGCGCGGCGAGCCGCCCGTCCAGGTGTAGACCGCGCCGACGAGGATCAGGTACATGCCGAGCGTCGTGATGAACGACGGCACCAGCAGCAGCGTGCTGACCAGGCCGTTGACCAGGCCGACCAGCAGGCCGAAGCCGAGCACCAGCGCGATCACCGGCCCGGTCGCGGCCGGGTCGCCGTCGATCAGCCGGGCCGCGATCACCACTTCGGCCGTGACCAGCGAGCCGACGGAGAGGTCGAAGTCGCCGGCGACGATCACGAAATACTGCCCGGCGGCCAGGATGATCAGTGGCGCCGACCGCTTCAGGAAGGCGAGCAGGGCGGGCGGGTCGTAGAACTCGGGTTGGCGGATGCCGATCGCGACCAGCAGCAGCACGAGGATCACGACGACGGGCCAGATGCTGCCAGCACCCCAGCGACCGCGGCGGGCCTGGGCGGTGGGTGCGATCGTCTCCGTCGTCATCGCGCCGCCCTCCGGCCACGCAGGCGCAGCGCGTAGATCGCCACCGCCGCGACGATCACGACGCCGCGGACCACCTGCTTGAAGAACGGGTCGACGGCCAACTGGTTGAAGATGCCGTCGATGACCGCGAGCAGCAGCACGCCGCCGACCGTGCCGGCCACGCCGCCCTTGCCGCCGGCGAGCACGGCACCGCCCAGCACGACGGCGGCGATCGACTCGAGGTCGTAGCCGCCCTCGGCGCCGACCCGGGGTGCGCCCGCGCCGAGCCGGCTGGCCAGATAGAGGCCGGCGATGCCGGCACAGATCGAACAGATCACGTGGGTACGGATCAGCACCAGGTCGGTGCGGACGCCGGAGAGCCGCGCCACGTCGAGGTCGCCGCCCGTGGCGATCAGGTGGTGCCCGTACCGGCTGCGGTTGATCACCACCCACGCCACCGCGGCGACGCCGATGAAGAGCAGGAACGCGACCGGGACCGGGCCGACGCGGTCGTAGCCGAGGTGCTGGAAGGAGACGGGCACCGCGCCGGCCGGGCCGGCGTACCCCTGCTCCAGGTAGCCCTTGATCAGCAGGCCGACGCCGAGCGTCGCGATGAACGCGTTGATCCGCAACTTGGTGATCAGCAGGCCGTTGACCAAGCCGATCGCCGCCGACACGGCGAGCACGGCGAGGACCGCCGGCAGCACCCGGCCGTCGCTGCCGGCCATGGTCTCGGCGGCGATCAGCGAGGTGAGGCTGATGACGTAGGCGACCGAGAGGTCGAGCGAGCCGGCCAGGATGCAGAACGTCTGCCCGACCGCGACAATCCCGAGGCCGGCGGCCCGTTGCAGCAGGCTGACCGTGCTGTTCTGGCTGAACAGCGAGCCGCCGTCGGTGGCGACGAGGATGCCGCCGACGACGAGCGTGACGCCGAGCGCGAGCCAGACGCCATTGGTGGAGTCGATCCTCGGCCTGGTCAGAGCCTGCGTACTCATGCGGTGACCTCGTGGGGTGTGCCGGTCGCCAAGCTCAGGACCGCCTCCTCGCTCGCGCTGCCGGGCAGTTCGCCGGCCAGCGTGCCGTCGCGCATGACGACGATCCGGTCGCTCATGCCGAGCAGTTCGGGCAGCTCCGACGAGATCATCAGGACCGCGGCGCCCTTGCCGGCCAGATCGCGGATCAGCTCGTGGATGGCCGCCTTCGCGCCGACGTCGATGCCCCGGGTCGGCTCGTCGAACAGCAGCACCCGCGGCGCCATCGCCAGCCAGCGGGCCAGCACCACCTTCTGCTGGTTGCCGCCGGACAGGTAGCGGACCTCCTGGTCGGGCCCGGCCGCGTGCACCTCGACCGCGTCGAGCAGCGCGCGGACGCCGGTCGTGCGGGCGCCGCCGCCGAACCAGCGCGGCCGGACGGCGCGGCTGGCCAGCAGGGCGTTGTCGAGCACCGACTGGCTCAGCGCGAGGCCGTCGGCCTTGCGGTCCTCGGTCACGTACGCGATGCCGTTGCGGACCGCCTGTCGAGGCGAGCGCGGCCGCACCGGCTTGCCGTCGAGCACCATCCGGCCGGTGGTGAACGGCTCGACGCCGAACAGCGCGCGGGCCAGCGCCGAACGCCCGGAACCCTGGAGGCCGCCGACACCGAGCACCTCGCCCGCGCGCAGCTCGAGGTCGAGCGGTCGCACGCGAGCGTTGCCGGCACCGGTCAGCGTGACCAGGGCCGTGCCGCCGGCGCCGGCCTTCGGCGGGTAGTAGGTGGCCAGCTCGCGACCGACCATGTGCCGCACCAACGCCTCCGGGGTCGCGTCGCGGGTGTCCAGTGTGGTCACCCGGCGCCCGTCCTTGAGCACGGTGATCCGGTCGGACAGGTCGAACACCTCGGCGAGGCGGTGCGAGACGTAGAGGATGCCGATGCCGCGGGCCTGCAGCCGGCGGACCAGCGCGTAGAGCAGCTCGACCTCGTGGTCGGCGAGCGCCGCGGTCGGCTCGTCCATGATCAGGATGCGGGCGTCAAGGGAGAGCGCCTTGACGATCTCGACCACCTGCTGCTGCGCGATGCCGAGCTGGCGGACGCGGTCGGTGGGCTGGACGGACTCGGCGCCGACCGAGGCGAGCAGCTCTTTCGTGCGTGCCCGCATCGTCCGGCGGTCGACCAGGCCGCGGCGCATGGGTTCGCGACCGAGGAAGACGTTCTCGGCGACCGTGCGCTCCGGGAGCAGGTTGAACTCCTGATGGATGATCCCGATGCCGGCCGCCTGGGCCGCGCGCGGGTTGTGCAGGGCGACCGGCTGGCCGTCGACGTGCAGCGTGCCGGCGTCGGGCTGGTAGACGCCCGAGGCGATCTTCATCAGCGTCGACTTGCCGGCGCCGTTCTCGCCGACGACCGCGTGCACTTCGCCGGGTTTGAGGTCAACGTCCACATCAGACAAAACCGGCACGCCGTAGAACGACTTGCCGACCCCGCGCATCGCCAGGAGCGCTTCCGGCGGTTCGGTTGAATCCATGCGATCACCGGGACTTTCGTCAGCCGAGGGCGAGCTTTTGCTGGGCGAACCGAAAGCGCTTTGGCGTCGAATCGTAAGCAACCGAACACGGACGGATCAAGACCGTAACGGGCCAGACACGATCACAGTTCGGCATTGATTGATCTACCTGTACGGCTGCCCGCGTTGACGCCGCGACCTGAAACGAGTCAAACTCATCCGCGTCGATGTTAGACGGCACGCGTATTCGGCGGACGCGTTGCACCGCAAGCCCTCCCGCACGCCCTCGCACGGCATCTGAGAAGGAGCTCGCATGCGCCGCCGCAGACCTGTCCTCAGCCTGCTCACGATCGCCGCCACCCTGCTCGGCCTGGGCATCGTCCAAGCTCCCGCGCAGGCCGCGCCCGCCTTCCGGGCCCTGGTGTTCAGCGAGACCGCCGGCTACCGGCACGACTCGATCGCCGCCGGCGTCACGATGTTCAACCAGCTCGCCGCGGCCAACAACTTCGAGGTGGTGTTCAGCGAGGACTCCACTGTGCTCAACACCGCCAACCTCGACACGTACGACGTGCTCGTGATGTTCCAGACCTCGGGCATGGTGTTCGACAACGACGCGCAACGCACGGCTGTGCAGAACTACCTGCGGGCCGGCAACGGGATCGTGGCGATCCACAACGCGACCGACATGGGCATCGACACCACGTTCCCGTGGTGGGACCAGACGATCAACGGCGGCGCGCACATGCCGTCGCACTCACCGGGTTCGTTGCAGGGATTCGCCCGGGTGGCCGACAAGGCGCACCCGTCGACCGCGGGGTTGCCGGACAACTGGCAACGCACCGAGGAGTGGTACAACTTCGACGTCAACGCGCGCGGCAACGTGCACGTGCTGGTGACCGCCGACGAGCGCACCTACAACCCAGGCGCCGACGCGATGGGCATCGACCACCCGATCTCCTGGTGCCGCGAGGTCGAGGGCGGCAAGGTGTGGGCGACCGCGATGGGGCACGACATCGCCTCGTACAGCGAGACGAACTTCCGCAACCACATCCTCGGCGGGGTCCGGTACGCGGCCGGCAACCTGCCCGGCGACTGCGGTGGCACGGTGTGGGGCAACTTCGAGAAGGTCAGCCTCGACTCCAACACGGTCGACCCGATGGCGCTGGACATCGCGCCGGACGGGCGGGTCTTCTACGTGCAGCGGGCCGGGCAGATCAAGATCTTCAAGCCCGCTCAGCAGAGCACGGTGACCGCCGGGACGTTGTCGGTCTACACCGGTGGTGAGGACGGGCTCGTCGGCATGGCGCTGGACCCGAACTTCGCCACCAACGGCTGGATCTATCTGTACTACTCGCCGTCGTCCTCCGCGACGGACATCAACCGGCTGTCGCGGTTCACCGTCAGCGGTGACACGGTCAACCTGGCCAGCGAGGTCGTGCTGCTGTCCGTGCCGGCCTATCGGGACCGGACGTTCCCGGAGCCGGGGCACACCGGTGGCTACGTGGCCTTCGGGCCCAACGGCAACCTCTACCTGTCGACCGGCGACGACACCCCGCCCAACCTCGATCCGGCGTGGCAGGGCTACGCGCCGCTGGACTGGCGGCCCGGCAAGTCCAACTTGGACGCCGCACGCAGCGCGGGCAACACCAACGACCTGCGCGGCAAGATCCTGCGGATCCACCCGGAGACGAACGGGACCTACACGATCCCGAGTGGCAACCTGTTCGCGCCCGGCACCGCGCAGACCCGGCCCGAGATCTACGCGATGGGTTTCCGGAACCCGTTCCGGTTCGAGGTCGACAAGCAGACCGGGTGGCTGAACCTGGCCGACTACGGGCCCGACCGTGGCGCGCCCACGACCAACCGGGGGCCTGAGGGGCTGGTCGAGCTCAACGTGATCAAGCAGGCCGGCAACTTCGGGTGGCCCTTCTGCCACGGCGACAACCAGGCCTACGCGCCGTACAACCCGGACACCGGTGTCGTCGGCGCGAAGTTCAACTGCAACGCGCCGGTCAACGACTCGCCCAACAACACCGGGCTGCGGGTGCTGCCGACGCTGGTGCAACCGCAGATCTGGTACGGGTACGGCGCGTCGCCGCAGTTCCCGGAGATGGGTGCGGGCGGTGCGGCGCCGATGGGTGGGCCGGTCTACCGCTACAACGCGGCCAGCACGTCGACGACGAAGTTCCCGCCCTACTACAACGGCGTGCACTTCTTCTACGAGTGGTCGCGGAACTACGTACAGGAGATCCACTTCGACGCCGCCGGTGGGCTGGTGAAGATCAACCCGTTCCTGCCGGGCGAGTTCTTCAACAAGCCGATGGCCATGCGGTTCGGGCCGGACGGCTCGCTCTACCTGCTGGAGTGGGGCGCCAACTTCGGCGGTGGCAACAACGACTCCGGGCTCTACCGGATCGACTACGTCAAGGGTGGTCGGGCGCCGGTCGCGGTGGCGACTGGGACGCCGACGAACGGTCTCGCGCCGTTGACCGTGCAGTTCTCCAGCGCCGGGACGCACGATCCGGACACCGGCGACACGATCAGCTATGCCTGGGACTTCGAGAGCAACGGCAGCACGGACTCGACGGCGGCCAACCCGTCGAAGACGTACACCGCCAACGGCAACTACGTGGCGAAGTTGACCGTCACCGACAACACCGGCCGGTCGTCGTTCGCCAACGTGCCGATCACGGTGGGCAACAACGCGCCGGTGGTCACCGTCACCGGGCCGCCGAACGGCGGGATGCTCGACTTCGGGCAGAACGTGGCCTATTCGGTGTCGGTCACCGACGCCCAGGACGGCACGATCAACTGCCAGCAGGTGTTCACGAACCCGGCCCTCGGGCACGACGACCACGAGCACGGCACGACGGACCTGCCCGGTTGCTCGGGGACGGTGTCCACCGGCAACCTCGGCGGCCATCCCGACGGCGCCAACCTGTTCTACGTGCTCAACGCCCGCTATCAGGACAACGGCAACGGGTCGGTGGCGCGGTTGACCGGTTATGCCAAGGCGATCCTGCAGCCGAAGCACAAGCAGGCGGAGTACTACACGGCGCAGTCCGGGACGCGGATCGTCGCGCAGAGCGGTGCGGAGAGCGGCGGCCGGATCGGCGACGTCAGCAACAACGACTGGATCATGTTCGACCCGATGAGCCTGCAGGGCATCACCACGGTGAGCTACCGGATCTCGTCACCGACGGGCGGCGGCAGCATCGAGCTGCGGGCCGACTCGCCGACGGGCACGCTGCTGGCCACGAACCCGGTTGCGGCAACGGGTGGCTGGGACACGTACGTGCAGCAGGCCGCGGTCAACGTCGCGGCGCTGTCTGGCACGCACAAGCTCTACATGGTGTTCAAGAGCAGCGCGAACAACAACTTCGACGTGGACTCCTTCACCTTCGGCGGCAACGGCGTCGGCACGGCGCCGGCGGGCGGCATCGCCGGGCGCACGTGGACGCTCACCGCGCAACACAGCGGGAAGCTGGCGGACGTCAACGGTGTCTCGACCGCCGACAACGCCGTCGTGCACCAGTGGGGAGCCACCGGCGGCGCCAACCAGCGCTGGCAGGCGGTGGACGCGGGTGGCGGCAACGTCTACCTGAAGGCCGTCCACAGCGGCAAGTGCATGGTGGTGTCGGGCGGCTCGACCGCGGACGCCGCCGCGGTGGTGCAGCTGACCTGCAACTCCCAGACGAACCAGGCGTGGACCCCGGTCGCGTCGTCGTCGGGGGTCTACCAGTTCCGTGCGGTGCACAGCGGCAAGTGCCTTGACGTCAACGGGAACTCGACGGCCGACGGCGCCCCGCTCATCCAGTGGCCGTGCCACACGGCCACGAACCAGCAGTGGCGCTTGACCCAGCAGTGACGCAGGCGGGGCCCCGGTGTCGAGCCGGGGCCCCCAACCTCTCGTCAGTAGGGGAAGCGGGACTCGCGGCGGCGCAGGCCCGGCGTGACGGGCAGGTCCAGCCGGATGGGTTCGCCTGCCGGCGTCGCGAAGCCGGCGGCCGCGAGGCCCACCGGTTCCGGCTTGGTCACGGCTGCGGGGCCCTCGCCCGCGAACTCTTCCGTCGTCATCGCCTGCAGGGCCACCGTCGCCAGCACGGTCATCGTCACCGCGGCGATCACCGCCACGGAGACGATCAGGACCAGCGGGCGTACGCCGGTGACCGGGGTCAGACCCGTCTCGTCGAGGCGGACGCCGACACCGGCCATCGCCACGTGGTGCATGCCGCAGACGCCCGCCGCCATCAGCGCCGACGCACCGGCGATCGGCAGCCGGCCGTCGACCGTGACGCTGAACCACAACGCCGCGGTTGCGGCAACCACCGCGATCAGCGCGGACACCGCCACGAGCCGCGACTGGAAGACGATCTCGCCGGCGACGTTGACCCCGGCCATGCCGGTGTAGTGCATCCCGAGCAGGCCGGCGCCGGTGATGCCGCCGGCGCGGAGGACCTGCGCGGTGGACGGGTCGCCGTACCCGACGAGGAAGAGCCCGACCCCGACGGCGGCGAGCGAGAACGCGAGGCTGATCGCGGTCAGCGCCGGGCTGTAGCGCACCGCGCTGCCCTCGACGTCGAAGCCGAGCATCGCGGTGAGGTGCGCGAGCCAGATGCCGGCACCGCCGATCGCGACGGTCGCGATGGTCAACCACTTCACCCGTGGTGCGCCGGGGCGCACCTGCCGGGCGCGGGCCGTGCAGTAGAGCCCGACGAGCGCGCCGACGATCGAGACGGCGTACGCGAAGACCGGGTTCAACCAGCCATTGGTGAAGTGGTGCACGGTTGCCATGCGGGAAGTGAGCCAGGTGGTTAACGTGGACTGTCGCACATCTCGTCCGTCACTCACCCGATCGAGGTGGCTTGTGTTATATGTCCGTTTGGATCGTTGACCGACTGCGGTGGGTACGCCTACGGTCGCTCGCCGTGAGACGACGCATTCGACGCCACCGCTTGCCGATCGCCGTGGTGATCGCGGCGGCCGCGGCGATCACGCTGGTCGGCACGATCGCGGCGCACGCGGACCGGTCACCCGGCGGAGCGGACGGCCGCACCGGCACGGGCTGGAGCGACACGGACGGCGGCTGGTCGCAGCCCGCGGCGCCGCCGTCGGCGACCGCCCGACCGACGCCGCCGCCCGCGCCGGCACGGTTCGTGACGCTGCCGCCGGGAGCCGATCTGCCGACGGGCGCACAGTGCGCGACCTGGGTGCGCGCCCGCCCGTCGGCGGAGACCAAGCGGATGAACCTGATGGCCAACTCGACGACGGGCCACCGGATCGGCGCGGACATCTTCGACGACGACCGCGCCGACGCCCGGATCGCACCCCGGGTGGACGGGGCCTTCACGGGATCCACAAAGGACATCCTGCGCTGGGCCGCGTGCAAGTGGGGCGTCGACGAGTCGCTTGTGTTCGCGCAGGCCGCGGTGGAGAGTTGGTGGCAGCAGCCGGCGCTCGGTGACTACGGCAGCGACGCGAGCCGCTGCGCACCCGGCCACGGCCTGGGCGCCGACGGCCGGCCGGGCCGGTGCCCGGAGAGCTTCGGCATCCTGCAGGACCGGCACCCGTACCAGAAGTCGGCGTGGCCGGGCGTGCTCCGCTCGACGGCGATGAACGTGGACCTGGCGTACGCGATCTGGCGGGGTTGCTTCGAGGGCTACGAGGGTTGGCTCAACGGCGAGGAGCGGGGCGCGACGTACCGGGCGGGCGACCAGTGGGGATGTGTCGGTCGCTGGTTGAGCGGGCGATGGCGCACGCCGGACAGCCAGGACTACATCGCCAAGGTCCAGGACTACCGCGCCCGCCGCATCTGGCAGGACCGCGACTTCCAAGAACCGTGACCTAAGTCAGTGATCTCGCGGTCAGCGCGGCGAAGGCGTGGGCCGCCTCCGCGTCGGAGCGGCGCTCCGGCCAGGTCATGTGGCCCAGGAAGGCGTGTTGGAAGCAGGCGCCGATCAGCAGGCCGGCGGCCGCGTAGAGGTCGGCGTCCGGGCGGACCATGCCGCGTTCCTGCTGGCCGCGCAGGTAGTCGATGACCGACTCGTTGACCTTGTGCGGCCCGGCGCCCACCTCCCGCAGCCCGGACGTGTGCGCCGTGAGGATCGACGGGTCCGAGAAGATCGAGGCCAGCATCGGGAAGCTGTCCGTGTAGAACGCGATCGCCGCCGATGCGATGGCGGTCAAGCCGCTCGTCAGATCCTCGTCGAGCGTGTGGGTCGCGCGGGAGAGTTGCACGAAGCCCGGCGTGCGCTCGCGCAACACCGCCACCAGCAGCTCCGCCTTTCCCGTGAAGTGCTTGTAGAGCGTCGCCTCCGAATAGCCCGCGGCTTTCGCGATCTCGCGGGTCGTCGCGTTGGCCATGCCGCGCGTGCGGATGACCTCGGCGGCTGCGTCGAGGATCACGTCTCTGGTTCCCACGTGGGCGGCCCCCTTGACAGGTGAGTGAGCGCTTACCATCCTAGAGGTAAGTGAGTGTTTACTAACCACCACGGGGAGGCATCGGCCATGAAGATCACCGTTCTCGGCGCCACCGGAGGGACCGGGCAGCACGTCGTGCGCCGGGCGTTGGACGCCGGGCATCACGTCACCGCCGTGGTGCGCGATCCGGCCAGGCTGCCGATCGCGGCCGATCCGCGGCTCGAGGTGGTCACGGCGGACGCGTTCGACGCCGAGTCGATCAGCGCGGCGGTCACCGGCCGGGACGCGGTCGTCGACACGCTCGGGCCGCGGGCCAAGGCCCAGGCGACCGTCTGCTCGCGGGGTGCGGCGGCCGCGGTCGCCGCGCTGCGCGCCGACAACCCGTCGGCGCGGCTGCTGGTGGTCACCGGCAGCGGGCACGTGCGCGACGCGGGCGACGGACCGCTCACGCGCTACGTGTTGAAGCCGCTGATCGGCAGCACCCTGCTCAGGCAGCCGTTCGCCGACTTCGCCCGCACCGAGCGGATCGTGTTCGACAGCGAGTTGCGCTGGACGGTGCTGCGGCCACCGCAGCTCACCGACGGGCCGCGCAAGCCCTACCGGACCGCCCTGGACCGCAACGTCCGCGGCGGGCTGAAGCTCTCCCGCGCCGACCTGGCCGACGCCATCATGGTCGCGCTCGACGACCCACACACCGTCGGCCGCGTGATCGGGCTGGGCTACTGAGCGTCTCTACCGGTACGTGTCGCGGTAGTAGTGCGCCAGGCGGTCGCGGTAGTCCGGGGCGTCGGCGTATTCCGGTGCGTTCCTGATCTGGTCCTTGGTGCGGTCGACCAGGACCGTGCGGTTCCGGTGGTCGACCCGTTCGACCACGCCCGCGGGCAGCAGGACGATGCGGCCGAAGATCCAGGGGCCCGTGTCGACCACCAGGTCCGTGTCGCTCGCCTCTTCCACCTTGCCGATCTCGCCGTCCACCGCCCGCACGGCGTAGCCGGTCAGGTCCAGGGAGAAGCCGGGGCCGCCGCTGCCGGCCTCGGCCACCACCGTGCGGCGCCGGTCGCGGTCCCGGTCGGGGTCGTCCGGGCCGCGGTCCGGTGTCGTCTCGTCGTGGCCGCCGCCGAGCGCCGGCGGGCGCCACGCCCACGCGTTGAAAACGAAAGCCTCCACGGCACTTGTTTACCCGCGAATCACCAGGCCAGAACCCCGTTCTGGTCGCCCTCAAGGGTGATCAGGTTGCCCCAGAGCAACCCCGACGGACCGTCCGCGGACAGCGTCGCCAGGTGCGCGCAGACCGCCGCCGCCTGTTCGGGCGTACGGAAGCCGTGGTGGCTGTTGAAGTCGGTCGCCGTGTAGCCCGGGTTCGCCGCGTTGACCTTGATCGGGGTGTCCCGCAGCTCCTTGGCGTACATCGCGGTGATCATGTTGAGGGCCGCTTTCGACGCCGGGTACGGCACGGAGGTCAGCGCGAACAGCGGGCTCTCGGGGTCGGTCATCGACGAGATCGAGCCGACCTCGCTGGAGACGTTGACGATCCGCGCGGCGGGCGCTCGGCGCAGCAGCGGCAGCAGCGCGTTGGTGACCGTGACCACCCCGTACACGTTGGTCTCGAAGACCTCCCGGATCGTCGCGATCGTGGTCGCGCTCGGCTCGGCGGTGCCGTCGGCGCGGACGATGCCGGCGTTGTTGACGAGCACATCCAGCCGACCGAACGACGCCTCGACCAAAGCGGCCGCCGCCTGGATCGTCGCCGCGTCGGTCACGTCGAGGGCGACGAACCGGGCGTCCAGCCCTTCCGCGGTCAGCTCCTTCTCCGCCGCCCGGCCGCGGTTCTCGTCGCGGGCGCCGAGCAGCACGGTCATGCCCCGCTCGCCCAGGGCGCGCGCGGTCGCGTACCCGATGCCCTTGTTGGCGCCCGTGATCAATGCGATCTGTGTCATGCCCTCGAGCCTGGCGGCCCCCGCGCCACCGCGGCAGGACCGGTGTTGCCTGGTACCGGCCGTACCACCCTCGTGCGCGGGGGTTGCGGCAACCTTGAGGGGTGACGGTCAACCGCAGCGAGCTTGCCGCGTTCCTGCGCACCCGCCGGGAGCGGCTGCGCCCCGCCGACGTCGGGCTGCCTGGTGGCGGCGGCACCGGGCCGCGCCGCACGCCCGGGTTGCGCCGGCAGGAGGTCGCCGAGCTGGCCGGGATGTCGATCGACTACTACATCCGGCTCGAGCAGGCCCGGGGCCCGCAACCGTCGCGGCAGGTGCTGCTGGCGCTGGCCCGGGCGCTGCTGTTGACGATCGACGAGCGCGAGTACCTGTTCCGGATCGCGGGCGAGACCCCGCCGGCGGTGGCCGGTCCAAGCCGCGAACTGCTGCCGGCGGTCCGCTACCTGCTCGACACCATGCCACTGACCCCGGCGTACGTGGTCGACGCCAAGTACGACCTGCTCGCCTGGAACGCGCTGGCGACCCGGTTCATCGGCGACCAGTCCGCGTACCCGCCGGAGGACCGCAACATGATCCGCTGGATGTTCCGCCGGCCGACCGACGACCTGCTCTGGCGCGACGAGGAAACGCTGGCCTTCACCGCCGCCTCGGTCGCCGACCTGCGCGCCGCGTACGCCCGCTATCCCGGCGACCCGGGCATCGAGGCGCTGGTCACCGAGTTGCTGGGGCTCTCGCCGCGGTTCGCCCGGATGTGGCGCACCCACGACGTGGCCGTGCGGCGCGGAGTCCGGAAGCGGGTCGACCACCCGGACACGGGCCCGCTCGAGTTCGAGTGCCAGGTCCTGCACATCAGCGACAGCGACCAACGCATGATCGTCTACTGCGCCGAGCCGGGCTCACCCACCGAGGCGGCCTTCCGCCGCCTGGCCGACCTGCCGGCCCTGCGCCCCTGACGCTCCTCAGAGCCCGAGCAGCCGGCGCAGGCCCTGGTCGATCTGGTTCATCAGGCTCGCCGAGACCCGGCCATGCCGATGACCGAACGCGGCCGGGTCGGCGTGACGGATCCGCGACAGGTCCACGGTGCCGCCGCCGGCGATGTCCTTGGGCAGCGGTAGCAGGATCCCGGGAACGTCACCGTCCGCACGATCGTGCACGAGCACGACCACCGGATAGTCGGCGGTGAACGTGCTGGCGCTGACCACGACCACGCGGACCCGACGGCTGCCGATCGTGTAGTCGCAGACGTCGCCCCGTGTCACCACGCGGCGTCGACGTCGGCCAGCATCGCGGCGTCCTCGCCCTCGAGCGACGCGTGCCACGCCTTGGCGGCCGCGATGTTGCGGCGGTCGAGATATTCGCGGATGGCGTCCGAGACCAGCGCGGACCGGTTGCCGCCGCCGACCGCCGCGTTGAGTGCCTGCGAGAGATCGTCGTCCAGAGTGATGGAAATCGCCGCAGTCATGCCGGGGACAGTACCAATGATCGTATCGGCAATGGCATTGGCTCTCGGCGTGTCACTCGGTGGGAGTGCTGGCGCCCCAGTCCTCGGGTTTCGTGTCCTGGATGTGCTGGCTGAACATCCAGCGGTGGCCCTCCAGGTCCTCCGCCCGGTAGCTGCGCACGCCGTACGGCGTGTCCTGCGGCTGGCTGAGCAACTCGGCACCGGCCGCCTCCGCGCGCGCCGCGTGGGCGTCCACGTCGTCGACGTAGACCATCACCCCGTTGACCACCCACGGCTGCTCCGTCCAGCGCATCGCGGACGTGCAGTGTTCGCGGTGGTGTTTCGGGCTCTCGTAGCCGATGCCCGCCGGTGTCGCCAGCGCGACCACCGCGTCGCCGAGAGCCAGTTCGGCGTGGCCGATCGAGCCGTCGTCGGCGGTGAGCCGCATCCGTTCCGTGAAGCCGAACGCGTCCCGCAGGAAGTTGATGGCCGCCACGCCGTCCTCGTACGCCAGCATCGGCATGATCGCCGCCGGATAGTCGGCGGGTCGGGTGTTGCGCTCTGTGGTCATGCGACCGACCGTATCGACGGTGCCGGTCACCCGCTTGGACAAATGGGAACCCAACGCAACCCAGGAACGACCCGCGCGTTAGCCGATTCGTGGGGGTGGCCGGCACGCTGATCGCGCGCCTGGTCGAAATCGTCCTGGCGGTCGGCGGGTTGCTGTTCACCGTCGCGGGCAGCGAGAGCGAGCCCGTCGTCGTGCTCTTCCTGCTGTTCTGGGGCCTGCTCGCGTTCACCTATCTGCTGGTCGGCACCATCTGGATCCGGCGGGAGCGGCTGGCGGACCCCAACGTGCCGCCACCGCCGATCACCGGCGTCAACGCGCGCCTGCTGGGCCGCCGCTTCAGCTTCTTCTTCACCGTCGCGGCCAGCGTCACCGGTCTCGGTGCCTCGCTCGACGTGCTCGCGGTCGACCAGAACAGCGACTTCAGCGGGCTCGTGCAGGGGCTCGGCGCGTTCGTCACCTTCTGCGCGTGGCTGCTGTTGCAGGTCGGGTACGCACGGTTCTACGCGCAGTGGTCCGGCTGGCGGTTCCCGAAGTGCCCATACCCCCGGATGATCGACTTCCTCTACTTCGCGGTGACGGTCGGCGTCTCGTTCGCGGCGTCCGACGTGGAGGTGCAGGGACGCA
The DNA here is from genome assembly GCF_016862515.1 of Asanoa iriomotensis. Lineage (GTDB taxonomy): Bacteria > Actinomycetota > Actinomycetes > Mycobacteriales > Micromonosporaceae > Asanoa > Asanoa iriomotensis. Next base: position 33,550 of record NZ_BONC01000007.1, read on the forward strand.
CCGTTCGCTACCACGTGATGGTGCACAGCGTGATCAGCTTCTTCTACAACGCGATCGTGTTGGCCGTCGCGGTCAACATCATCACCGGCTAGCCGAGGCCCGTCCTCCGTTCAGGGGATTCCAATCGGACTTTTCGGGTGTGTTCCGGCATATCGAGTATTAGACGAGTATGACTGTCAAGTGACGTCAGAACCCCCCGAGACGCCCGAGCCCGTCCCCGCGCCCGGTAAACCCTGCGCACGTGTGGTCGGCGGCTGTTACGAGTTGTTCGAACAGATCGGAGCCGGCGCCAGCGGCACGGTGTGGCGGGCCCGCAGCCAGGCCACCGGCGAGGAGGTCGCGGTCAAGCTGCTCCGCGAAGAGCTGGTGCCGCAACCCAGGGCCGTGATGCGGTTCGTGCAGGAACGCGCGATCCTGGCCGCGCTGGAACACGAGAACATCGTGCCGGTACGCGAGCTGCTCACCATCGGCGACTCGCTCGGCCTGGTGATGGAGTTGGTGCCCGGCGGCAGCATGCGCGGGGTGCTGCGGGCCCGCGGGCCGTTGACACCCGCCGCGGCGGCGACGGTGATGGCCGCGGTGGCCGACGGCCTCGCGCACGCGCACCGCCTCGGCGTCGTGCACCGCGACATGAAGCCCGACAACATCCTGGTCGGCGCGCCGGACGCGCTGGACTCGGATCCACGGGTACGGCTGACCGACTTCGGCATCGCCCGGGTCGTCGACGCGCCGCAGCTGACCACCACCGGCGCGCTGCTCGGCACGCCGAACTACCTGTCGCCCGAGCTCATCAACGGCGCCCGCCCGTCGCCGCCGTCCGACGTGTACGCGTTCGGGATGGTGCTCTACGAGCTACTCACGGGCCGGCCTCCGTACGCCGGGCACACGCCGAAATCGGTGTTCCGCCGGCACATGGAGACCCGGCCCCGCCGCAACCCCGGCATCCCGGACGTGCTCTGGCGGCTGATCGCGTCCTGTGTGGACAGAAATCCCGGGCGCCGGCCCGAGGCGGCCGCGCTCGCCGACGCGCTGCGCACCGCCGCGGTCCGGCTGGGTGCCGCACCCGCGCTGCCCAGGCCACCCCGGCTGCCGATGCAGTCGGTGCTCACCACCCGGCCGAGGATCCCGACGCAGCGCCGCGGCCGGGCGCCGGCCTGGCACGCGATCACCACGGTGGTCACCGCGTTCGTGCTGATCGCCGTGGCGCTGGTCGCGTTCGAGTGGCCGGGACCGGGCACCAGCGGCGAGGCCGAGGCGACCCGACCGTCCTCCGCGCCGTCGGCATCACCGAAGGCCAAGGCCGCCAAACCGGCCCGCGACGGCGGTGCGGCGGAGACCGCGGCGGCCGGGCTGACCGCCAACCGGATCACCAAACCGGAACAGGCGAAGCCGGAGCAGCGAGAGGCGAAGGTCAAACCCCTTCCGACGGCGTACGGCGAGCCGAAGTGCACCGGATACCAGTGGAAGTTCCTGCAGCCGGCGTTCTCCAACACGTGCTACAGCACGGGCCCGGGCATCCGGATCTCGGGCGCGCTGCGCTCGAAGGGCGTCCTCGCCGACATCACGCTGACCCTCAAGGACACGGCGGGCAACCAGGTCGGCGCGACGCACAACTGCCAGGCGCTGCGCTTCGGCCCGGAGATGTCCGAGCGGTCCTGCGGCCCCGCCGAGCTCACGCCACCACGCGGCAAGCGCTACGTCCTGGTGCAGACCTGGCGCGTGTACGACGACGACGGCACCGCGATCCGCGGCGAGGCGAAGAGCGCGGAGTTCACCTACTGACCTGCCGCGGCCAAGGCGGACAGTGACGTCAGCCCCCTGCCGCAACAGGGTCACGGAGGTCTACCGGCGCGGATGACCGCTGGTGGCCAGGTCGCGCTGGGCCAGCCAGCGGGTGTACTCGACCCGGTCCAGCGGGTTGCCGTCCGTGCGGGCGCGGCGTGGTGGGCGGCCCCGCACCGGGCGGTCGCCCGACGGGGTCGAGGTCCAGAGGCCCTCGCCGTTGGTCAGGTCCGGCAGCCGGCGTTGGGCCTCCGCCACCGCGCGGGCCGGGATCGAGCCCGTGATCCGCCACGTGTCGCCGGCCGGGGTCGTCTCGTCGACGCGGCCGCCGAGGTGGGCCAGGGCGCCGGTGACCGGGCCCAGGGCCGCCGCCGGGACGTCCGCCTCGAAGTGGTGGCACGGCTCGAAGACCTGGGTGCCGGCCGCCGCTAGTGCTTGCATCAGCACGTGCGGGGTCAGGTCCCGGAAGTCGCCGGCCACCGTGACCGGTGACCAGTAGCCGCTGTGGGTCAGCGTGACCCGCACGTCGGTCACCGGCCAGCCGCACAGGCCCTGTTCCAGCGCCCGCACGACCGAATCCTCGATCGCTTTGTGGTACGCCAGCGGCAGCGAACCGAGCTCGACGGCCAGGTCGTACTCGATGCCGGTGCCCGGCTCGACGCGCAGGCCGACCGTGCCGAAGAAGCCGTTGCCGATGATCTCCAGGGCACTGCCCACGCCGGTCGGGCGTTCGAGGTGGACGAGTTGGCTCGTGGTGAACTCGGCGGCGATGCCGTAGTTGTCGGCCAGGGTTGCGGCAACCACCTCCTTCTGCACCTCGCCGTAGAGCAGCACCGCCGTCTCGCCGGCCGCAGTCACCCGGGTGTGGATCAGCGGGTCCTCGTCGGCCATCCGGAGCAATGCTGCGTGCAGTTCGGCCGCCGGGCCGTCGTCGCGGCGGCGGACCACCGTCTCCAGGCCTGGGCGCGGGAAGTGGACGGCCGAGTCGAGGCCGGCGGGCGCTCCGATCTGGTCGCCGATCCGCACGGCCGGCAGGCCGGTCAGCGCGGCGATGTAGCCGGCGGTCAACACCGACGCCGACGGGTCGCCGACCACCGCGACGCCCGTGAGCTGGGCGCGGTGGGTCTCGACGCGGCCGTCCGCGGTGCGGCGGAACACCGGCACCCGTTGCCGGGCGGTCAACGATCCGCCGTACGAGCGGGCGTACGCGACCTTCGCACCGCCCGGGCCGCGGGTGATCGCGAAGACCCGGGCGCGGGGTGCGGGCTCGGCTGGTGGCGCGGGCGGCAGCAGGTCGCCGATCGCGTCGAGCAGTTCGGGGACGCCGGTGCCCGACAGGGCCGAGCCGAACAGCAGCGGATGCACCAGCCCGGCGGCGGTCTGGGTGCGCAGCGCCTCCCGCAGGGCCGGCGCGGGCGCCGGGCGGTCCTCGACGTACGCGGCCAGCAGCGCGTCGTCGTGCTCGGCCAGCACGGGCAGCCAGTCGTCGCCGGCGGCGTGCCCGACGAAGCCGGCGGAGGCCGTGCCGATCGCGCGGGCCGTGCCCAGCGGCGCGATCGCCCGCGTGAGCAACCGGCGGATGTCGGCGAGCAGCCCGGCGTCGCGCGCGCCGACCCGGTCGATCTTGTTGACGAAGAGCAGCGTGGGCAGGCGCAGGGCGCGGCAGGTGCGCATCAGCAGCCGGGTGTGCGGCTGCACGCCCTCGACCGCGGAGAGCACCAGGACCGCGCCGTCGAGCACGGCGAGGGCCCGCTCGACCTCGGCCATGAAGTCGCGGTGCCCAGGCGTGTCGATCAGGTTGACCTGGCGGTCACGCGCCCGGAACGCGGTGACCGCGGACCGGATCGTGATGCCGCGCCGGCGTTCGATCTCGCCGGAGTCGGTCTGTGTGGTGCCCGAGTCGACGCTGCCGAGCCGGTCGATCACCCCGGTGTCGAACAGCAGGCGCTCGGTCAGGCTCGTCTTACCGGCGTCGACATGCGCCAGAATCCCGATGTTGACGGTGTGCATAAGCGGAGGCGTCCTCGAAAACTCGCGCGGATAGGCGGAAGTTCTCGATGCCTCGCATTGCACGCTCCTGTCGTCGGGTGTGGTTGACCCGCCCAGCGTCCCATGCCGGACGGGCCGTTCCCACCGATTTACTCCTGATCGGCCACCCAGGCTCCGACCAGGCCGCGGAAGTGGGCCAGGAACCGCTCGTGCTCGCTCGCCGGATAGGTGGCGCGCACGGTGTCGACCAGGAGCGCGTCGAAGTCGGGCGAGTCGACCCAGTCGTAGACCAACTCGTCGACGTGGCCGAGCCGGGACGCGCAGAAGTCGACGTATCGTTCGGTGTCAAAATATTCGTCGGCGAGCTTTCGATAGGCGGCAAGCTTTTCCTTGTACGTGAGGTCGGTGCGGTCGGCGACCTCGAAGTACCGCCGGGTGTTCAGGTCCACCTGGAACCGGCGCCCGGTCACCACGCAGAACGTGGTCCACCGCAGCAGCGCCTTCATCGCCCACGGGAAGTAGTAGTGCAGGGAGGTCAGCGCCACGTCCGGGCAGGCGTTGGCGTAGTCGATCGGGAACACCTCGGAGCCGCGGACCAGCGACTCGCACGAGTTGAACTCCCAGCCGAAGAACGCGTTGACCAGCCGGGAGATCGTGACCACCTCGTCGCCCGTCTCGGCGTCCAGGAAGCCGTGCTCCACCGCGTACCGGTCATGCATCGGAAGTTCCGGTCGGAACTTCATCACCATCGTCTCGGGACCGATCGAGAGCGAGCGGCTGAACACGTCGTAGCCCTCGACCGACTGCTGCAGGTGCATCAGGCGCTCACCGGACGCGTCGTAGGCGGCGTGCAGTTCGGCGCTGTCCTGGATCTTCGAGACGCCGACCCAGGCGCCACCGTCGTACGGCTTCATGAACAGCGGATACCCGAGCCGCTCGGCCACCTCGTCGAGGTCGAACGACTGGTTGTAGCGGGCGGCGGTGTAGGCCCAGCGGGAGTTCTCCAGCGGGTGCTTGTAGGGCACGAGCACGGTCTCCGGCACCTTGAGCCCGAGCCGCATCATGGCGCAGTAGGCCGCGTGCTTCTCCATCGACTGGAACGTGAACGGGCTGTTGAGCAGGTAGACATCGTCCATCATGGACACTTTCTTGAGCCACTCGCGCGGGTGGTAGTACCAGTACGCGAGCCGGTCGATGACCAACGAGTGGCGGGGTTTGTCGCGCAGGTTGAACGGCTCGATGGTGACCCGGGTCGTCCTCAGCCGGTGCTTGCGCCCCGATCCGTCGACCACGGGCCCGAGCCGGTCGACCAGCGCCTCGTAGGCGCGCGGCCAGTCGTCCTCCGTGCCCAGCAGCAATCCGATGATGTGTTCGACGTCGGCCACGTGCCGCCTCCCTCAACAAAACCGTGGCAGATGATGTGCCCACTGCGCGCGCCACGACGGCCAGTCGTGCGGCACGTCGTGGCCCCACAGGTCGAGCTCGTGCCGGATCCCCTTGTCCGCGAGCAGGCCGGCCACCCGCCGCGTGGACTCGAGGGCTCCGGTGGTGTCCTCCCATTGCCCCTGGCCGCAGACCAGCAGCACCGACAGCCGCGAGCGCAGCCACTCGAGGTGGTCGCCGTGCAGGTGGCCGAGGTAGTCGGCGGGGCTGTTGAAGTAGGTCGCGTCGCCGCGCTCGCCCCAGCCGTGCCAGGCGGCCGGGTCGTAGTTGCCGGAGAAGCACATGGCGAGCGGAAACAGGTCGGCGCGCCTGCAGGCGAAGTTGAGCGCGTGGAAGGCGCCCATCGAGCAGCCGGCGACGGCGATGTCGCCCGTACCCCCGCCTTGGTCGTCGTGGATGAACGGCACGACCTGGTCGACGATCCACGACTCGAACGCGCCGTGCCGCCTGGCCCGTTCCTCCAGCGGCAGGTCACGGGCCGCCCACGAGGCCGCGTCGTACGAGTCGACGCAGAAGAGCTTGACCCGTCCCGCGTCGACGAGGTCGGCGACCGCGCCCACCATTCCGTTGGCGGCGAAGTCGCCGGCCTTGCCCTGCTCGGACGGGAACACCAGGACGGGGCGGCCGTAATGGCCGTAGCGGACCACCGATCCGGCCGTGCCGATGGCCGGTGAGAACAGCTCGACCCAGTGCTCCCGCACGCTAGCTCCCCTCCGTGCCTCCCCACGACCCCGGACCCCACGAGCCCAGGCTCCAGGACGTCTCGCCCCACGACCGGGCCAGCAACCGCGTCAGGTGCGGGTCGAACGCGTCCCGCCAGGCGGTGAAGTGGTGCCCGTCGGGCACCTCGACCAGCTCCGCCGGATAGCCCGTGCGGGCCAACGCGTCCGCCATCTCCCGGTTGTTGGCGAGGTTCTCCTCGACGGTGCCACAGGTGAGCAGAGTCGGCACGGGATGAGCGGCGAACGCCGACGCGACCACGGGGCCGGTGAACCGGGTGATCCGCTGGAAGTACCGGAAGCCGGACTCCTGCGGGTCGAGCCGGGGCCGGAAGAAGCTGCCCGACTGGAGGAAGAGGCCGCCGAACGCGGCGGGCGCGCGGCGCTGGGCGTGCAGCATCGCGAGCCCGCCGAGGCTCGCGCCCATCCCGGTGACCCTGCCCGTGAAGCCCAGCTCGGTTCTTATCCTTTCCAGGACCGGGCCCGTCAGCGCGGCCATGTAGGCGTTGTTGGCCGAGTACCAGTCGTCGCGGTCACCCGGAGCCAGCAGCACCAGGTGGAACGGCGGCAGCGAGCCCGAGCCGACCATCGCCGCCGCGTACTGGCCCAGGCTCGCCAGCTTGTCGAACTCGGGCCCGTCGTGTGCGATCAGCACGCGCTCGCCGGCGCCCGGCGGCGACCAGGTGCGCACGGCGATGTCGGCGTCGAGGGTGCGGGCGGGCACGGTCAGCTCGCGCCAGGTGCCGTGCGCGCCGGGCAGGTCGAGCCAGGCCGGCTCGACGTAGTCGGCGCGGTGCAGCACCGACTTGTCGCCGAACGCGCCGCCGACCCGGGCCGGGTTGCCCGGGTCGTTGACGTGCTCCTCGCGCCCGTCGAGGTGGCGGAGCCGCAGTTGGTACTCCAGCCGCCACGCCGGTGGTGCCGCCACGTCGAGGAACCAGGCGTGGTCGCGGTAGGCGAAATCCAACTGGTCCGCGGGCATGCCGGCATGCTGCGCCAGGCGTACGCCGGCGAGCTCATGCCGCGGATCGGCGTAGCTCAACGTCAGCCGGCCGTCGACCCATCCCATCCGGGCAGATTAACGGTGGTCATGGGCTGACGGCGAGAAACACGAAAGCCGCGAGGAGCGCCAGGTGTACGCCGCCCTGCAGGGTGGTCGCCCGCCCCGGCACCACGGTGAGGATGCCGACCACCACCGTCAACGCCAGCAACACGAGCTGGGTCGGCGGCAGCCCGAGGGTGAGCGTGCCGTCGAGCCAGATCGAGGCGATCGCGATCGCGGGAATGGTCAGGCCGATGCTGGCCATGGCCGACCCGTACGCCAGGTTGAGTCCGGTCTGCACGCGGTCGCGCAGCGCGGCCCGGACCGCGGCGAGCGTCTCCGGCGCCAGCACCAGCAGCGCGATGATCACGCCGACGACGGTGGGTGGGAAGCCGGCCGCGGCGACGCCCTGCTCGATGGTCGGCGAGACGGCCTTCGCGTCGCCGACGACCGCGACGAGGGCGACGACGAGCAGCGCGAGGCTGCCGAGGGCGGCCTTGGTGGAGGGCGGGTCGGCGTGCTCCTCGGCGTCGACGACGGTGCCGCTGGTGGTGATCGGCAGGAAGTAGTCGCGGTGGCGGACGGTCTGCACGGCGACGAACAGCCCGTAGAGGCCGAGCGAGGCGACGGCGGCGAAGGCGAGCTGGGCGGGGGAGAACTCGGGGCCGGGTTCGGAGGTGGTGAAGGTCGGGAAGACCAGACTGAGCGTGGCCAGGGTGGCGACGATGGCGAGCGCGCCGCCGGTGCCCTCGGGGTTGAACACGGCGACGCGCCTTCGCAGGGCCCCCAGTAGCAGGCAGAGGCCGACGATGCCGTTGCAGGTGATCATCACGGCGGAGAAGACGGTGTCGCGGGCGAGGGTCGCGGTCTTCTCGGGCGTACCGCTGATCATGAGGGTGACGATCAGCGCGACCTCGATGAAGGTGACCGCGACCGCGAGCACGAGGGAGCCGAACGGCTCACCGACCCGGGCGGCGACGACCTCGGCATGGTGTACGGCCGCGAGGACGGCGCCGGCGAGACAGATGCCGACGACCGCGACGCCCCAGCCGGGAAGCGTGCGATTCCAACTGACGAAGAGCGCGATCAGCGCGATGATCGGGACGCTGATTGTCCAGTTTGTGAGGTACGTGCGTCTGGTCACTGCTGCTGGCATGCGCTCAAAGGTGCCAGACGCTCGCGTTTTCTCAGCCTGGGCTGGGAGTCGGACTTGGCATTTGGCTGGGCCGGGTCAACATAGATCCGACGAACTGGAACGCTTCGGGAATGACGGATTTCCAGTAGTCCATGTCATGTCCGCCCTCGCTGTAGTGCCCTGCGACCGGTGGCATCGTCAGCGCCATCTGGAACGCGCGCACGTTTTCGAGCAGCCGGTCGTCGAGCCCGCACCAGAGCCCGAGCGGTTGGGCCCGGAGCCTCCCGACGGCCTCGAACACGTCGTCACCGGGCGCGACGGCGGGGGAGAGAACGGCGGCGGCCTTGACGAACCCCCGGAAGGTCTGCGCGAGCCGCAACGCGCCGGCGCCGCCCATGGACCAGCCCCAGACGGCGAGGCGGGAGATGTCGAAGCCGCGCGCGGCACACCAGTCGGGAACCTCTTCGTACGCCATCCGCTGCGGATCGTCGCCGGCATGCGGCTGCCAACCGAGCCGCGACCCATCGGCCCCGGCGAGGACGAACGGCGGCGCACCCTTCTCGACGGCCCGGGTGAGGGCCCGACCGAAACCGAGGCTGCCGTAGTGGCGGGGCCGCTTGGCCTCACCGTGCATCACGAGACAGACCGGAAGCCCTTTACCGTCGCCGTACCCGTCCGGCACGGCGGTGTAGAAGTCGATCTCTTTCCCGCGCGCTGCGGACATTTTCCGCTCGAGCCGCTCGTCCCCGGCCCGCGCCTCAGGCATAGGCGCGGCGGTCCCCGCCAAAGCGAACCCACCAACCGCGGAAACCGCGGCCCCGGCAACGGAAAGCACCGCAGCATTGATCAAGGTCCGGCGTCGCACACCTGATCAACGCCCACCCCCGCGGTCCGTTATGCGTGCGCGACCACGACAACTTCTGCCGGCTGGACCTTGGCTGGCCGCGGATATAGACCTATGCTGCTGCGTCGGGGCTTGCGTGGGCCGCGGTAGCTGCGGGTTGTCCCTCTAATCAACCCTTCACCTGACCCTCATCGGGAGCTTTGAGGGTTTAGTCGGCGTCTATGCGGACCATAGTCTGCCGTCCATGTTGGGCATCCCTCCTGCCGGGCGGCGTCGCTCGGCTGCTGCGCTGGTCGCTGCGGCGACCCTGTCCGCTTTCACCTTGACCAGTGCGCCCGCGAACGCCGCACCTGATGTGGCGGCGGCGGCGAGCGCGCCCACCCAGACATACATCGTGCAGACCACCGATGCGCCGGCCGCCACCTACAACGGTGGTGTGGCCGGGCTGGCGCCCACCCGCGTCGCCGCCGGTGCCAAGCTTGACAGCGCGAGCAAGAACGTCCGGGCCTACCGCCAGCATCTCGCCGCCAGCAAAGACCGCGTGCTCGCGCGGGCCGGCGTCAGCGAGAGCAAGGTGCAGCACGACTACACGCTCGTGTTCGCCGGGTTCTCCGCCGAGCTGACGGCGGTCGAGGCCGCCCGGCTCAAGCGGACCCCGGGCGTCGCCAACGTCTGGAAGAACGAGATCGTGCACGGCGAGACGTTCACGACCCCCGAGTTCGTCGGGCTCGACGGGCGCAACGGCGCCTGGCGCAAGGAGTTCGGCAGCCCCGAGCGGGCCGGTGAGGGCATCATCATCGGCGTCATCGACTCCGGCTTCTGGCCCGAGAACCCCAGCTTCGGGCCGCTGCCGACGCCGCGCAGAGACCAGAAGACGATCGACGCCAAGTGGCACGGCACCTGCGTCGCCGGCGTGGAGGGGCCTGTCACCTGCAACAACAAGGTGATCGGCGCCCGCTGGTACGCGTCCAACAACATCTCCCACGCGAACCCCGGCGAGTTCGACTCGCCGCGTGACTACTACGGGCACGGCTCGCACACCGCCAGCACCGCGGGCGGCAACCACAACGTGACCGCGACCATCAACGGCGCCGTCGCGGGTGTCATCTCCGGCATGGCGCCGGCCGCGCGCCTGTCGATCTACAAGGTGCTGTACGCCAACGCCGCCGGCACCCAGTCGGTCGGCAACAGCGTCGACATCGTCGCCGCGATCGACCAGGCCGTCGCCGACGGTGTGGACGTCATCAACTACTCGATCGGCGACAACAACGACAGCTTCGGCGCCGTCGAGTTGGCCTTCCTCAACGCCGCCAACGCCGGTGTGTTCGTCGCGACCTCGGCCGGCAACGCCGGGCCCGGCGCGTCCACCGTCGACAACGGCATGCCGTGGACGACCACCGTCGCGGCCGGCACGCACGACCGGTCCTCGACCAAGACGCTGACCCTCGGCAACGGGCAGGTCTTCAACGGCGTCGGCACCGGGCCGCAGGCGGTGACCGCACCGGTCGTCGACGCCCGCACCAGCGGCGCCGCCGGCAGCACCGAGCAGTTCGCCGCCCAGTGCGTGAGCACGCCGCCGCAGCTCGACCCGGCCAAGGTGGCCGGCAAGATCGTGCTCTGCGAGCGCGGCAACAACACCCGGGTCGACAAGAGTCTCGCGGTCAAGAACGCGGGTGGCGTCGGCATGATCCAGTTCAACCCGACGGCCAACACGCTCAACGCCGACTACCACGCGGTGCCGTCGATCCACGTGGACGCGGCGGCGGGCGCGGCGGTCAAGGCGTACATCGCCGCCGGCGGCACCCCGACCGCGACGATCTCCGCGGCCAGCAACGAGAAGGTCCGCGCGCCGATCGTGGCCACGTTCTCCAGCCGCGGCCCTGGCAACTCCAGCGGCGGCGACCTGCTCAAGCCCGACATCATGGCGCCGGGCGTCGACGTGGTCGCGGCCACCGGGCCCGACAGCCACAACGGCAACCTGTGGGACACCAACAGCGGCACCTCGATGGCCAGTCCGCACATCGCCGGCATCGGCGCGCTGCTGCTCGCCAAGCACCCGAACTGGTCGCCGATGATGGTCAAGTCGGCACTGATGACCACGGCCGGCGTCAACGACAACGAGGGCCAGCCGATCCAGGACGAGTCCGACGCCACCAACGCCAACCCGCTGGAGATGGGCGCGGGCCAGGTCGCGGCCAAGGACGCGTTCGACCCGGGCCTGGTCTACGACTCCGGCATCACGCAGTGGCTGCAGTACTCGTGCGGCATCGGCGTCCACCTCACCTCCGGCGGCGCGGACGTCTGCGACAGCGTCGGCATCGTCGACCCGAGCGACTTCAACAACCCGACGCTCGCGGTCGGTGACCTGGCCGGCAAGCAGACGCTGACCCGCACGGTGACCAACGTCAGCAAGCTGCCCGCGCTGTACCTGCCGACCGTGCAGGCACCGCCCGGCTTCAAGGTCGACGTCACCCCGAAGATCATCGCGCTGCTGCCGGGCAAGAAGCAGACGTTCAAGGTGACGATCACGCGTACCACCGGTGCCTTCGGTCAATGGTCGTTCGGCTCCCTGCGCTGGCGTGACCTTCTCGGCCACGACGTGCGCAGCGCCATCGCGGTCCGGCCGGTGCCGGTCGCGGTGCCGCTGGAAAGCGGCGGCACGGGCGCGAGCGGCCAGGTGGCGCTGCCGGTCACGGCCGGCTACTCGGGCACGCTCGCCGCGGCGGGCCACGGCCTGCAGGCGGCGACGGTCGACCAGTGGGACCTGACCCCGAACCCGGCGACCTCGTTCAACGCGAACGCGCCGGCCACCGCCAGCGACACCGTCGCGATCACGGTGGACGTCCCGGCGGGCACCAAGGTGGCCCGGTTCGCGACCTTCGACGCGGACTACGCGGCGGGCACCGACATCGACGTGTTCGTCTACCGGCAGAACGCCAACGGCAGCCTGACCCTGGTCGGGCAGAGCGCCAGCGGCACGTCGGAGGAGTCGGTGACGATCACGGCCGCCGGCACGTACCGGGTGTTCATCGACCTGTTCGCGGCTCCGGGCGCGACGACGGTCAAGCACAACCGCTGGGTCGTCGGGCCGGGCAACACCGGCAACCTGACGATCACGCCGCCGAGCCAGGAGGTGTCGGTCGGCAGCACGGCAACGGTCACGGCGGCGTGGAACGGGCTCACCGCGGGCCAGCGCTACCTCGGCGTCATCGAGTACACCGACGGCACCACCACCCTGGGAAGCACAAACCTCATGGTCGTGGCGTAACCCTCGGTTGTGGAAAGGGCGCCCGCCCCGCGGCGGGTGCCCTTTTCATTTGCCCGGGTCCGCCGGGGGCACGACCGTCGCTCCCGCCGGGGACCGCTCCGCTGCGCTCCGCTGCCAGGTCCGCGGTTGGTCACGCGCGGGGGATACGGTGGGCCGCATGGCGCTGGAGATCTCGTTCGCCCGTCAAGCCGACGCCGCCTTCGTCGCGGACGTGACAGCCTTGATCAACCGGGTCTACGCCGACGCGGAGAAGGGCCTGTGGCAGCCCGACACGCAACGCACCGACGAACCCGAGGTCGCGGCGGTCATCGCGGCCGGCGAACTGGCCGTGGCGCGGTCCGACGGAGACCTGGCGGGCACGGTCCGGGTGCAACGCCTGCCGACGGGCGAGGGGGAGTTCGGCATGCTCGTCGCCAGCCCGACCCACCGCGGCCTGGGCATCGGCCGCGACCTCGTCGCGTTCGCGGAGACTTGGGCGCGGCAGCAGGGCATGCCCACGATGCAGCTCGAGCTGCTGGTCCCTCGCGAGTGGACACACCCGGTCAAGGACTTCCTCCGCGAGTGGTACACCCGCATCGGCTACCACCCGATCCGCCGCGACCCGTTCGAGGACGCCTACCCCCACCTCCAACCGCGCCTGGCCACCCCCTGCGACTTCGTCGTCTACCACAAGCCGCTCTAGCCGCCACCCAAGGCGATCTCGGCAGCGAAGCGGGAGCGGCCGTGGTGATCACCGCGAAGCTGGCCACGCCCGCGACTTCGTCGTACGCCAAACCCGGTCTGGCCGTGACTAGGGGCCTTGCGGGTGCCTGGGGCGGGGCGGTGATGATCGCGCTGTGAAGGCTGGCCGTGCCATTGCCGCTGGTGGTCTGCCGCAAGCCGTTCTAACCGCAACCCGGTGCGGGCCTGGCAGCGGAGCGGTGGCTGGCGGGAGCGGCGGTCGTGACCGCCGCGGGCCCGAGTCCTGTTATTTGTGCAGTCGGCGCACCAGTGGCAGCGTCGCTTCGACGATGCGTTCGCGGTCGTAGCAGATGCCCGCATCGAAGCCGGCGGCTGTCTCCCGGGCGAACACCCCGCTCGCGTGGTGGCTGCCGATGAACAGTGCCGTCCGTTCGTGCACCAGCGGGTCGCCGGCGTCGAGTGGCACGCCGCGGACCCGGCCGCTCGGTACTGGCGGCACCTCGCGGCCCAGGACGTAGACCTCGACGCCGCGGGTCGTTATGTAGCCGTAGCGGAGTCGGGCCTCGTCGTCCAGGTTGGCTACGTCGGCCACGTTGATCACCAGGATCGCTGAGTCGTCGGTGTGCAGCGCCTGGTTCTCGATGTGGCCCGTCATCGCCGTCAACAGTGGTTCCGTCGTCGGGTTGACCGGGTCCGTGCGGGAGAGCATCTCGAACGGGGTCTCCTCCGGCACCTGCCGCGGGGTGACCCGGGCCAGCACGTGCTTCGACGGTGTCACCGTCGCCGGCAGGTCGCCCGGGCGGCCGAACAGGTAGCCCTGCGCCAGCGTCGCGCCGAGGGAGCGGGCCACCTCCAGGTGCTCCTCGTCCTCGATGCCCTCCGCGAGGATCTGGGCGCCGCTGCGGGCCGCCTCGTGCAGCACCGCGTTGACCACGTGGGACACCGCCCAGGCCGGTGAGTGGGCCTGCACCACGCTTCGGTCGATCTTGATGATGTCGGGGTTGACCAGTGGCATCGCGGCCAGGCTCGACGGTTCCACGCCGACGTCGTCCAGGGCCACCCGGGCCGACAGCTTTCGGGACGCGATGACGGCGTCCATCAGCGCCGGCGGGTCCTGGGTCACGGCACGCTCGGTGATCTCGATGACCACCTGCCGCTCGCTCATCACATCCGCCAACACGTCGAGCAGCTTCTGGCGGAACGGGCCGCCCATGGTGGCGGGGTCGAGATTGACGAACAACGCCAGGTCGGGGAACTCGGTGGCCATGAAGCGCTCGCCCGCCATGTCCGCGCAGAGCCAGTCAAGGTCGGCGAAGCGGCCCAGCCGCCCGGCCGCCTCGAACAGAGCGGCGGCGTTCTCGTAGGGACCCGCCGGGCCGCGGGCCAGGGCCTCGAAGCCCACCACGCCGCCGTCGGCGATCGACACGACCGGCTGGAAAACAGGATAGATCGCGCGATCGCGGATGATCGCCTCGAACTGGTCGTCAAGTGACGGTTGGGCACCCATGCGACCAGGCCTCCCTTACGCGTGTCGCTGAAGACCTCCCGCAATCGCGACGCTAACAAGCGTTGGAGCGGGCGACCACGCGAATGCTCAAGCCGGTGGCGACCCGCCGAGCGCCCGGGTCAGCTGTGCCCTGTTGCGCACCCCGTGGCGCCGGTAGAGGCGGGTCAGCTTCGCCTCGATCGCCTTGACCGAGAGGTGGGTCGCGCGGGCGATCTCGCGGTTGGTCGCGCCGGCCAGCACCAGGTCGACGATCCGCCGCTCGGTCTCGGAAAGGCCCTGGCCGTGCCCGCCGTCGAGCCTGGCCAGCTCGGCCTCGGCCGCGGCCAGCCAGGGTGCGGCGCCCACGGCGGCATAGCCCGCGACGGCCTCGACCAGCGCCGACCGGGACGCGCCGCGACGGTGGGCGCGCCGCTCGAGCGTCGCGAGCGTGTGCCAGGCCTTCGCGACCTCCATCGGGTACGGGTGCCCGTCCGCCTCCGCCAGCGCCTCCGCGAGGGCGACGGCCGCCTCCCGGGGCTCACCCGCGGCGGCCCGCAGCAGCGCGCCGGCCCGGGCGAGGCCGAGATGGATGACGGTCCGGTTGAGCGCCGTGGCCACCGAGCGGGTCTCCGCGAGCAGCTCCGCGGCCTCGTCGAGCTCGCCGACCGCGGTCAGCGCCTCGACGAAGTCGGCGTGCCAGAGGAAGATCGCCGGGTCGTTGCGGCTCAGCCGGCGTTCGAGGTCCTGTGCCTTGTGGAACTCGGCCACCGCCGGCTCCGGCGCGTCCTGGAAGAGCAGCACCTGCCCGTAGGCGGCGTGGGCCAGCCGCAGCCAGTCTTCGTCGCCGGCCGCCGAGCAGGCGTCGATGGCCTGCACCAGCAGGCTGGCCGCGACCGTGGGCGAGCCGGCCAGCGTCTCGCCGAGCGCGCCGACCACGAGCCCGTGCCCGGGTGTGGCCTCCATGTCGAGGATCAACCGCATGCCCTCCCGGCCGGCGCGCAGGGCGTCGCCGCCACGACCGGCGCGGGAGTAGATCGACGCGGAGGCGAGCAGCACGGTCGACAGGTCGCGCAGCGTGCCGGAGCGCAGCACCGCGTCGCGCTGTGCCTCGATCACCCGGACGGCCTCGGCCATGTCACCGGCGTACGCCCGGCCGCGCGCGTAGATGGCCGCCGCGTGCACGCTCTCGGTGCTCGGCGGCAGCTCGGCGGCCAGCGACGCGACGTCGCTGAGCAGCTTGGCGCTCTCGGGGTCGTTGGCACCGCGGATCAGCGACCGGCTGGCCAGCAGCGAGACGAGCTGCTCCGTGGCGCCGGCCTCGCGGGCCTCTTCCTCGCCCCGCTTCAGCTCCGCGTCGGCGAACTCGATCTCGGCGTCGTAGTAGGCCTTCAGGGCCCGGTAGTGCCGCACCCGGCAGAGCAGCGCCGGGTCCTCGCCCGCGTCGGCGAACGCGGCGTCGATGACCGGGCCGACCGCCGACTGGTCCTGGCCGGCGAGGTCGACGATCAGCAGCCGGGCGCCGACGCGTACCGCCGGCTCGTCGGCGGCGGCCAGGGCCGCGGAGGCCAGCCGGTGCGCGTCGGCGGTGAGGCCCGCGGCCTGGGCGTGCTCCGCGGCTTCGTAGCGGCGCGCGGCGGCGACACCGCGCAGCGCGGACGGTGTGCGTTCGGCGGCCCGTTCGGCGAGGTCCGCGGCGACGGCCGGGGCGCCGCGCATCCGGGCGGTGGTGGCCGCCTCGGCGAGCTGGGCGGCCAGGTCCTCGTCGGCGTGCGGCCGGGCCAGCGCCAGGTGCCGGGCGCGCTCGACCGAGTCGTCGGTGTGCGCGGCGATGTGCTCGTGCGCGGCTGACCGGGCGGCGGGCGTGGCGTCGGCGTAGACCAGCTCGCGCAGCAGCGGGTGGGCGAACCGGACCGTCTCGTCCGAGCCGACTGTGGCCAGGCCCGCCTCCATCGCGGCCTCCAGCCCGGCCTTGGCGTCGCCGTCGCGGCCGATCAGCGCGACGGTCGGCCGGGCGGCGGCCGCGGCCCGCAGCAGCACCGGGCCGCTGGGCGCGGGCAGGCTGGCCAGGCGGCGGGCGAGCAACGGCCGGAGGCGTTCGGGCACTGGCAGCGGCTGGTCGACGCCGATCGTGCCGCCGCGCGCGACCAGCGTGCGGCCCAGCTCGACGGCGAGCAGCGGGTTGCCCTGGCTGGCCTCGTGCACCCGGGCGATGGTCGACAGCGAGAGCACCGGGCCGAACCGCTCCCGGAGCAGGTCGGCGGTGTCATATTCGGTCAGCGGCGGGAGCAGCAGCTCGGTGACCGGGGTCGGGCACAGGTCGGTGTGCAGCGGGCCGGCCGTCTCGACCCGCTCGGCGCCGAGCACCCGGACCCGGGCGGCGCCCAGCCGGCGGGCGACGAACCGCAGCACGCCGGCGCTGTGCGGGTCGACCCACTGCAGGTCGTCGACGAGCAGGAGCACCGTGCGGTTGGCGGCGAGGCGGCGCAGCACCTCGAGCGTGGCGAGCCGGACGGCGAGCTGGTCCTGCGCGGTCACCGGGGCGGCACCGCGGAGCAGCGCGCCGTCGAAGGCGGCCCGCAGGTGCCGCGGCAGGCCCTCGCCGCTGATCCCGTCGAACAGGTCGACCAGGGTCAGATAGGGCAGGCCGGACTCGACCTCGGCGGCGTTCGCGCGCAGCACGAGGGGGTCGCCAGCGTGTGCCGGGTACGCCGCGAGCACGGTCGACTTGCCGATGCCGGCCGGACCGTAGACGACCACGCTCTCGCCGGCACTGAGCCGGACGTGTAGCTGGTCGAGCACGTCGGACCGGCCAACCGGCGCCGTGTCGCGGGTAACTGCCACGCAAGCGAGTCTGCCTTGCGTTCCGCGCCCTGTCGGTCGGCAGTCCGGCCTTTTTTGCGAAAGCGAAACGTTGCTTCTCTCGGCAACCTAACGGCGGTCCTGAATGGTTACGCAGTTGCCGGTTTCATACCCGCCCTCGCTGTCTTTGACCAGATGGTCGTCGGCGTCCGAGATCCGGGCACAGACCTTCGGATTGTCGCCGATGATGTCGCGGTAGTTGCCGCCGTTGACCGAGCGCACCGACGGCTGCTTGTCCTCGAGATAGAAGCGGCCGGGCTGGTCCGACTGGAAACCCATCTGGGCCGCCGGCGGGTTGCGGCCGTCGCCGCCGTAGATGTGCAGGTGGAATCCGCCGGAGTTCCGCGGGGTCGCACCGTTCCATTCGGCGACGTACTCGACCACGAACTTCTCGTTGTCGACGAACGCCTGTGTGATGCAGACGTAGCGGGCGTTGGCCTTGATCGCGTCGGTGCACTGCTCCGCGGGTGGCAGGACCTGCGCGGTCGGGCCGGCCGAGTTGGTCGCCGGCGGGGTCGGGTCGCCGCCGCCGGCGACGAAGCCGAGGTTGTCGCGGTTGACCCAGATCGCCGCACCGGCGAGCGCGAGCACGACGACGACCGCGGCCGCGATCAGGGGAGCCCGGCTGCCGCGGCGGCGCTCCGGCGCGGGGGCGGGCGGTGGTGGTGCCGGCGGGGCGGGCTGGGCGTAGTTGTACTGGACCTGGTGCGCGCGGCCGCCCTGCTCGGGCCGCGGCCCGGCCGCCGCGGTCGGTCCGGCGACGCCCCGGCTGAACGGCTGCTGCGGGCGCACGGGCGGGCCCGAGGTCGGCGGGCCAGACGTGGGGCGGGCCGGCGCCGGGCTCATCGGGCGGGCAGGACTGACCGGACGGGCGGGGCTGACCGGGCGGGCAGGGCTGACCGGGGCGCTGGGCATCGGTGGCGCGCTCACCGGCGCGGAGCCGGTGGCCCGGGTCGGCGGGTGGTGGATGACCACGGTGGCGGAGCCGCGGGCCGCGGCCGGGTCCGGCGCCTGCGCGTTGCCGCCCACCCGCGCGCTGGCCAACCGGGCCGCGCCCAACGCCACCGCGTGCTTCGGGTGCGCGTCGACCGCCACCGGCCGGTTGAGCTCCGCCGCCACGAGCTGGGCCACGAGCGGCATCCGCGACGAGCCGCCGACCAGCAGCACCGAGTGCAGCTGCTCGGGCTCGACGCCGGCCGAGCGGACCGCGCGGCGCAGCGCCTCGATCGAGCCGTAGAGCGCCGGCCGGACCATCGCCTCCAGCTCGCCCCGGGTCAGCCGCACCTCGGTGGAGAGGTTGGGCAGCAGCACCGGGATGGAGGCGTCCGTGTCCGCCGAGAGTGCCTCCTTGGCCGCGACGCACTCCTCGCGCAGCCGGGCCACCGCCGAGATCGCGGTCGGGTCGTCCTCGTCGAGGTCGCCCAGTTTGCCGCCGAGCGCCTGCGCGACGTGGTTGAACACCGCCGCGTCGAAGTCGATGCCGCCGAGCCGCTCGATGCCCTCCGGCTGGCCGAGGATCTCGAAGCCCTGCGCGGTCTTGCGGAGCACCGCCGCGTCGAACGTGCCGCCGCCGAGGTCGTAGACCGCGACCACGGCGCCGGTCTCGATCCGCTGCTGGCTCGCGTAGAAGACGGCGGCGGCCTCGGGCTCGGTGATGAACGCGACCGGCTCCTCGATGCCGGCCAGCCGCACGGCCTGGCGGAGCAGGTCGGTCTTGTAGGGGCCCCAGTTGGCCGGGTGCGAGACGGTGACCGCGCTCGGCGGGCCGCCCTCCCGGCTGGCCACCTCGTCGAGGGTCCAGCGCAGCAGCCGGCCCATCAGGGCCTCGGCCGAGTACGGGACGCCGCCGAGCAGGATCGGTGTCGTGTCGCCGAACCGCCGCTTGAACTCCCGCGCCACCCGGTGCGGCTCGGTCAACCCGCGCCGGTTGGCCGGCTCGCCGGTCAGGAACGTCTCGTCCTCCCGGAGCAGCACGACCGACGGCACGGCGGCCGAGCGGCTGCCCAGCGAGGCGATCTCCGCATGACCCGCGCGCCAGGTCGCGGCGGCCGTGAAGGTGGTGCCGAGGTCAACGCCGAGTGCGTACATCGCGGTCGCTCCGGATCATCGTGGGCAGTTGCTGGATCGAGTGTTCTTGATGGCACAGCGGGGGGCTCGGCGCTGTCGGGAGTCCGACCGCTCCACCTTGGTTCCTTGGTTTTGACCTGCGCCGACCGGAGGTCCAGGCGCCTTGGACAGGACTGGGGGACGAGCACGGGGAAGTCCCCGACGGAGGGTGCCCTGGCGGCGCCCTAGGGTTGGTCCATGGACGCGCGACCGCTCAAGGACGTACTCACCGACCTGGTGGGTGACCCGTCCGCGGCCGCCGGCGCACTGGCCGGCGCCGGCCACGACCTGCCGCCCGAGCTCGTGGCGGAGGCCGTGGTCAGTTTCGCCGGCACCGCGCCCGCGGAGGTCGCCGAGCACCTCGCCCCGTTCGTCACCGCGCACAGCGGCGTCCCCGTCGAGTCCGAGCTGGACGACCCGGCCGACTGGCCGGAGCTGCTGGCGACCGCGCCGGCCGAGCCCGACGCGGAGCTCGACGACGCTCTGCCGCTCGACGAGAGCGACACCGCCGACGCCGGTCTGGCCGAGCTGGACTTCGGCGCGGGCGACGACGGCACCACCGGGCCGGACCCGGACCTCGACCTCGATACGGACCCCGGCGGCGACCTGGACGACGAGCCGGTCGCCGTCGGCGGGGGTCCGGACTACCCGGACGAGCCGGCCACGGCCACGTTCGACGCGGAGTTCCCCGAAGAGGCCGAGGACGACGACGACCTGGACGACGATCTCGACGGCTGAGCGGTGGCGCATCGTCAGCGCGCCCGGCCGTTGAGGTCGGCCAGCAGTCCCTCGCAGGAGCGCACCGCCACCCGCGCCGCGACCGCCATCTCGTGCACGGTCAGCGGGTTCTCGGCCCGCCGCTGCCAGCGCACCAGCGCCTCGGACGCGGCGGAGCGGAGCTGGCCCGCACCGGCATCCGGCGGCAGGTCGAGGCGGATGTGCGGCGCGGTGCCCGTACCCCCGATGACTCGTTCGAGCTCCTCGACCACCGCCGGTTTGCCGCCCAGCCAGCCGGCGCGCAGCGTGGCCAGCACCCGCAGCTCGTTGAACGGGTGCGCGGACGCGACGATCTCCTCGACCTCGGCCGCCACCGCGGGACTGCCGGAGCGGGGCCGGGTGCGGGTCAGCGTGTCCAGGGCGAGCAGGGCCGAGCGGGCCTTGAGCACGTCGCGGCGCTCGAAGAACAGCGAGCCGAGCACCTCCTGCAGCTCGGTCAGGCCGCTGCGGTCGGTCAGCTCGCGGGCGAGCCCGGTCGCGGTGGTCTGGCCGTCCTGGCGGAGCAGCGTGCTGGCCAGCCGGATCCCGTAGAGGCCGAAGCGGGCCAGCAAGGCCTCCCGCTCGATCGAGGTCAGACCCAGCTCGGGCAGGGTGTTGACGAACCGGTCCGCGGTCAGCAGCAGCTCCTCGGCCGGCTTGACCTCGAGCCCGGCGACCGCGCGCAGATGCCGCACCTCGGTCTCGGTCAGCGTCGCCGCGGTCTCGGCGAGCAGACCAGCCACGGGTACGACGGTCTGCACCACCCGCCGCACGTTGCCGTCGCCGGCCAGCCGGGCGGCGATCCGCCGGGCCGAGGCCATCGCGTCGAGCCGGCCGACGCCGATCTCGTCGGCGCGGGACAGCACGCCGATCGCGTTGACCGGGTTGGGCCGGGACACCTCGGTGTCGTGGAAGGCGTGCAGGAACTCGAGGTCGTTGGCGTGCAGGTGGCGCATCAGGTAGAGCACCGCGTCGGCCGGCGTCTCCTCGTCGTCGGGCGCGATCAGCTCCCAGGCGCGCCGGGAGACGCGTTCCGAGAGCGAGCCGATGCCGGGGGTGTCGATCAGCGTGGCCCGGCGCAGCGCCTGCGAGGGCCAGGTGATGTCGAGCGAGTGCACGTCCTCGGGGCGGATGCCGCCGAGGTCGACCTCGACCGCGCCCTCGTCGCGGGTGAACCGGAGCTGGCGCGGTGCGCCGCCGGCACGCGGGTGGAGGGTGACCCGGTAGGTGTGCCCGTCGCGGTACCAGGTGACGATCCGGGTGCACTCGCCCGCGTCCGTCGGCGCGAGGCGGTCCGCGACCAGCGCGTTGAGCAATGTGGACTTGCCGGACTTGACCCGGCCGGCGATCGCGACCCGCAGCGGCTCGTCCAGCCGGGCCCGCACCTCTGCGATCCGCTCGTCGAACCCGCTGCCCCGGTAGACGCCCGCGGCCCGGGTCAACGCCGCGCGGGTGCGCTCCACGAGGGTCATGCCTGTGCCAGCTTGGTCGCGCGGTCGCGGAGCTGGCCCAGGCGGGTCAGCTCGGCGTCCAGGTCCTTGAGGCGCTTCTGGCGGTCCGCCTGTGAGCGCTTGGCGGTGTCGGTGGCCGCGGCCAGGGCGGTCGCGGTGGACCGGTTGAGCTCCTCGGCCAGCCGGGTGTAGTGGTCGCGGAGCTGCCGCTGCACCCGGCGCACGGTGTCGCGACTGTCCTTGCCGGACACGAAGCTGATCTCGTCGCAGTAGCGGCGCATGGCGTTCTTGCCCTGGGCCCGGCGCTTCTCCAGCTGCCGTTTCTTCTCGTCCTTGAGGCCGCGATGGCCCATCACCACGCCGATCCCGATGCCGATCGGGCCGAGCGCGACGCCCATCAGGCTGCCGAGCATGGTGAACATCAGGGCGCCGCCGTACGCGCTCTTCAGCGCGACCATCACCTGCTTGCCGGCGGTCATCTTGGCGAGCTCGATGCGGTGCTCGACCGCGCGCTCCTCGACCAGTGGCGTCGGGTTGTAGACCTTGAGCATGCCGACCGCCTTGCCGGACGCCTCGTGGAAGTGGCCGGCCACCTGCTCGCTCAGCTCGGCGGCCCGGCGGCGCAGGAAGGTGTAGTTGCCGAGCAGGTCGTACGAGATCCGCGCCCGCAGCCACTCCTCCATCTCGGGCCACATGTCGGCCGGGTCGACCTCGTCGATCGCGTCGTCGGCCTCGGTGGTGATCTTGCGGATCCGGTCGCGCAGGTCGAAGTCGACGTCGGCGGTCAGGTCGGCGGTGCCGTCGTTGAGCGTCACGCTCCACCGGGCGGCCGCGGTCTTGAGCTCCTCGACCTGGCGCTTGGCGGTGTTGAGGTCGTCGACGATGCGCTGCGCGTTGGCCGGGTTCGCCAGCGCGTCCCGCTCGGCGGAGAACTGGCCGGTGAGCTGGTCACAGACCGCGAGCACCTCGGCGCCCGCGTCGGCGGACCGGCGGGCCGCGGCGCCGCCGCCGACCCGCTCCTGCACGAACTTGACGAGGTCCGGGAAGCCGGACTCGACGTTGAGCTTCTGGTCGTTGGCGCGTACGGCCCGGGCGCGCAACGGCGAGGAGACCGGCATCAGCGGCAGGTCGCCGACCATCCGGAGGTGGCCCGCGTTCAGGTCGCGGATCCGCCGCCAGGCCGGGTAGAAGTCAATCTTGGTGAGCGCGCAGACCACGGTCGGGCACAGCTCGTGGGCCTGGCGCAGGAACTCGACCTCGCTGCGGGTCAGTTCCTGCGCAGCGTCGGTGACGAACACGACGGCGTCGGCGACCGAGATCGCGGCGAGCCCGGCCGCGGCGTGCGCGGAACCCAGGCCGCCGACACCCGGTGTGTCGACCATGACCAGCCCACCAGCGAGAATCTTGCGCGGAACGGTCACGTCGACCCGGGCCGGGCGGGCGCCCAGGGCCGAGCCTTCGACGACGTGCCCACGCAGGTCGGCGAACTCGACCTGCTCGCGGCGCGGTGGGTTGCCGTCGTAGACCAGCGTCGCGGTCTTCTCCTCGCCGTGCCGGACGAACGTCGGGACCGCCGTCGCCACGTCGTCGTCGACGGGGCAGACGGCGGTGCCGAGCAACGCGTTGATCAGTGAGCTCTTGCCCTGCTTGAACTCGCCGGCCACGACGATGTGCACCGCCGGGTCGGCGAGCCCGGTGCGGATCCGGCCGAGCCGTGCCGCGAGATCCTCCCGCCCGTACGCGGTGCACGCCTTGATGCCCAGGTC
This sequence comes from Asanoa iriomotensis, assembly GCF_016862515.1. Taxonomy (GTDB): domain Bacteria; phylum Actinomycetota; class Actinomycetes; order Mycobacteriales; family Micromonosporaceae; genus Asanoa; species Asanoa iriomotensis. The sequence goes on from NZ_BONC01000007.1 coordinate 56,877, forward strand.
GACCAGCGAGGTGGCCGGCGTGGTGGCTGGCTCGGACATCGTCCCCTCCTGCGTACGGCGCAGCGGGCCGGCCGGGCCGGATGGCCCGACCGCCCGCTGACGGCGTGTGGTTGGTTGAGTTGTGTGTCAGGGTCAGGCGGGGGCGTCCTCGGCCTCGACCTCGCGCACGACCATCTCGTCGGCCTCTTCGAGGACCTTGGGCTGCGGCAGGCCCAGGTCGACGTCGATCTCCTGCTCGGTCTCCTGGTCGCCGGGGCCCTGCTCGGTGTTGACGATGGAGTCCTCGGCGTTGACCGTGTTGGTCTCGACGATGGTGGTGTCGTTGTCCTCGTTGGTGGTGTCGCCGTCGCCGAGGCCGATCGCGGAGTCGTCGTTGTCGGCGATGTTGGTGCCGGAGCCCACGTTCGAGTTGTCGAGGGTCGAGTCGTTGACGTTGTTGACGTCGCCGTCGCCGAAGTTGATGACGCCGTCGTTGTCGCCGTCGACGTCCACGTCGTTGGCCTGCTGCTCGTTGTTGTCGCCCACGATCGAGCGGTCGACGTCGCCGTCGGCCACGATGCCGGTGTTGACACCGGTCACCACGGGCGCCTCGAGGTCGCCGTCGACCGACACGGCGCCGTCGCTGTTGAACAGGTTGTCGCCCTCGATGTCGCCGTCGACGACCTGCGAGTTGGCCCCGGTCGCGGCGTTGACGTCGTCGGCCTCGCCGACCGCCACGGCGCCGTCGCCGGACGCGTTCGCGTTGTTGGTGTCGACGTCGATGTCACCGTCGAAGTCGTCGCCGACCTCGATGTTGGTGCTCTGGTCGACGATCTCGTTGATCACGTCGTTGTCGTTGGTCACCTGGGTGACGTAGGTCAGGTGCTGGACGACCTGCTCCATCGACTGCGGGCCCGAGGTCACGGGGTGCGCGGGCGGGTGGTAACCGCCGCCACCGCCACCGCCGCCGCTCGTGTAGCTCTGCAGCGCCCGGCTCGCGTCGGCCGGGAAGCCCGGCTGGCCGCAGGCGATCTGCGTGATGGCCGGCATGTCCAGACCGGACAGGTCGTGCTCGCTGATGCCATGGGAGACCAGTTGGCCCTCCGGGTTCTTCACGAACTCCAGTGCCTTGGCCGGGTCTGTCAGCTCCTGGATGAAGTTGACCAGGAGGTTGGTGACGTCGACGTTCTGCATTGCCTTTCCCCCTTCTGAGGATCGCTCTCCCGGCCTGTCTGGCGGGGTGTGTTCATAGCCTCGCCGCCGGCCCACCCCCCGGACATCGGGAAGACCCCCCTGCCTGGGGGAAGGTATAGGGGGATCGGCCGGTACACAGCAGACCGCGAAAAGGCCCGCTCATGACGCGGAGTGTCAGGAATTGAGCAGCGATTTCAGCGCGGCGACGAACTCGGCCCGGTCGGTGGCGCCCACCTTGACCCGGATGCGGGCGACATGGTGCTCCACGGTCTTCGGCGAGATGTAGAGCTGGGCCCCGATCTCCTTGTGCGTGCGACCGTCGAGCACGAGCCGGGCCACCTCGACCTCACGTTCGGACAGCCCGGCCGCGTTGGTCTCGCCGGCGCGCTCCTGCTCCACACCGGACAGTTCCCGGGCGGCCTCCAGCAGCCGGCGCGCGGCCGCCGGATCCGTGGTGCGGATCGCGGCGTGCCCCGCCAGCCGGGACGCCTCCCACGGCAGCTCGGCGGCGGCCAGCCCGTCGACCGCGGCCACCACGTCGTCGAGGTCGACGGTGCCGCTCGCCGAACGGGCCCACGCCGCGGCGGCGGCCGCCTGTGCGCGCTGTCTTCCCTGTGCCGGTGCCGCGGCGGCGATCGCGTCGGCGGCCGCCTTGACGGCGGTCGGGTCGTCGGCGGCGACCGCGAGCTGCAAACGGATCCAGGCCACGGTGACCGTCCAGGCGGGCGGGTGGCCGAGCCCCGCGACCGTCGCGTCGAGCGCGGCCAGCACCGGCGCGATCCGCTGCGGCCGGCGCAGCCGGGTGGCCGCGACCGCCAGCTCCTCGACCTGCTCGGCCTGCGACAGGTCGACGGCCTGGCGGGCCAGCACCGGCTCGACACTGGTCCACGCCTCGCGCAGCTTGGCGATGTCGCCCGACCGGCGGGCCAGCCCGGCCCGCAGCGCGGCAGCGAGCAGCACCTCGCGGCCCGGCAGTCCCGTGCCGAGCCGGCGCAGCTCCGTGACCGCCGTGTCATAGCGGCCGGCGCGCAGCCGCACCCAGGCGAGCAGCAGCCGGTGCCGCTGTGCGCCGACCGGCCCGCCGACGCCGCGGTCGAGGGCCCGGCCCAGCAGGTGCTCGGCGGTGGCGACATCGCCGGCGGCGACCGCGACGACCGCACCCCACGCGTGCGGGGTGTCGGGCGGGACCACCGCCGGCGGCGTGCGCTCGGCGGCTTCCGCGGCCTCGATCAGCAGGGGTACGGCCGCCGCCGGCTCACCACCCGCCGCCAACACCGCCTCCGCCAGCAAAAGGAACGGACCGTTGTTAACGGTTTCCGCATAGGAACGGTCCGTTGCAATCGCCCGGGCTTCTCCGAGGCGGCCCAGCGCGACCAGGGGCGGCACCGCGAGCAGCGGGCCCGGTGGTGCCGTCGCCGCCAGCACGTCGGCGGCGCGGGCCGGCCGGCCGTCGTGTGCCGCGACCGCGCCGGCCACCAGCGCGAGCCGATGCGCGGCGTCCGGGCCGGTAGGAGGCGCCGGATCGACCGGCAGACCGGCGAGGGCCGCCGCCTCGGCCCGGCCGGGGGCCACCAGGGCGGGGTCGGCTCCGGCGTCGACCGCGTCGGCGTACCACCCGATCGCCGCCGCCGGGTCCGTGAAGCGCAGGCGGTCGCCGGCGGCCCGGAACACGTCGGCGCCGCCGCGGATCCGGGCGGCCCGCAGCTGGGTCGCGGCGGCGACCGGGTCGGCGCCCGACTCGGCCAGCGCGGTGGCGACCCGGGCGTGCACGCGGCGGCGCTCGGCCGGCGCGAGGTCGTCGAGCAGCGCCGCGGCCACCGCCGGCACCAGCCGCTCGGCGTCGGGCATCAGGAAACCCAGGTCGCGCAGGGCACGCAGGGCGGCGGCCAGGGCGTCCGGCGGCTGGCCGGTCGCGGTGGCGAGCACGTCGTCGGCGAGGTCGAGCCCGAGGGCAAGAGTGCGGGCGACGTCGGCCACGCCCGCGGGCGAAGCGGCCAGCCGCCTTTGCACCCGCGGGAGGAGCCCCCCGCCGGCGACCAGCACCGCGATCGCCGGCCAACCCGCCGATGGGGCGTGCAGGTCGGCACGGCCGGTGAGCGTGGCGACCGCGGCGGCGTCGAGGGGCGCGAGCTGGACCACGCCGTCGCCCGCCGCGAGCTCGTCGAGCTCCGCCAGCACCGGCCGGTCGAGGGTCGGTCGGCGGCCGAGCAGCACCGGCACCGCGCGGCGGGCCACATCGGACACCGCCCGCAGCGTCGCGTCGTCGAGGCGGTGCGGATCGTCGACCACCACGGCCGGCGCGGTGTCGGGCACGGCCGGGCGGTCGGGCGTCACCCAGACCGCGCCGGGCGGGGCGAGCGCGCGCAGCCGGTGCGTCCGACCGGCTCCGTCCACACCCACCACCACCGCCACAACCGGTCAGCCTGCCATCACTCCAGCTCGGCGACCAGCCGCTTCGGCGCCACTGTCCGGTACGCGTCGATGGCCAGCTCGCGAATTTCCGCCCAGTCCGGCTCGCGGTCGAGCCGCACGCCGAGCCAGCCCCGATGCCCGACGTACGGCGGCCGGAAGAACGTCTCGGGATCCTCCGCGATCAGCTCGCCCTGCGCGCCCGACGGCGCCGCACACCACAGGTGCGGGAACCGGTTGTCGTGATGGCCCTCTACGTGCAGGGTCACGAACACGGTCTTCCCACGCACGAACCACGTCGGCGCCCCGTGGCTGAGCCGCTCGCTGGTCTCAGGCAGCGCCAGGCAGATCTCCCGCATCCGGGTCAGCAGGTCCATACCCTAGGTTTGCACGGACGCCTCGCCGGTGCGGCGCAGCTTGTGCCAGCGGAGCCGGCCGCCCGTCAGCGCGGTGACCAGCGACTGGATGAGCACGAGATACATGAGCTGGCGGTACGCGAACTGCTGCAACGGCAGCGTCCACAGTGGGGTCAGGCGCTCCTTGTCGAGCCGGAACGCCACCACGCCGGTGATCAGCTGCAGGCCGAGCATCGCGAGCCAGGCGAGCACGGTCTCCGTGCGGCCGGCGAACAGCAGCGCGTAGACGGCCAGCAGGTCGATCACCGGCGCGAGCAGCGGCAGCGCGATGCCGAACAGCGCGAGGAAGGGCAGGCCGCGGCGGCCGAACCGGCCCGACGGACCGTCGTCGACCAGGGCGCGGCGGTGCTTCCACATCGCCTGCATGGTGCCGTAGCTCCACCGGTAGCGCTGCCGCCAGAGCTGGCTGAGGGACGCGGGCGCCTCGGTCCAGGCGCGGGCGCGGCCCTCGTACACCACCTTCCAGCCGGCCCGGCCGAACGCGATCGTGACGTCGGTGTCCTCGGCGAGCGTGTCGTCGGACATCCCGCCGACGCCGAGCAGTGCGTCCTTGCGCCAGGCGCCGATCGCGCCCGGGACGGTGGGCATGCACCGCAGCGACTCGTAGAGCCGGCGGTCGAGGTTGAAGCCGATCACGTACTCGATGTGCTGCCAGCGGGCGACCAGGGTGGCCCGGTTGCCCACCTTGACGTTGCCGGCGACCGCGCCCACCTCGGGGTCGGCGAACGGCTGCACGAGCTGGCGCACCGAGTCGTGCTCGAAGACCGTGTCGCCGTCGACCATCACGATGATGTCGGAGCGGGCCGCGGCGACGCCGGTGTTCAGCGCGGAGGACTTGCCGCCGTTGGGCTTGCGGATCACCCGCACGTTGGGCAGGCCGAGCGACTCGGCGATGTCGGCCGTGTCGTCGGTCGAGCCGTCGTCGACGACGATCACCTCGATGCCGCCCGGGTGGTCACCGCCGGCCAGCGAGCGGACCGCGGCCTCGATCCCTTCCCGTTCGTTGTAGGCGGGCACGATCACCGAGACCGGCTTGGTCACCGGCGGGCCCCACGACCAGTCGCCGCGCCGCCGCCGGGCCTGCCGGCCGGATAGCACGAAGAGCAGCAGCGTGCGGGCCAGCGTCAGGACGCCGACGACAAGGAACAGCACGGCGAAGAAATCCAGCGACCAGTCGGCGATCCGGACCGCGATGGCCAGGGCCAGGCCGCGTTGCCGGTCGGCGACCCCCGCGGGTGGGTTGCGCAGCACGGTCGGCGCGGCGCCGGTCTCCGGGTCGGTCAGCGCGCGCCGCAGACCGTCGGTGACGGTGACGAAGCTGTAGCCACGGGCCTGCATCATCGGGATGAACCGATCGAGGGCCTGCACCGTCTGCGCGCGGTCGCCGCCCGAGTCGTGCAGCAGCACCACGGCGCCCTCGTCGCCGTCGGGGATCATGTTGGCGACGATCTGGTCGACGCCGGGCCGGGCCCAGTCCTGGCTGTCCTTGTCGTTGACGACCGTGACGTAGCCGAGCGCGCCGGCCTGGGTGATCAGCCGCCAGGCGGCGTCGTCGATGGCGTCGGCCTTCGACGAGTACGGGAAGCGCAACAGCGAGCTGCGCACGCCGGCGGCTTCGGCGAGGGCGAGCTGGGTCTGCGAGTACTCCATCCGGCGGCGCCACTGGGGCAGCGTCGCGACGTCCGGGTGGGTGAACGTGTGCACGCCCAGCTCATGGCCCTTGTGGACGAGCTCGCTGGCCAGCTCCGGGGAGCGGACCACCTGCGAGCCGATCACGAAGAACGTTCCCTTGGCGCCGTAGCGGTCGAGCGTGGCCAGCACCCGCGGTGTCCAGGTGGGGTCCGGGCCGTCGTCGAACGTGAGGGCGATGGTCTTCGCCGGGAGGCGGTAGGAGCGGGCTTCCTGTCCCGCCGGTGCGTTGATGATCGGCCCGCCGTCGATGATCTGATCCGGGACGATCGTGGTCTCGCCCGTCTCGCCCTGGTGGTCGGGGGTGAAGCGGGCGTTCGCGTACGCCTCGACGAGCAGCAGGCTGACGAAGACGAAGACCAGGACGGCGGCGACCACCCACTTGGGTCGCGGCACGACCCGCCGAGCGGGCCGTCGTGGCGGTTCCTGATCCGTGGGTACGGTGCGCGGCGGTCGCGGCGGTGGTGGTGCGTCCAGCACGACCGTGGACGGCTCGTCGAACCCGGCGAGGGCGCGCTGGGCGGGTGCCGGGCCGGTGATCTTCATGCCGGCCGGGACGCTCGCCCGGCCGCTGACGGGCTCGCCGGTCGGTGCGCTCATGCCGCGCCGGCGGCCGGTGTGGACGGATCAGGTGTCGGCGCCGGCACACCAGGCTCCGGGTCCGGGGTGGCGGTGCCGCCGCCGGTCGAGCCGCCGTCGCCACCGCCCGCCCCGGTGCCGCCAGTGTCGGTGCCACCGCCGTCGGAGGGTGCGCCGCTGCCGCCCGTCGCACCGCCACCGGTCTCGCCGCCTCCGGTGCCTCCGGTGCCTCCGGGGGGCTGGTCGGCCGACCCGCCGCCGCCGTTGCCGGGCTCGGGCCCGGCGGGCGGCTCGGTGGGTGGGTCGGTCGGCTGCGGGGTCGGTGTGCCCTCGGGCGGGCGCGTCGGCTCGCTGGTCACCGGAGGTGGCGAGACCGGTTGGGTGCCCTTGGTCGGGCTCGGCGTCGGCTTGGCCGTCACCGCGATGGCCGAGGTGCGCAGCACGCTGGTGCCGGCCCGCACCGGTGCCGGCGGTAGGGGGGCCACGAACGGCCCCGGGCTCGGCGGACGGAACGAAGTCCGCTCGGGCGTCTGAGTCGGCGCCTCGTCGGCCTGCAGGGCGCGGTCGGGGAACGGCATCAGCGCGTGCGGCAGAGCGGGGCCGCCGGCGATGCTCACACCGACCAGCGCGGTGTAGCCGAGGCAGACGGCGCCGATTCCGTACGCGACAAAGCGCACCAGCCGCCGGCGGCGGCCGGTCTCGTCGACGAACACGGGCGCCGCCGCCTCTTGCCCGAGCATTACTCCAGGCGAGTCGAGCGGCTCCGCGGCACTGACGATTACCTCGGTTTCGGGTTCGTGGTCGGGAGTCACGCCGGGAAGCGTAAGGAGCACTCTCCGCAATCCGGAGACGCAGATCACCCGGCGGGGTTCAACGGGCCAGCCGGGAAAAATGCCCGAACCGGCCGTCACCATCACAAGCTATCCACATGCGTGTCGCCGGCGACCCCGTGACCACCACCCTGACCAGCGTTGACGTCGACCACTCGAATCGGTGACGGCCGACCGCCGCGAAGCGTGTTGTCCGGTACGCGACACTTGCCGCTCTTGTTCGGCGATGCTCGCGTCGGGAATCCGACCATATTTTTGGACCACGTCACCCGTTGTGCGGGTGATCGCCGATCGTTAAGCTCTCATGTGCGCGCCCCTATCGCCCGCTTCCCCCGTGGCAGGCGATCGGGGCGCGCCCTTTCTTTCTTGGTGAAAGATCACCGAAGAAATTTCACGCCATGCGTGCAGTTGGCGACGTTCCGTAGCGCTCGGCCATCATCGCCTTGAGCCCCGCCGGAAATCGCTCCTTCGACCGCAGATGCGCCGCCAACAGCGCGCGCTGTGCACCCGCGTCACCGGCGAACGCCGCGACCGACTCGGCCGGGTGCGTGTTCGCGACCGCGAGGATCGCGCCGGCCGCGCCCACCGCGCCCGCCATCAGCAGCAGCGCGCTCGACCCGACGTAGACGGCGCGGTCCCAGACAGCCAACTCCTGCAGCAGGCGTTCGGCCGAACCGGTCGAGTCCTTCAGGCCCGCGATCGGCAGATCTGGCAGCGCGGCGACGGGAACCTCGCCGCCGGCCGTACCCGGGAAGTGGTAGGCCAGCACCGGCGCGGCGCCGGCGGCCTTCGCCGCGGCGTCGAAGTAGGCGGTGAGGTCGCCGGGGCGCCGTGGGGGAGCGACGAGCACCGCGTCGGCACCGGCGCCGACCGCGGCCGCGATGCGGGCCGCCGCCGCACCCCGCCACGCGCCGCTGGCGCCGGTCACCACGGGCACCGAGGCCGGCAGGGCGGTGCGGACCGCGGCGGTGAGGCCGGCCAACTCGGCGTCGGTGAGCGTGTCGGACTCGCCGGTGCTGCCACCCACGAGCACGGCTTGGACGCCCTCGCCGGCAAGTCGGGCCGCGTGTGCCGCGGTGGCGGGCGCGTCGACCGCGCCGTCGTCGTCGAACAGGGTCACCAGCGCCACCGCGACGCCGGTCCACAGGGGCTCGGTCACGAACCCCACGCTATATCCAGCGGGAGCCCAGCCACATGCGGTGTGACCAGTCCGCGTACGGCATGACGTCGCCGACGAAGACCTTGAAGAAATAGGCGAAACAGAGCACGAACAGCAGCAGGTACGCGCCCGCGACCACGCCGCCGATCAGCCGCCGGTCGGCCAGCTTGCGCGCGGTCTCGGGGCTCGGCGTGCCGGACGGTCTGGTCGCCGGGTACATGATCGCGCCGAGCACGTAGACCACCGCCAGCACCATGAACGGCAGTGCGGGCGCGGTGTAGAAGGAGAACATCGTGCGGCCGTTGTCGATCGCGTACCAGAACCACGGCGCCAGGCCGAAGAACACCATCAGCAGGATCGCGCCGGCCCGCCAGTCGCGCCGGGAGATGCCGAGCCAGACCAGCCCGGCCAGCGCCGGCAGGAACGACCACCACAGCACCGGCGTGCCGAGCAGCAGCACCTCGGAGGCGCAGGAGTCGGCGCCGCAGGTGCCGGTGTTGGACCAGTAGAACGCGACCGGGCGGCCGAGCAGCAGCCACTGCCAGGGCCACGACTGGTAGGTGTGCTTGGTGTCGAGGCCCTCGTGGAACTTGAAGGCCTCCTGGTGGTAGTGCAGGAGGTTGTGCAGCGCGCCGATGACCGGCGGCTCGGGCCGGCCGCTGTCGGCGAGCCAGTGCCGGTAGAACCCGTCGTCGGTGAGCAGCCATCCGCTCCAGCTCGCCACGTAGACGAGGAACGCGACCACCACGAACATGGCGATCCAGCCGAACTCGTCGAGGAACGTGTCGCGGACGGGGTGCCGGGTGCCGACGGTGCGGCGGGCGCCGTATTCCCACCAGAGGATGAGGACCACGAACGCCGGCAGGAAGAACAGCGCGCTCCACTTGACCGAGACGGCGCAGCCGAACAGCACCGCGGCCGCGAGCCGCCACCAGGGGAACGCGAAGCCCAGCCGGCCGGCGCGGCCCAGGCGGGTCGGGTCGAGGCCGTTCTCCATGGCCGTCAGCCAGCGGCGCCGGCGGCTGTCGCGGTCGGCGACCAGCGCGGCGAACGCGCCGAGGATGAACAGCAGCAGGAAGATGTCGAGGATGGCGGTGCGGGACAGGACGAGGTGGAAGCCGTCGAGCGCGAGCAGCAGGCCGGCGGCGGCGCCGAGCACCGTCGAGCCGAACATCCGGCGGGCCACCCGCACCATGATCAGCACGGAGACGGTGCCGGCGACCGCGGCGGAGAAGCGCCAGCCCAGCTCCGGAGCGGCGGTCCACAGGTGACCGGCGGCGCTGACGTTGCCGTCGGCGTCCTGGTAGCCGAACATCCACTCGCCGACGGCGATCAGCCACTTGCCGAGCGGCGGGTGGACCACGTACGAGGCGACGTTGTCCTTGTAGTTCCATTCGACGCCCTTGCTCAGCAGGCCGTAGGCGTCCTTGGCGTAGTAGGTCTCGTCGAAGATCTTGCCAGGCGGGTTGGACAGCCCGACGAACCGCACCAGCGTGGCGACCGCGACGACGACGCCGGTGACCGCCCACGACCACGGGTCGCGGCGGGCGTCGAACGGCAGCAGCCGGCGCCGGACGCTGTCGGGGACCGCCTCGGTGCGGGCGGGTATGCCGGAGGGCAGCTCCGGTGCCGCGGCCTCGTCGGGCCTGGCCTCGGGGCTCGCTACGCTCGTCGCCGCCAGGGTCACCCCGCGATCGTAGGCTGCCGGGACCGAATTGGGGGGTTCGGCAGGCAGGCTATGAGCGGACCGGTTGATTAGCAGGGGATGTGAAGTGTCCGAAGAGAGCCGGATCGGGCGATTGGTTCTGGTTGGTGCGCCGCTCGGCAACCCCGGTGACGCCTCCACGCGGATGCGCGACGCCCTGGCCGGGGCCGATGTGGTCGGCGCCGAGGACACCCGGCGGCTGACCCGGCTGGCGCGTGACCTCGGGATCACTGTGGGTGGTCGGATCGTCTCCTATTTCGAGGGCAACGAGGAGCGGCGTACGCCCGAACTCGTCGACGCCATGCGCGATGGCGCGCTGGTCGCCCTGGTCACCGACGGCGGCATGCCGAGCGTCTCCGACCCCGGCTACCGGCTGGTGCGCGCCGCGCTCGACGCCGGCCTGCCGGTCACCGCGGCGCCGGGCCCGAGCGCCGTGACCACCGCGCTGGCCCTCTCCGGCCTGCCCACCGACCGGTTCTGCTTCGAGGGCTTCCTGCCCCGCACGGGCGCCGCGCGGCGGTCCCGGCTCGCGGCCCTCGCCGCCGAGGAGCGCACGCTCGTCTTCTTCGAGGCGCCGCACCGGCTGGCCGCGATGCTCGCCGACCTGGCCGCGGCGTTCGGCGCCGACCGGCCGGCCGCGGTCTGCCGCGAGCTGACCAAGACCTACGAGGAGGTGGTCCGCCGGCCGCTGGGCGGGCTCGCCGGGTGGGCCGCCGACGGCGAGCCCAAGGGCGAGATCACGCTGGTGGTCGCCGGCGCGCCCCCGGTCGCGGCCGCCCGGCCGTCCGACGAGGCGTTGCGCGCCGAGGTCGCCGAGGCCGAGGCGGCGGGCAGCTCACGGCGCGACGCGATCGCCGCGGTGGCGGAGCGGCACGGTGTGCGCAGGCGCGAGGTCTACGCGATCGTGCATCAGTAGGTAGCGGCGAGGAAACCCACCGTGACCAGCAGCGGGGCGGCCAGGCCGCAGACCGCGGCGGTGCGCCGGGCACGCCGGTCCTCCAGGCGCAGCGCGCCGGTCGCGAAGACGATGCCGAGGCCACAGAGCAGCACCAGCATGATGCCGAGCAGCCAGCGCAGCGTGTTGACGGTCCGGTTGTCGAGGTAGGCGGCACCGCTGCCGGCGTTGACCATCTGCGCCCGCACCTGGGTGCCCGGGGCCGTCTGTGTGCCGGGCACGCCGAGCACGCGTACCAACTCGGTGGTGTAACGCCCGTCCTCGGCGGTGAACGACCCGCGGCAGCGCTGGGTGACGCCGGCGCCGACGCAGCCGGCCACCGTCGCCGTGCCGGTGTCGCCGCGACCGACCGCGAGCCAGATCGGCTCGGCGGTGACCCAGGCGAAGAACGTGCCGCTGAGCGCGAGCACGACCAGCATCGCGAGCGCGGCGCGGAGCTGGCGCGGCTTGCGCGGCCGGCGTGCCCGCGCGGCCGCGTGCCGGTTGGGCCGGGCGGCGGCGCGGCGCGCCCGGACGACCAGCCGGGCCGGCGACCAGGTCTCCCGGTCGACCTCCTCGGTCGCCCACAGGTCGTCGCCGACCGAGGTGCCCGGCGCGCGCGGCGCGGGCGGGGCCGCGTCGCGCAGGGTGTCGACCGCGAGGCCCACCGCTGGGCCGGCCGAGTCCCAGGGCCGGTCCGGCTCGTTGGCTGGTGCGGCGATGTCCGGCTCGCCGGCGGTCTCGGGTCGTTCGGGCGTCGCGCTCACAAATCTCATTGGACAACGCCTCACGTCACCCTTCGTGCAGGTAAAGGGCGTGTCGTAGGATAAATCCGGACAATGCCGGTCTGGGTGTGCGGGCTCGCTGGCCGCGCTCGTTCGCGGCTTACTACCCTTGCGGCCATGAGTCACGTTCTCGCCGCGGTCGCCTGGCCCTACGCCAACGGCCCGCGTCACATCGGCCATGTTTCCGGCTTCGGCGTCCCCGCCGACGTGTTCAGCCGTTACATGCGCATGGCCGGGCACGACGTGCTCATGGTGTCGGGCACCGACGAACACGGCACGCCGATCCAGGTGCAGGCCGACAGCGAGGGGCTGACCCCGCGCGAGCTGGCCGACCGCTACAACCGGGTGATCGTCGAGGACCTGCACGGGCTCGGTCTCTCTTACGACCTGTTCACCCGCACCACGACGGGCAACCACTACCAGGTCGTGCAGGACCTGTTCGACGGGCTCTACCGCAACGGCTACATCATCGCGAAGACCACGCTCGGCGCGATCTCGCCGTCGACCGGGCGCACGCTGCCCGACCGCTACATCGAGGGCACGTGCCCGATCTGCGGGTACGGCAGCGCGCGCGGCGACCAGTGCGACAACTGCGGCAACCAGCTCGACCCCGAGCAGCTGATCAACCCGCGGTCCCGGATCAACGGCGAGACGCCGGAGTTCGTGGAGACCGAGCACTTCTTCCTCGACCTGCCCGCGGTGGCCGAGGCGCTGGCCGCCTGGCTGGACACCCGCGAGGGCTGGCGCCCCAACGTGCTGCGGTTCTCCCGCAACCTGCTCGACGACCTGCAGCCCCGGGCGATCACCCGCGACCTGGAGTGGGGCGTGCCGATCCCGCTCGACGGCTGGCGCGACCGCTCCGACAAGCGGATCTACGTCTGGTTCGACGCGGTGATCGGCTACCTGTCCGCCTCGATCGAGTGGGCCCGCCGCTCCGGCGACCCGTCGGCCTGGAAGCGGTGGTGGTCGGCCGAGGGCGAGGGCAAGGACGCCGCCGCGTACTACTTCATGGGCAAGGACAACATCGTCTTCCACTCGGTGATCTGGCCCGCGATCCTGCTCGGCTACTCGGGCCAGGGCGCGCGCGGCGGCTCGCCGGGCGACCTGGGTGCGCTCAACCTGCCGACCGAGGTGGTATCCAGCGAGTTCCTGACCATGGAGGGGCGCAAGTTCTCGTCGTCCCGGCAGGTCGTCATCTACGTGCGGGACTTCCTCGAGCGGTACGACGCCGACGCGCTGCGCTACTTCATCGCGGTCGCGGGGCCGGAGAGCCAGGACACCGACTTCACCTGGTCCGAGTTCCTCCGCCGCAACAACGACGAGCTGGTGGCCGGCTGGGGCAACCTGGTCAACCGGTCCGTCTCGATGGCGGCGAAGAACTTCGGGGAGATCCCGGCCGCCGGGCCGTTGACCGACGCGGACGAGGCCCTGCTGGCCGTGGCCAGGACCGGCTTCCGCACGGTCGGCGAGCTGATCGGGAAGCACCGGCAGAAGCAGGCGATCGGCGAGGCGATGCGGGTGGTCGCCGAGGCCAACAAATACCTCTCCGAGCAGGCGCCGTGGAAGCTCAAGGACGCGGCCGACAAGCCGCGGATGGGCACGATCCTGCACGTGGCGCTGCAGGTCGTCAGCGACGCCAACACGCTGCTGACGCCGTTCCTGCCGCACTCCGCGCAGAAGGTGCACGAGCTGCTCGGCGGCACCGGCGTGCACGCCCCGATGCCGAACATCGAAGAGGTGTCGGACCTCGACGGCGGGCCGGCGTACCCGGTGCTGACCGGCGACTACACGGTCGGCGCGCGCTGGGAGTCGGTGCCGATCGAGGCCGGCCGCCCGCTGAAGGCACCGAAGCCGGTGTTCCGCAAGCTGGAGCCGTCGATCGTGGACGAGGAACTGGCCCGCCTCGGCAACTAGATCTCGTAGCGGTTGTCGATCACCTGGCGGTCGGTGACCTCGCCGAGCGGCGCCCAGGTCTCGTAGACGCCGCGCTCGTAGCACTGGGCGCCCAGCCGGGCCACCGACTCCGGGTCGGGGCGGCACAGCCGCAGCCGGAGCCAGCCGGACTCCTGCCGGAGCACCAGGCAGGGCGCGTCGCGCCAGCGGCCGTACTCGTTGCGCCGGGCGAGGGTGTCCACCGGGTAGCGGGCCGCCCGGGTCATCGCCAGCACCCGGAACTCGCCCGGCGGGTCGGCGACCGCGACGACCTCCTCACCGCGGTACGTGCCGACCAGGTGCACCGCCGACTGCTGCTCGCCGATCTGCACGTACTCCTGGTCGGGTGAGATGCCCGGCAGCTCGGAGAGCAGGTCACGCCAGCGCGGGCCGGCCATCCGCAGCCAGCCGCGCTGCTCCGGCTGGAACGAGTAGAGGATCGCCTCGTCGCCGTCGGCGGTGTAGGCGACCAGGGTCGCGTTCGCCGGCATCGGCAGCTCGGTGAAGTTGCTGGTGACGAACTCGGGGATGACGTGCCGGCCGCTCGGCGCGAAGCCGGTGCCGAGCACGGGTGCCCCCATCCGGTCGTGCGCCGGCATCGTGACCAGGCCCGGATAGCGGTCGTACGCGGGCACGTCGAAGTCGGACGGGTCGACGGCGCGCCAGCGCAGCGCGAACGCGATGTCCTCGCGGTCCCGGCCGTTGTCGGCCTCTGTGCGCAGCAGCTGCAGGTCAGCCGGGGTGCGCAGGTGTGCGACGTCGTACTCCCGGTAGCAGAACCCGTGCGGCAGGCGGCCCCGCAGGTAGGCCGCGACCTGGTTGGCCGAGAGGTGCTTGACCATCCGGGTGCCGCGCCGGATGTGCGCGCTGGACCGCACCCCGACCAGGATCGGGTCGCCGGCCGACGACGGGTTCTGGCTGCGGTTGTGCACCTCGCGCCAGCCGACCGCGCGGCTCAGCGGCAGCGTCAGCGGGTCGTCCGGCTCCTCGCGCCCGTCGTGGTGCGCTCGGTCCGCGTGGTGCGGGTCGGCCGGCCGGCCGTTGACCGCGGTCACCTCGGTGACGTGGGTGAACCGGTGGTACGGGTAGCGCGCACCCGGTCGCGGGTCGCGTTCGAAGCCGTCGTCCGGCTCGGCGCTGAACACCTCGTACGCGGCGCCCCGGGCGATCTCGACAGCCGGGTAGGTCGCGTCGCCGAGGGTGACGCGCAGATCGGTGGCGGAAGTCGTGCGTTCCTGGGGGGTGACCTGCACCCGGCAGACCTTAAGTGCGCCGCGTGAGCCAGCCATGAACAGTTCGTGAACTTCTCCGGCGCGGCGGTGCGCGATGCGTCACGCCGTCTATGTGTGATGCTGACCGGCGATGACCGAGCAACCGAACGAGACGCGCCAGCAGCGGGCCGCCCGCCGCGTCGGTGAGTTCCCGCCGCCGCCCCTCCCGCTGGCGGTGCCGGTGGCCGACAGCCACACGCATATCGATATTACGGTAAGCGAGGCGGGCGGCGGTGGCCGCGACGTGTTCGGGCCGGACCCGGTCTCCGGCGCGCTCGCCGCGGCGGCGAACGCGGGTGTCGACCGCGTCGTGCAGGTCGGCGTCGACGTCGCGTCGTCGCGCTGGGGCCTGGCCGTGGCCCGCGAGCACACCGCGGTGGTGGCGACCGTGGCGCTGCACCCCAACGAGGCGCCGCGCCTGCCCAACCTCGACGAGGCGCTGCGGATCATCGAGGGGCTGGCCGCGGACGATCGGGTGCGCGGCGTCGGCGAGACCGGTCTCGACACGTTCCGCACGGGCGAAGAGGGTCGGCCGGCACAGGAGGCCAGCTTCCGGGCGCACATCGCGATCGCGAAGCGCTACGGCAAGGCGCTGGTGATCCACGACCGGGACGCGCACGACGACGTGCTGCGGGTGCTCGACGAGGAGGGCGCACCGGACACGGTCGTGCTGCACTGCTTCTCGGGCGACGCCGCGTTCGCCACGGAGTGCGTGCGCCGCGGCTATCTGCTGTCGTTCGCCGGCACGGTGACCTTCGGCAGCGCCACCGACCTGCGCGCGGCCGCCGTGGTCACCCCGGCGGAGCAGATGCTGGTGGAGACCGACGCGCCCTACCTGACCCCGATGCCGTACCGGGGACGCCCGAACGCGTCCTACCTGATCCCGCTGACGGTGCGCGCGCTGGCGGAGGCCAAGGGCACCGACGTCGACGAGCTCTGCACGGCCATCTCGCGCGCGACGGAGCGCGCCTTCGGCCAGTGGTGACCGCTAGCGGTCCGAGAGCACGGAGAGCACGTTGCCGGCGGGGTCGGTGAACCAGGCGATGTCCGGACCCTCGCCGCGCACGATGCCCTTCTCGTCGTGCGGCATGCCCTCGTAGCGCTCGAACGTGATGCCCCGGCTGGCCAGGTCGTCGACGGCGGAGTTTATGTCGGCGACGGGGAAGTTGAGGATCGTGAACGTGGCCGGCTGGTGGTTGGGCTTCGGATAGACGAGCACCTCGGCACCGGCCCCGATGTCGATCAGGAGCATGCCGTTCTGCTCGGCGACGGGCAGGCCCAGCGTCTCGCCGTAGAACCGCTTCGCGGCCGGGATGTCATCGACGGAGAACCCGCTGAACGGCCGGGTTGGCTTGAACATACCCCCGATCGTCACACGCTCCGGGCCGGCTCGCAGGCCTTCCTCTAGGCTCGGCGCCGTGACCGAACTGCTGGGGCCCGCCGAGATCCGCGCGTTGGCGGGCCGGCTCGGGGTGGCGCCGACCAAGCGGCTCGGGCAGAACTTCGTGCACGACCCGAACACCGTGCGGCGGATCGTCGCGGCCGCCGAGTTGGCGCCCGGCGAGGTGGTCGTGGAGGTCGGGCCGGGGCTGGGCTCGCTGACCCTCGGGCTGCTCGCGGCGGGCGCCCAGGTGCACGCGGTCGAGATCGACCACGCGCTGGCCGGCGCGCTGGCCCAGACGGCGGCCGACCGTGGCGCGCCGGCCGGACAGCTCACCGTGCACGCGGCGGACGCGCTGCGGATCACCGCCGGCGAGCTGCGGCCCGCGCCGACCGCGCTGGTCGCCAACCTGCCCTACAACGTGGCGGTGCCGGTGGTGCTGCACCTGCTGGCCGAGCTGCCCACGCTCGAACACGGGCTGGTCATGGTGCAGAAGGAGGTCGCCGACCGGCTGACCGCCGGGCCCGGCAGCAAGGTGTACGGCGTGCCGTCGGTCAAGCTGGCCTGGTACGCCGCCGCCCGCCCCGCCGGCCGGGTGCCGCCGAGCGTGTTCTGGCCCGTGCCCAACGTCGACTCGGGCCTCGTCGCGTTCACCAGACGTGAGCCGCCGCGGGCCGACGTACCCCGCGCGGATGTTTTCCGGGTCGTCGACGCGGCCTTCGCGCAGCGCCGCAAGACCTTGCGAGCCGCGCTGGCCGGCTGGGCCGGCGGCGCCGAGCGGGCCGCGCGGGTGCTGGTAGGGGCGGGTGTCGATCCCGGCGCCCGGGGCGAGGCGCTGCCCGTGGACGCGTTCGCCGACATCGCGGCGGCGGCCAACGTGACCGCGACCGCCCCCGAGTAGGCTGACGCCGTGCTGAGCCGGGACATCATTCCGTGACCGAAGCGTGGGAGCCGGAGGAAGAGGAGCGCCCTCGACTGGGCGCGTCCGGTCCGGTGAAGGTCAAGGTCCCCGCCAAGATCAACTTGCATCTGGGCGTCGGTCCCGCGCGCCCGGACGGCTATCACGAGCTCAGCACCGTCTATCACGCGATCGCGCTGCACGACGAGCTGACCGCCCGGCGCGGTGACACGCTGACGCTGACCATGGAGGGTGTCGGCGCGGGCGAGCTGGCCCTCGACGACACCAACCTGGTGATCCGGGCGGCCCGCGCGCTCGCCCGGCACACCGGCGTCGCCGCGCACGCCCGGCTGCACCTGCGCAAGCAGATCCCGCTGGCGGCCGGCCTGGCCGGTGGCAGCGCCGACGCGGCCGCCGCGCTGGTCGCCTGCGACGCGCTGTGGGGCACCGGGATGACCCGCGACGACCTCGCCGCGATCGCCGCCGAGATCGGCTCCGACGTGCCGTTCCTGGTGTACGGCGGCACCGCGCTCGGCACCGGCCGCGGCGAGACCGTCAGCCCGGTGCTGGCCCGCCCGACCACCTGGCACTGGGTGGTCGCGGTCGCCGACGGCGGCCTGGCCACCCCGGCGGTCTACGCGGAGCTCGACCGGCTCCGCGCGCTGCGCGCCGCACCGCCGGCCCTCGGCAGCACCGACGACCTGCTCGCGGCCCTGCGCCAGCGCGACCCGGAGGTGCTCGCCGGCGCCCTCGGCAACGACCTCCAGGCCGCCGCCCTCTCGCTGCGCCCGCAGCTCGCCGACGTGCTCAAGGCCGGCCGCGCCGCGGGCGCCCTGGCCGGCATCGTCTCGGGCTCGGGGCCGACCTGCGTCTTCCTGGCCTACGACGCGTCCGAGGCCAACATGATCGCCAGCGCCCTGGAGTCGGCAGGTGTCTGCCGCGAGGCCCGCACCGCGACTGGGCCGGTAGCCGGCGCCCGAGTGGTCTAGGACCTATGGCCAACATCGTCAACCTGGACCGCGTGTCCAAGGGCTACGGCGCGGCCGGGCCGCTGCTCACCGGCGTGTCCGCCGGGATCGACGACACCGACCGGATCGGCGTGGTGGGTCTCAACGGCGCAGGGAAGTCGACCTTGCTGCGGTTGATCACCAAGCAGGAGGAGCCGGACGAGGGTCGCGTGACGCTGCGCCGCGACCTGCGGGTGGCCGCGCTGCCGCAGTCGCTGTCGTTCGCGCCCGAGGTCACCGTGCGGGACGTGGTGATCGGCACCGCCTGGCTGGCCGAGGACATGGGCGCCGAGCACGAGTGGGCCGGCGACGCCGGGGTCCGCGCGATCCTCGACGGCCTCGGCATGCCGCACCTCGGCCTCGAAGCGCCGGTCGGCCCGATGTCCGGCGGCGAACGGCGCCGGGTCGCGCTGGCCGCGCTGCTGGTGCGCCCGGCCGACCTGCTCGTGCTCGACGAGCCCACCAACCACCTCGACGTGGCCGGCGTCGACTGGCTGGCCCGGCACCTGCTCGGCCGCAAGGGCGCGCTCGTCGTGGTCACCCACGACCGGTGGTTCCTCGACGCGGTCTGCACGAGCACGTGGGAGGTCGCGGACCGGACCATCCGGGCGTACGAGGGCGGCTTCGCCGCATGGACGCTGGCCCGGGCGGAGCGGGAGCGGATCGCGGCGGCCACCGAGGCCCGGCGGCAGAACCTGCTCCGCAAGGAGATCGCCTGGCTGCGCCGCGGCCCGCCGGCCCGCACCTCGAAGCCGCGGTTCCGGATCGACGCGGCCAACGCCTTGATCGCCGACGTGCCGCCGCCGCGCGACACGCTTTCCCTGCAACGCCTGGCCACCGCGCGCCTCGGCAAGCAGGTGTACGACCTGGAGAACGTCTTCCTGACCGCCGGCGAGAAGCCGATCCTGGACGACCTGACCTGGCAGGTCGGCCCGGGCGACCGGGTCGCGATCCTGGGCGCGAACGGCGCCGGCAAGACCACGCTGCTGCGCCTGCTGGCCGGCCGGTCCACGCCGCACGCCGGGCGGTTCACGGTCGGCGCGACGGTCAAGCCCGCCTTCCTCTCGCAGGAGCTCGCCGAGCTGCCGGGCGACCTGCGGGTGCTGGAGGCGGTCGAGGAGGTGGCCCGCCGGGTCAACCTGGGCGGGCGGGAGCTGTCCGCGGCCCAGCTCGCCGAGGTGTTCGGCTTCGTCGACCGGCCCTCGGGCGGCGGCACCCGCACGTCGAGCCTGTGGACGCCGGTCAGCGACCTGTCCGGCGGCGAGCGGCGCCGGCTGCAGATGCTGCGGCTGCTCGCCGGCGAGCCCAACGTGCTGCTGCTCGACGAGCCGACCAACGACCTGGACACCGACACGCTGGCCTCGCTCGAGGACCTGCTGGACTCGTGGCCCGGCACGTTGATCGTGGCCTCGCACGACCGCTACCTGGTCGAACGGGTCACCGACGCGGTCTACGGCATGTTCGGCGACGGCCGGATGGTGCATTTGCCCGGCGGCGTCGACGAATACCTCTCCCGGGCCACCGGCAAGCCCGCGCCGGCCCCGGCTCCGGCCGCCGAGCCGACCGCTGCACCGGCCGCCGAGCGCGCCGGGATGTCGGCCGCCGAGGTCCGCGCCGCGCGCAAGGACCTGACCCGGCTGGAGCGGGCGGTCGGCCGGCTCGAGGAGCGCGAGGCGGCGCTGCACGACGCGCTGGCCACCAACGCCACCGACTACGCGAAGGTCGCCGAGCTCGACGGACAGCTCCGCGAGGTGCGCGCCGAGCGCGAGCGCGTCGAGGAGGAATGGCTCGCGCTGGCCGAGCAGGTGGACGCTTCGTAACCCCGCGTGTCCGCGTCCCAGGCGGCTGGGCCACAATCTCTTCCGACCGACGACATCGGCGCTGGAGGCAGACGAGCATGCACAACCCCATCAACCACCCCGCGCGCGCGACCTACCGGGTGCTGGCCGGGCTGATCGGGCTCTACCTCGTGGTCTTCGGCGGCATCGGCGCGGCCGTCACGGGCGGCGACGGCCTGTTCGCGCAGGTCGGCGGCAGCGTGCTCGGCCAGGGCACCAACCTCGCCAACTCGCTGCTGAGCATCGTGCTCGGTGCCGTGGTGCTGATCGGGACCGCGCTCGGCCGCAACATCGACGCCGCGGTCAACCGGGTCTTCTCGTACGTGCTGATGGCGATCGGGCTGGCCACGCTGGCCACGATCCGCACTGACGCCAACTACCTCAGCCACACGCTGGCGACCAGCATCGTGATCATGATCCTGGGCCTGGGCCTGCTGCTCGCGGGCATGTACGGCCGGGTCGGCACCGACGAGGAGCACGACGCCTGGCAGCGGGCGCGTCTGGAGTTCTGAGCCCGGCGGTGCCCGGCTAGCCCCACAATTGGGGCATGGCGCACTTTCCGCTCAACCACCCGCTCCGGCCCCTTTACCGGACGCTGGCCGGGCTCACGGGCACGTACATCCTGATCTTCGGTTGCGTGGGTTTGACCAAGACGGTGGGCCAGACGCTGTTCGCGCGGGAGAGCACCTGGACGCTGGGCCTGCGCACCAACCTGGCGTTCGCCATCATCTCGGTGATCTGGGGCCTGATCGTGGTCGTCGCCAACCTGATCGGCGGCAACGTCGGCCACTACACCAACCTCGCCGGCGCCGCGGTCTTCATGGTCACCGGCATCTACATGGTCGCCTTCATGCAGACGCCGGCGAACTTCCTCAACTTCTCGGTCTCGACCGCGATCGTGTCCCTGATCTTCGGCGTGGTCCTGCTGCTGGCCGGCATGTACGACAAGACCGGCAGCCCCGAGTCCCAGCGCGCCGAACAGGTCTACAAGAGCACCTCGATCCCAAGGGGCGCACCGAGGCGTTAACGGTCGCGGACCATGCCTCTGAGCCGCCTGGACCGACGGTCGGCGGAGATCAAAGTCAAGAGCGGTCGCGGACCACAAGCGCAGGTTTCGAGTCGAGGTGGGACAGGCCGTTCCAGGCCAGGTTGACCAGATGGCTGGCGACCACGTCCTTGCGCGGCTTGCGCACCTCGAGCCACCAGCGGCCGGTCAGCGCGACCATGCCCACCAGCGCCTGCGAGTAGAGCTCGGCCAGCTTCGGGTCGTACCCCCGCGTCTTGAACTCGGCACCCAGGATGTGCTCGGCCTGGTGCGCCAGGTCGTTGAGCACGCTGCTGAAGTTGCCGGTCGAGGACATCACCGGTGACTCGCGGACGAGCACCCGGAACCCGTCGGTCTCCTGCTCGATGTAGTCGAGCAGCGCCAGCGCGGCCTGCTCC
The DNA here is from genome assembly GCF_016862515.1 of Asanoa iriomotensis. Lineage (GTDB taxonomy): Bacteria > Actinomycetota > Actinomycetes > Mycobacteriales > Micromonosporaceae > Asanoa > Asanoa iriomotensis. The sequence goes on from NZ_BONC01000007.1 coordinate 78,326, forward strand.
AGCAGCTCACGCGGATGCCCCGCGGTGAGCGCGTTGTTGATCCGGTCGAGCAGGCTGCGCACCTCGCGGTCCACAACGACCGCGTAGAGCCCCTCCTTGCCACCGAAGTGCTCGTACACCACGGGCTTGGAGACCTTCGCCCGGGCCGCCACCTCCTCGATCGAGGTGGCGTCGAAGCCACGCTCGGCGAAGAGCTGGCGGCCGATGGCGATGAGTTGCTCACGTCGTTGCGCCGCGGACATCCGGACTCGAGACCGGCCACCCCCGGGGCTGGTCGGGTCGGCTACCACGCGTGCATCCTGCCAGCCGACCGGCGCGGGCCGCTGACCCGCACCGGGACGGTCATCAGATCAGGCGTTCGTCTTGACGAGCTTGGCGGCGATCCGCTCGGGCTTCGGCCAGCGGACGTCGGACGCCCAGCCGAACTTCTCGAACAGCCAGATCGTCCGCGCCGAGATGTCGACCTGGCCCTTGAGCACGCCGTGTCGGGCGCAGGTCGGGTCGGCGTGGTGCAGGTTGTGCCAGCTCTCGCCGAAGGACAGGATCGCCAGCGGCCAGAAGTTGGCGGCCTTGTCGCCCTGGCGCACCTCGAACGGCCGCTCGCCGTAGACGTGGCAGACCGAGTTGATCGACCAGGTGACGTGGTGCAGCACCGCGATGCGGACCAGGCCGGCCCAGAAGAACGCGGTCAGCGCGCCCTGCCACGACCAGGTGACCAGGCCGCCGACCACCGCCGGCGCGAGCACCGAGATGACCACGAGCAGCGGGAAGAGCTTGTCGACGCGGCGGATGTCCTTGTCGGCGAGCAGGTCCGGCGTGAACCGCGTCCGGTTGGCCAGCTCGCGGGAGAACATCCAGCCCACGTGTGCGAAGAACAGGCCCTTGGTCAGCCCCCAGACGCCACCCCCGAAGCGCCACGGGGAGTGCGGGTCGCCCTCCACGTCGGAGAACGCGTGGTGCCGCCGGTGGTCGGCGACCCACTGGATCACATTGCCCTCGATCGCGAACGAGCCCGCCACCGCGAGGGTCACCCGCAGCCAGCGCTTCGCCTTGAACGAGCCGTGCGTGAAGTAGCGGTGGAAGCCCACCGTGATGCCGAGGCCCGACATGACGTACAGGACCAGCGCGATGGACGCGTCGGTCCACGACAACCAGCCGCCGACGGCAGCCACCGGGATGGCGGCCAACACCGCGAGGAACGGCACGACGACGAAGAACCAGAGCGCCACGAGTACGAAGAACGGCTGCTTGCCCTCGGTGAGCGGCTTGGGCCCGGATGGTGCTGTCGTCTGGTCGGGAGTCGCGGTGATGGTGGTCATGGCACCTCGCAGGGGGTGGGGGTGATCAAAAAGTTACGCCTACGTCACCGTAACTTACGGACCCGTAGTTAGCACCTGGGAGCGCCTAGAATTTAGGTTGGGCTAACTCGACCGGGGGAACGGTCACCGTGTGTCCGAAGGACGCGACAAGCTAGGCTTACGCGGCCTAGTGGGACGTGGGGTAACGGCAGCCCGCCGGACTTTGAATCCGGAAGGTCCTGGTTCGAATCCAGGCGTCCCAGCGCAATCGAATCGGAGACCGTCCGACGGGAGCCCCCTCGTGACCGAAGCCCGCACTGTCGTCATCCTCGCCGCGGGTGAGGGAAAGCGGATGAAGTCGGCACTGTCGAAGATGCTCCATCCGCTGTTGGGCCGCACCCTGCTCGACCACGTGCTCACCGCGGCCACGCCGGTCGGCGCCGATCGCACGCTGGTCGTCGTCGGGCACGCCGCCGACCAGGTCGAGGCACACCTCGCCGAGGTCGCGCCCGGCGCCACCCCGGTGCTGCAGGCCGAGCAGCACGGCACCGGCCACGCGGTGCGGATCGCCCTCGACGCGGTGCCCGACGCGACCGGCACGGTGGTGGTGCTCAACGGCGACGTCCCGCTGCTGCGCGGCGAGACCGTCACGGCCCTGGTCGAGGCGCACGAGACCGCCGGCACCGCCGCGACCGTGCTCGCCGCCGAGGTGGCCGACCCGACCGGCCTCGGCCGGATCGTCCGCGACCAGTCCGGCGGGCTCGAGCGGATCGTCGAGCAGCGCGACGCGTCGCCCGCGGAGCGCGCGATCCGCGAGGTCAACGCCGGCATCTACGCGTTCGACGCCCGCCTGCTGCGCGCCGCGCTGGCGAAGCTGACCACCGACAACGACCAGGGCGAGGAATACCTGACCGACGTCTTCGGGCTGCTGGCCGCGGCCGGCGAGCGCGTCGCGGTGCACGTCGCCGCCGACGCCGAGGAGACGCTCGGCTGCAACGACCGGGTCGAGCTGGCCGGGCTGCGGGTGCGGCTGCGGGACCGGATCAACCGTGAGCTGATGCGCTCCGGCGTCACGATCCTCGACCCGGCGACGACCTGGATCGACGTGACCGCCACGGTCGAGCGGGACGCCGTGATCGACCAGAACACCCAGCTCCGCGGCGCGACCCGGGTCGGCCCGGGCGCCACCGTCGGCCCCGACACCACGCTGATCGACACGGTCGTCGAGGCCGGCGCCACGGTGCTGCGGGCGCACGCCGTCTCCAGCGAGATCGGCCCGGGCGCGAGCGTCGGGCCGTACGCGTACCTGCGCCCCGGCACCAAGCTCGGCGCGAAGTCCAAGATCGGCACGTTCGTCGAGGCCAAGAACTCCGAGATCGGCGCCGGCTCCAAGGTGCCGCACCTGTCCTACGTCGGGGACGCGACGATCGGCGAGCACAGCAACATCGGCGCGGCGTCGGTGTTCGTCAACTACGACGGCGTCAAGAAGCACCGCACGGTCATCGGCAACCACGCCCGCACCGGCTCCGACAACATGTTCGTCGCGCCGGTCGAGGTCGGCGATGGCGCCTACACGGGTGCTGGCACGGTGGTCCGCCGCGACGTTCCACCGGGCGCGTTGTCCGTTTCCGGCGGGCCCCAGCGGATCTTCGAGGGATGGGTCGAATCCCGACGTCCGGGCACAGCCGCGGCAGAAGCCGCCCGCGCGGCACGTGACCAACTGCACGAGACCGAAGAGGCTCATGCCGACGCCGACGCTCCGGGTGATACTTCAAGCGAGTAAACACCCGCCTAACTCACGGAGCGCCTCACCCATGGGCAGCATCGTCGCCGAAAACCGCAAGAGCCTGATGCTCTTCTCCGGCCGGGGGTTCCCCGAGCTGGTCACCGAGATCGGCGAGGTGCTCGGCGTGGCGCCGACCCCGACCGACGCGTTCGAGTTCGCCAACGGCGAGATCTTCGTCCGCTACCGCGAGTCCGTCCGGGGTTCCGACGCGTTCGTCGTGCAGTCCGCCGGCGAGGGCGTCAACAAGTGGGTGATGGAGACCCTGATCATGGTCGACGCGCTCAAGCGCGGCTCGGCCAAGCGGATCACCGTCGTGCTGCCCTTCTACCCGTACGCCCGGCAGGACAAGAAGCACCGCGGCCGTGAGCCGATCTCGGCGCGGCTGGTCGCCGACCTGCTCAAGCAGGCGGGCGCCAACCGGATTCTCACCGTCGACCTGCACACCGCGCAGATCCAGGGCTTCTTCGACGGGCCGGTCGACCACCTGTTCGCGATGGACACGCTGGCCGGCTACGTCGAGCGCAAGTACGCGGGCCGCCCGATGACCGTGGTCGCACCGGACTCCGGCCGGGTGCGGGTCGCCGAGCGGTGGACCGACCGGCTGGGCGGCTGCCCGCTGGCGTTCATCCACAAGACCCGCGACCCGCTCAAGCCCAACCAGGTGGTCGCCAACCGGGTGGTCGGCGACGTCGAGGGCCGGGTCTGCCTGATCGTGGACGACATGATCGACACCGGCAGCACGATCTGCAAGGCGGCCGAGATCCTGCACGACAGCGGCGCGGCCGACGTCGTAGTCGCGGCGACCCACGCCCTGCTCTCCGACCCGGCCACCGAGCGGCTCAAGAACAGCCGGATCAGCGAGCTCGTGGTCACCAACACGCTGCCGCTGCCGCCGGAGAAGCGCCTCGACAAGATCACCTCGCTGTCGATCGCTCCGCTGCTGGCCCGGGCGATCCGCGAGGTCTTCGACGACGGGTCCGTAACCACCCTGTTCGGCGGGCTTAGCTAGCACAGTGGCGGGTTGAGCTTTGGCTCAACCCGCCTTTCGGCGGGTTGAGCTAATTCGGTCGCACCCGGCGGTAAGGTGCCCCGTCGGCTCGGGTAGAGTATTGAGGTTGCCACGGCGAGGGTGACCCAGCTGGTTCTCTACGCAGCTACGGGCGCCGTCATCGACGCGGTGTCCGGGCCAGCCCCGCGCGCCTCCTTCGCCCGGCACCGCCGCCGATTTGCACGCAGCCCAGACCAAGATCCAGGAGTTCTCCCGTGTCCGAGGTAAAGATCGCCGCCGAGCCCCGCACCGAGTTCGGCAAGGGTGGTGCCCGCCGCACACGCCGGGCCGGCCTGGTGCCCGCCGTGCTCTACGGCCACGGCGAGAAGCCCAAGCACATCGCGCTCCCCGCGCGCGAGTTCGCCGCCGCGATCCGCCACGGTGGCGCCAACCAGCTCTTCGCGATCGAGATCAGCGACGGCACCCAGGCCCTGGCCCTGCCGAAGGCGATCCAGCGCGACCCGGTCAAGGACACCTTCGAGCACATCGACCTGCTGCTCGTCCGCCGTGGCGAGAAGGTCACCGTCGCCGTCCCGGTGCAGCTGCTCGGCGACGCGGCGCCCGGCACGCTGGTCGTGCACGAGAGCGACACGCTGTCGGTCAGCGCCGACGCGACCCGCCTGCCCGACCACTTCGAGGTCTCGATCGAGGGCCTCGAGGCCGGCTCGAAGATCACCGCGGCCGACGTCCCGCTGCCGGACGGCACCGAGCTGGAAGCCGACCCCGAGACCACCATCGCCGTGATCAGCGTCGCGCCGAGCGCCGAGGCGCTCGAGGGCGAGACCGCCGAGGGTGAGGCGGCCGAGGGCGAGGCGGCCGAGGGCGCGGTCGCCGAGGGCGCGAGCGAAGAGCAGCCCGCCGCCGCTCAGTAACAAATCTTGGTCTGCGCGCGCGAGACCCCTTCCGGCACACCGGGAGGGGTCTTTCGCTAACGAGTTGTGCGCGTCGGGAGAATGAAGAGCGTGGAAGCGACAGCCCCATTTCTGGTGGTGGGTCTTGGCAACCCCGGCAAGGAGTACGCCAAGAACCGGCACAACGTGGGCTTCATGGTCGCCGACCTGATCGCCGACCGGATCGGCGCGAAGTTCGGCCGGCACCGCCGCGCGGTCGCCGACGTCGCCGAGGGGCGGCTCGGCTTCGGTGGGCCCCGGCTCGTCCTGGTCAAGCCGCTGACCTACATGAACCTCTCCGGTGGCCCGGCCGTCGCCCTGGCCCAGTTCTACAAGGTGCCGCCGGAGCAGATCATCGCGGTGCACGACGAGCTCGACATTCCCTACGGGCAGGTCCGGGCCAAGGTCGGCGGCGGCGAGGGCGGCCACAACGGGTTGCGCTCGATGTCGAAGTCCCTGGGCACCAAGGACTACGCCCGCGTCCGGTTCGGCATCGGCCGTCCGCCGGGCCGGCAGGACCCCGCCGACTACGTGCTCAGCGACTTCTCCGCGACCGAGCGCAAGGAGCTCGAGTTCCTGGTCGACCGGGCGGCGGACGTCGCCGAGGCCGTCGCGGGCCGGGGCATCGAATGGGCACAGAACGCCTATAACGGATCCTGATCAAGGGCGTATCGCCTGCCCGGTTTCTCCCGTTGTGTCTTAGGTGGCACAACCGGGGAGGCGCGGGTGGAGCGAGGTCGGTTCGGTCCCGCGTCGGCCCGCGACCTCATGGAACGCGGCGTCGACGGCCGGGAGCGGGTCGCCGACCGGCACCCGGTGCGGGCCCGCACCAGGCCCCGCCGCGGCACCCCGACACCCCGCCGCCCTCTGCTTCGCCGGGTCCCCGGCCGGCACGTCGCGCTGTCCCGGCGGGCTCCCTGGGAGTCGCGCTACCTGCGCACGCTGCTGCTCGCCGACCTGGCCGTCGGCGGAGCGGCCGGCGGGCTCGCCTTCGAGCTGCGCTTCGGCGACGGACTGACCGAGTACAACCGCGACTACCTGGTGCTCTCGGCGCTGCTGCCGGTCGCGCTGGTCGCCGCGCTCGGGCTGGCCCGGGCGTACGAGTCGCGGTTCCTGTTCGTCGGCACCGACGAGTACCAGCGGGTCATCCGGGCCGGCCTGGGCCTGATCGCCGGCGTCGCGATGGTCTCCTACGCGTTGGAGATCCAACTCGCCCGCTCGTACGTGCTGATCGCCCTGCCGGCCGCCACCTTCGCCACCGTCGGGGTCCGGTTCGCCCTGCGCAAGCGGCTGCACCGGGCCCGCAAGCGCGGCGACTGCCTGCGGCGGGTGATCGTGGTCGGGCACGAGCTCGCCGTCATCCACCTCGCCCGGCAGCTCCAGCGCGAGCGCTACCACGGGCTGGAGATCGTCGGCGCGTGCCTGCCGCCGCAGCACGACGGCGAGGTGGGTCTCCCGGTCTACGGCACGTTCGACGACGTCGCCGACGCCGTCGACGCGTCCGGCGCCGACACGGTCATCGTCCTGTCCTGCCCCGAGATCGACGGGCAGACGCTGCGCCGGCTGGCCTGGCGGCTGGAGCGCGACGAGATCGACCTGATCCTGGCCAACGCGCTGATCGACGTGGCCGGCGACCGCACCACGATCCGGCCGGTCGACGGGCTGCCGATGCTGCACGTCGAGCATCCCCGGCTGGAGGGCGCGGCCCGGTTCGCGAAGGAGGTCGTCGACCGGCTCGGCGCGGCGGTGCTGGTCGCGCTGCTGTCACCCGTCCTGCTGGCGGTCGCCCTCTGCATCCGGCTCGACTCACCCGGCCCGGTACTCTTCCGGCAGGTTCGCACCGGTCGCGACGGCCGGGAGTTCCTGATCTACAAGTTCCGCAGCATGTACCTCGACGCGGAGGCGCGGCTGGCGGAGCTGCGACACCTCAACGAGCACGACGGCGTGCTCTTCAAGATCCGCAACGACCCGCGGATCACCCCCGTCGGGCGCCGGCTGCGCCGGTTCTCGCTCGACGAGCTGCCCCAGCTGTTCAACGTGCTGCTCGGGCAGATGTCGCTGGTGGGACCGCGGCCGCCGCTGCCGCAGGAGGTGGCGCAGTATGCCGACGACGTGCGCCGCCGGCTCGCGGTCAAGCCCGGCATGACCGGGCTGTGGCAGGTGTCGGGCCGGTCCGACCTGCCGTGGGAGGAGGCGGTCCGGTTGGACCTGCGCTACGTGGAGAACTGGTCGCTCTCCCTGGACCTGGTGATCCTCATGCGCACCCTGGCCGCCGTCGTGCGCCCGAGCGGCGCCTACTGACAGAACGAGGAGACACCCCCTCATGACACCGCCGGTGATCGACGGCGCCTTCGCCCGCTGGCTCGCGGGGCGCGCCGGGGAGTTGCTGCTGCGTACCCGCGCCGAGGTCGGTTTCGCCGACCCGCACGCCCTGAAAGCGGCCGGTGACAAGCTGTCACACGAGCTGATGCGCACCGAACTGGCCCGCTGGCGGCCGGCCGACGCGGTGCTCTCCGAGGAGGACAAGGACGCGAAGGCGGCCGGCACCGACCGGCTCACCGCGGACCGCGTGTGGATCGTCGACCCGCTCGACGGCACCCGCGAGTTCTCCGAGGAAGGGCGCGACGACTGGGCGGTGCACGTGGCGCTCTGGGGCCGGCACGGCACGAGCCCGCACAAGCTGCTCGCCGGCGCGGTGGCGATCCCCGCACAGCACCGGACGATGGCCACCGACTTTCCGCCGGCGTACCCGCCGATGCGGTCCGTGTCGCGGCTGCGCCTGGCCGCGAGCCGCAGCCGCCCGCCCGCGTTCCTCGCCGACCTGGCCGCGGACCTGGACGCCGAGCTTGTCCCGATGGGCTCGGCCGGCGTGAAGATCGCCGCAGTGGTCGGCGGCGATGTCGACGCCTATGTGCACGCCGGTGGGCAGTACGAATGGGACTCCGCCGCGCCCGTGGCTGTGGCGACGGCCACCGGGCTGCACGCTTCCCGGATCGACGGTTCTGCGCTGAAATACAACGAGACCGATCCCCGGCTGCCTGATCTGGTGGTTTGCCGGAAGGATCTCGCACCACGGTTGCTCGCGGCGCTGCGGGCACACATCCCAGGGTAGAGTCGCCGAGGAAAAACCCACCGACCGACTAGACAATTCGCTGAAGGGGTTCCATGCCGCCGGCTTACCGGGTCTCCCACCTCGCGGCGCTCGAGGCGGAGAGCATCTTCGTGATGCGCGAGGTCGTCGCCGAGTTGGAGCGGCCCGTGCTGCTCTTCTCGGGCGGCAAGGACTCGATCGTCATGCTCCGGCTCGCCGAGAAGGCGTTCGCACCGGCGCGCATCCCGTTCCCGGTGATGCACGTCGACACCGGCCACAACTTTCCCGAGGTCCTGAAATATCGGGACCGCCGGGTGGCCGAGCTGGGCCTGCAACTGGTGGTCGCCAGCGTGCCCGAGGCGATCGAGTCGGGCCTCGTGGTCGAGCCGGGCGACGGCATGCGCAACCGGATCCAGACGCCGGTGCTGCTCGACGCGGTGGAGAAATACCGTTTCGACGCGCTGTTCGGCGGCGCCCGGCGTGACGAGGAGAAGGCCCGCGCCAAGGAGCGGGTGTTCAGCTTCCGCGACGAGTTCGGCCAGTGGGACCCCAAGAACCAGCGGCCCGAGCTGTGGTCGCTTTACAACGGCCGGCACCACGCGGGCGAGTCGATCCGGGTGTTCCCGCTGTCCAACTGGACCGAGCTGGACGTGTGGCACTACATCCAGCAGGAGCGGCTCGACCTGCCGTCGATCTACTACGCGCACGAGCGCCAGGTGCTCTCCCGCGACGGGATGCTCTACGCGGTCAACGAGTTCATCCAGCCGCGCGGCGCCGAGCAGCCGTTCACCGCCAAGGTGCGCTACCGCACCGTCGGTGACGCCTCGTGCACCGCCGCCGTGGAGTCCGCCGCCGACACCGTCGAAAAGGTGATCGACGAGGTCGCCGCGACCCGGATCACCGAGCGCGGCGCGACCCGCGGCGACGACCGGGTCAGCGAGGCGGCGATGGAAGACCGCAAGCGGGAAGGTTACTTCTGATGTCGACGCCGACCCTGGCTGCCCCCGAGCAGCGCGCCATGGACCTGCTGCGGTTCGCCACCGCCGGCAGCGTCGACGACGGCAAGTCGACGCTGATCGGCCGGCTGCTCTACGACACCAAGTCGCTGTTCACCGACCAGCTCGCCGCCGTCGAGGCGGTCAGCGCGGCGCGCGGCGACGAATACACCAACCTTGCGCTGCTCACCGACGGCCTGCGGGCCGAGCGGGAGCAGGGCATCACGATCGACGTGGCGTACCGCTACTTCGCGACGCCGCGGCGGAAGTTCATCATCGCGGACACGCCCGGGCACATCCAGTACACCCGCAACATGGTGACGGGTGCGTCCACCGCCGACCTCGCGCTGATCCTGGTGGATGCCCGCAAGGGCCTGGTCGAGCAGTCCCGCCGGCACGCGTTCCTCTGCTCGCTGCTGCGGGTGCCGCACCTCGTGCTCTGCGTCAACAAGATGGACCTCGTCGACTGGTCGCAGGAGGTCTACGAGCGGATCGCCGACGAGTTCACCGCGTTCGCCGCCAAGCTCGAGGCGCCTGACCTCTCGGTCATCCCGATCTCGGCGCTCAAGGGCGACAACATCGCGACACGGTCCGAGAACATGCCGTGGTACGAGGGCCCGTCGCTGCTGCACCACCTCGAGCGCGTGCACATCGCTTCCGACCGCAACCTGGTGGACGTGCGGTTCCCGGTGCAGTACGTGATCCGGCCGCAGTCGACGACCGTGACCGACTACCGCGGCTACGCGGGCCAGGTCGCGTCCGGCGTGCTCAAGCCGGGCGACGAGGTGATGGTGCTGCCGTCCGGGTTCACGAGCCGGATCGCCGCGATCGACACCGCCGACGGCCCGGTCGCCGAGGCGTTCCCGCCGATGTCGGTGACCGTCCGGCTCGAGGACGAGATCGACATCTCCCGCGGCGACCTGATCTGCCGGCCCAACAACGCGCCCGCGGTCGCCCAGGACATCGAGGCGATGGTCTGCTGGATGGACGAGACCAAGCCGCTGCGGGTGGGCGGGAAATACTCGCTCAAGCACACGACCCGGTCCGTCCGGGCGGTTGTCCGCGACCTGCACTACCGGCTCGACGTCAACTCGCTGCACCGCGACGAGGAGGCGGGCGAGCTGAAGCTCAACGAGATCGGCCGGCTGCGCCTGCGCACCACGGCCCCGCTGCTCGCCGACGAATACCGCCGCAACCGCACCACGGGCGGGTTCATCCTGGTCGACGAGGCCAGCAACCGGACCGTCGCGGCCGGGATGATCGTCGAAGCGTCCTGACGCCGGTCACTCGATGCGTTCCGCACCGGCGCCGGGCCGCGCGGCGAACCAGGCGGGCGCGGTGAAGCCCCGGTCGGCGTAGGCGGCGCCGACCGCGGCGGCGACCCGCTCGGTCTCGGCCGCGTCGACCAGCGCGAGCACGCAACCGCCGAACCCGCCGCCGGTCATCCGGGCGCCGTACGCGCCCGCCGCCAGCGCGGTCGACACCGCGAGGTCGACCTCCGGCACGGTGATCTCGAAGTCGTCCCGCATCGAGGCGTGCGAGGCGGTCAGCAGCGGGCCGATCTCCCGCACCCGGCCCGCGCGTAGCAGGTCGACCGTGTCCAGCACCCGCTGGTTCTCGGTCACCACGTGCCTGACCCGCCGTCGCATGACGTCGTCCCGCAGCGACGCCAGGGCCTTGTCGAGGTCGTCCACGTCCCGCAGCGCCGCGACACCCAGGAGCGCCGCCGCCTCTTCGCAGGCCCGGCGCCGGCTCGCGTACTCGCCGCCCGCATGCCGGTGCGGCGCGCGGGTGTCGACCACGAGCACCGCGAGCCCGGACCGGGCGACGTCGAACGGGATCTGCTCGATGGCCAGCGAGCGGCAGTCCAGGAAGAGCGCGTGCCCGGCCTCGGCGCGGATGGACGCCGACTGGTCCATGATTCCGCAGGGCATGCCGACGTAGTCGTTCTCGGCCCGCTGGGCCAGCGCCGGCCGGTCCTCGACGGGCAGCGCCAGGCCGCCCAGGTCGGCGAGCGCGGTCAGCACGGCCGACTCGAGCGCCGCCGACGACGAGAGCCCGGCGCCCGCCGGCACGTCGGAGGCGACGGCCAGGTCCGCGCCCGGCACCTCGTACCCCTTGGATCGCAGGGTCCACACCACGCCCGCGACGTAACCGGCCCAACCCTCGACCCGGCCCGGATCGTCGGCCTCCGCCGCGCCGAACTCGACCGTCTCGCCGGTCTGTTCCGACCACACCCGCCACCGCGGCTGCGTCACCGGCGTCGCGGCGACCACGACCCGGTGCGGCAGCGCGAAGGGCAGCACGAAACCGTCGTTGTAATCGGTGTGCTCACCGATGAGGTTGACGCGACCCGGTGCGGCCCAGAGCCCGGCGGGTTCGGCGCCGAACACGGATGCGAAACCCGCTGCCGAGCGGGAGGGGACGGAACTCATGGCCTGCATCCCATCACAACCGCTCGGCGGGAAGAGCGCGACGTGTCTACGATCGCTGCATGCAGGACCAACCCGGCACAGCCGGGCCCCGTCGGCGCGTTCCGACGGGGCGTCCCCAACGCAACCCCGGCCCGGTCGCCCGTCGCCTGGCCCGCCTCGTGGTGCGGACCGCCGACGGCCTGACCGCGGTGCTCGGTGCCGATCCGTCCGCCGGCCGCGAGCAGATCAGCGAGGCCGATCTGCGCGACCTGGTCGCCGCCAACACCCACCTGGACCCGGTCGAACGCCGGATCATCGACGAGGTGCTGGTCGCCCGCGACACCATGGTCCGCGAGGTGATGCGGCCCCGCACCGAGGTGACGTTCCTGTCCGCGCGGCAGACGCTGGCCCAGGTGGCCGACCGCGTCCGCGCGGAGACGCACACCCGCTATCCGGTGGTCGACGGCACCCACGACGACGTGGTCGGCTTCGTGCACCTGCGCGACCTGCTGATCCGCCCCGACGGCGACGGCCGGGTGACGATCGGCGAGCTGACCCGAGAGGTCAAGCGCATCCCGGCCAGCAAGCGCGTGCTGATCGCGCTGACCGAGATGCGCCGGGAGCGGCACCACCTGGCGGTGGTCGTCGACGAGTACGGCGGCACGGCGGGCATCGTCACCCTCGAGGACCTCATCGAAGAGGTCGTGGGGGAGATCCACGACGAGTACGACGTCGAGCCGGACCCGGTGCCGGGCCGCCCCGCCGACCTGGACGGGCGGCTGAACCTGGCCGACTTCGCGGAGCGCGCCGGCTTCGAGCTGCCGGAGGGCCCCTACGAGACGGTCGGCGGCTACGTGATGGCGAGCCTCGGCCGGGTGCCGCGGACCGGCGACGAGGCCCGGGTGCCGGGCGCCGAACCTGACGAGGGCTGGGTGCTGCGGGTGCTGGAGCTGGACGGCCGCCGGGTGTCCCGGGTCGCCATCCGCGCGGCCGAGCCACCGCCACCTCCGCCGCCCGCCGCCGAGCCCGGCGCCCAGGTGATCGCCACGATCCAGATGCCGATCGCCCCGCGCCGCGAGTCGACGTCCGAGGCGGCCAGCCTCCGCGACTAGAAGAGCTGGAGCTTCTGCCAGTTGCTGCCGTCGGTGGAAAAGGCCGCCCAGCTGCTCTGGAACAGGCCGTAGACGACGTAGCCCGCGTACGTGCGGCGGATCGAGCCGGCCGCCGGCAGGCCCGGCACGGGCGAGAACGTGCGACCCGCGTCCGTGCTCACCCACCACGAGCTCTGCCGGCCGTCGCGTTCGACGACGAGCAGCCGGCCGTCGAGCAGCGGCACCGGGTCGCCGGCGACCCCACCGCCGGGCACCTTGTCGTCGGGGCCCGGGCCGCCACCGGCCGACAAGTAGGTCGCGGTGAAGGTGCGGCCGCCGTCGGCGGAGTGGTAGACACCGAGCAGCTCGCCGACCTGGCCGGTGGCCAGCGCGTACACCTCGCTGCCGAGGGTGCCGATCCGCACGTCGGCCACCTCGCCGACCGGCGGGTCCAGCACCGTGGTCGTCCAGTCGCGCCCGGCGTCGTGGCTGACCGCGACGGCCGGCGTGGTGCCGGAAAGGCCGCCGACCCACCAGGAGCCGTCCCCGGCCGGTGCCGGTGCCACCCACCGCACGGCCAGGTCGGGTTGCTCGACCAGCGGCCCGAGGGTGCCCTGGTCCCAGCTGCGCACCACCAGGTCGCCGCCGGCCCGCTCGATCCCGGGCAGCTGGCCGGGGCCGATGTTCTCCTGGGCTGTCGGCGCCGGCGGCGTGCTGGCCTCCCAGCCGACGCCGCTGAACGAGGACCACTGGCTGCCGCCGCCGCGGAGCAGCCAGTGCCCGCCGGGAAAGGCGGTCACGTCGGTCGGCCCGTCCCCGCCGGACGGTGACATCGGCACCGTGTGCCAGGACAGTCCGCCGTCCTCGGTGCTGGCCGGCGGCGGGCAGTCGCGGTCGCAGCCCGCCATGGCGATGCCGTGCGCCGGGTCGGTGAACTCCACGTCGGCGATGTCGCCGTCGATCTCGTGGACCTTGGTGGGCGAGAGGCCGATGATCTCGATGCCGCCGCCCCGGTAGACGGGCGCGATCGCCGGCGGGTCGGTCGCGGTGACGGTGGTCGGGCCGGCGTCCTGCTGCCACGGTCGGGCGCCGATCGCGATCACGCCGAGCACGGCGAGCGCCGCGGCGCCGGCGGTGGTGGCGCGGCGGCGGCGGATCCGGGACGCGCGCCGCCGGACGGCCGCCATCGGTGGCTGCTCGATCTCGTCGAGCAGGGCCGAGCGGGACCGGGCGAGCCGGTTGTCAAGATCGGGCACGGGTCACCTCCGTCCGGTAGCCGTCGAGCCGGTCCGCGAGCGCCGTGCGGGCCCGGGACAGGCGCGACTTGACCGTGCCGGCCGGCACGCCGAGCACCGCGGCGATCTCGTCGACCGGCAGGTCGGCGTAGTAGTGCAGGACCACCACCTCGCGGAACGTCGGCGGCAGCGCGGCCAGGGCCTCGCGCAGGTCGGTGCGTTCGGGGCCGGGAGCGGGCTCGACGGTCTGCGCCACCGGGCGGTCGCGGAGCAGGATCGCGTCGAGCAGCTTGCGCCGCCGCCACCTGCGCCGGACCACGTTGACCGCGACCGTGCGCAGCCACGCCTCCGGGTTGTCCACGTCGGCGAGACCCCGCGGCCGGGCCAGGGCCCGGGCGAACGCCTCCTGCACCACGTCCTGCGCCTCCGTCAGATCGGTGGTGAACGCGTAGACCTGCGCGACCAGCCGGCGATAACAGGCGTGGTAGAGCTCTTCCATCGCCTGCTCGCCCCGCTGCCGCTGCGTGGTCACCGGTCCGCCATCGTCGTGCGCCAATCGCCGTCCTTCCGGTTCTGGCCACACCGTACGAGCCCCGAGGGGCTGGTGGGGTTCCCAATCACCTGCTGGCAGAATTGCCGCATGCCCGACGACAACCCCACTGCCCGGCCCCGGGTGCTCTCCGGGATCCAGCCGACCGCCGACTCCTTCCACATGGGCAACTACCTGGGAGCGGTCCGACAGTGGGTGGCGTTGCAGGAGACGCACGACGCGTTCTACTGCGTGGTCGACCTGCACGCGATCACGGCCGGCCACGACCCCGCGCAGCTGCGCGCGCGCAGCCGGGTCTCCGCCGCCCAGCTCCTCGCGCTGGGGCTCGACCCGGAGCGCTGCACGCTCTTCGTGCAGTCGCAGGTGCCCGAGCACCCGATGCTGTCGTGGGTGCTGAGCTGCATCACCGGGTTCGGCGAGGCCAGCCGGATGGTCCAGTTCAAGGACAAGTCCGCCAAGCAGGGCGCCGACCGGTCCAGCGTCGGGCTCTTCACGTACCCGATCCTGCAGGCCGCCGACATCCTGCTCTACCAGGCCGACGCGGTGCCGGTCGGCGAGGACCAGCGCCAGCACCTCGAGCTGACCCGCGACCTGGCCGGGCGGTTCAACACCCAGTTCGGCAGGACGTTCACGCTGCCGGCGCCGTTCATCGTGCGCGACACCGCGAAGATCACCGACCTGCAGGAGCCGACCGCGAAGATGTCGAAGTCGTCGTCCTCGCCGGCCGGCATCATCGAGCTGCTCGACGACCCGGCGAAGTCCGCCAAGAAGATCCGCTCCGCGGTGACCGACACCGGCCGTGAGATCGTCTACGACCCCGCCAACAAGCCCGGCGTCTCCAACCTGCTCACCATCTACTCGGTGCTCGCCGACCGCCCGATCGACGAGCTGGTCGTGGCGTTCGAGGGCAAGGGGTACGGCGACCTCAAGAAGGAGCTCGCCGAGGTGGTCGCCGAGTTCGTCAAGCCGATCCAGGAGCGCACCAAGGCCTATCTGGACGATCCGGCTCAACTCGACAAGCTGCTCGCGATGGGCGCCGACAAGGCCCGCGCGGTGGCGTCGGCGACCCTGACCCAGGTGTACGACCGCGTCGGCTTCTTCCCCAGCCGGGGCGCCTGAGGCCGGTCTTGCGGATCCGGGTGATCCGCAAGAATGACCAGTGTGAACCCACTCGCCCGGATCGAGGCCGGCATCAACCGGGGCCTCGACCGCGCGCGGGAGCGGTCCGGCGCGTTCGACCACTTCTACCGGGCCGCCGACCGGTTCGGCTTCGTGCTGGGCGGCCGGCTGGCCGCGGCCATCGCGTACTACGGCTTCTTCGCGATCTTCGCGTTCGCCCTGGTCGGCTACGCCGTCTTCGGCTTCGTGCTCAGCAACGGCGGCGTCAACGAGGCGTTCGTCGACTTCCTCACGGCCAACCTGCCGTTCCTCGACATCAAGAACGTGGAGGACGCGGTCAGCGGCGTGCAGACCACCGGCCGCCCGATCGGCATCGTCGGCCTGATCGGCCTGGTCTTCACCGGGATCGGCTGGGTCGAGGCGATCCGCTCCTCGCAGCGCGCCGTGCACTTCCTGAAGCAGCAGCCCGGCAACCTCGTCGTCCGCCGGTTCGTGGACCTCGGCGTGCTGCTGATCGTGCTCGCCATGGTGATCATCTCGGTGGGCGCCGTCGACGGGCTGAGGACCCTGCTGACCTGGGCGATCGGTGGCGGCGGCACGTGGTTGATGGTGCTCACCTACGTGCTCACCGTGCTGGTCAACCTGGTGATCGCGTTCGCGTTGCTGTGTGCGATCCCGCGGATCCGGATGAGCCCGCGCCGCTTGGTGGTCCCGATGATCATGGTTGCCGGGGGTCTGACCATTCTCAACTCGGTCGGGCGGCTCTACGTCAACTGGGTTCGCGACAACGCCGCGTACGCCCTGGTAGGTCCGGTCGGTTTGTTGATCTATCTCTACCTGTACAACCAGATCCTTATCTGGGCCGCGGCCGTGGCCGCCACCGACACGCACGGCACGGTCCGGGACCTCGGCGCGCCGCCGGCCGAGCCGATGCCGCCGCACGGCCCTCCGCCCGTCGATCATGAAGAAGAAGAGGACCCCGGTAACGGCAACCCCGAGGGCCACCACGGCGCATGATGGTCGGATGGGTGCACTGGTGACCTTGCGGCTGCCCGACGACTCGCCGCTGCACGCCCTGCCGTGGATCATCACGTTCGGGCCGATCGGTGACGACGAGGACTGGGAGCCGGTGGTGAGCGGCCCGTACGAACGGCCGCACGCGCTCGCGCTCGCCCAGTCGGTGGTCGCCGACGAGGAGCTGATGGCCGTCGTGGAGCCGTGCATGCCGCACATCTCGGCCGAGGAGATCCGGGGCGAGATCGAGGCGGCCCGGATCTCGGCGTTCCGCGTCGAGCGTCCCCCCGACGGCTCGCTCGACGACTTCGGTCTCGAGGAGGGTGAGGACATCGGCGAGACGTTCGGCGAGAACGACGCGGGCTACGCGGCTCCGCCGCCCACGCCGGACCAGGTGATGGCCGGCTGGGGCCGGATCGCCGCCAAGCTCACGGCGCCGAGGGCCGACAACCGCTGACAAAAGGGTGCCCCGGCGTCGTCACGCCGGGGCACCGTACCCACCACACCCCCACCACAGGGGCCTCGTAGGTAACGCCTTACCCGGTGGTCGCCGGTTTCAACCATGCGGCCGCGTCGACCGGCAGGAAATCTCCCTCGACCGCGGCGGTGGACAGGATCGGCACGCCGTAGCGGCGCACCTCGACGGGCCCGCTGCCGATGTTGACGACGCAGGTCAGGTCGCCGCGGCGGAACGCGAGGACGCCCGGCTCGGCCTCCAGCCAGACCAGCTCGGCGTCGGCCAGGGCCGGCTCGGCGCGGCGCAGTCGCAGCGCCGACCGGTAGAGCTCCAGCGTCGAACCGGGTTCGCCGGTCTGCGCGGCCACGGTGTGCGCGGCCCAGCCCGCCGGCGCCGGCAGCCAGGCACCGCCCGGGCCGAACCCGAACGGCGCGACCGCGCCGGACCAGGGCAGCGGCACCCGGCAGCCGTCCCGGCTCTCGCCGGTGCGCCGGAACGCCGGGTCCTGGCGCAGCTCGTCGGGCAGGTCGAGGACCTCGTCGAGGCCGAGCTCCTCACCCTGGTAGAGGTAGGCGACACCCGGCAGGGCCAGCATCAGCAGGGCCGCCGCCCGGGCCCGGCGCAGGCCGAGCGCGCCGCCGCCGTACCGCGTGACGTGCCGTGGCTTGTCATGGTTGGACAGCACCCAGGTGGTCGGCGCGCCGACCAGCCGGGCCTCGGCCAGCGCGGTGTCGATCACCTTGCGGAACGAGTCGACGTTCCAGGTCGCGTGCAGGAAGTCGAAGTTGAAGACCTGGTGCAGCTCGTCGGCGCCGACGTAGCGGGCCAGCCGGTCCGGCGTCGACGCCCACGCCTCGGCGACGGCCATCCGGTGACCGGGGTAGCTGTCGAAGATCTTGCGCCAGGAGCGATAGATCTCGTGTACGCCGTCCTGGTCGAAGTAGGGGAGCGTGGTGCCCTCCAGGAGCCGGCTCTGCCGCTGGTTGCGGCCGGTCTTGCTGCTGTAGCCGACGTCGGGCAGCCCGGGCGCCTTGATGTTGCCGTGCGCGACGTCGACCCGGAACCCGTCGACGCCGCGGTCGAGCCAGAACCGCAGGATGTCCTCGAACTCGGTGCGCACCTCGGGCAGCTCCCAGTTCAGGTCGGGCTGCTCCGGGTCGAAGATGTGCAGGTACCACTGGCCGTCCGGGACCCGGGTCCAGGCGTCGCCGCCGAAGATGGACTCCCAGTCGTTGGGCGGCTCGGCGCCGTCCGGTCCGCGGCCGTCGCGGAAGATGTAGCGCTCACGCTCGGGCGAGCCGGGCGGCGCGGCGAGCGCCTCCTGGAACCAGCGGTGCGCGCTCGACGTGTGGTTGGGCACCACGTCGATGATCACGCGCAGGCCCAGGGTGTGCGCGTCGGCCGTCATCGCGTCGAAGTCGGCGAGGTCGCCGAACATCGGGTCGACCTCGCGGTAGTCGGTGACGTCGTAGCCGCCGTCGACCATGGGCGAGCGGTAGAAGGGCGTCAGCCAGATCGCGTCGACACCCAGGTCGCGGAGGTACGGCAGACGGTCGCGGACACCCGCGAGGTCACCGATGCCGTCGCCGTTCGCGTCGGCGAAGCTGCGCACGTAGACCTGGTAGACGACCGCGGTGCGCCACCAGCCTGCGCCCAAATTATCCGCATATGTCGACAGCTCAGTTGGCACCGCAGAAGCATGCCGGAAACAAGCCGGGGTCTGCAAGGACCCGACAGTCCTTGCGCAAGCTTCGCACGGAGCGCGTTCAGTGCGTGTTGGCGATCGCCGTCGAAGATCGGACCACCAGTTCCGGGCGGAACAGGTACTCCGAACGGGGTGCGGGGTGGCCCTCGATCTCGTCGACCAGCGCGCGCACCGCGGCCACCGCCATCGCCTCGACCGGCTGGCGGACCGTGGTCAGCGGCGGGTCGGTGAACGCCATCAGCGGCGAGCCGTCGTAGCCGACCACCGAGACGTCGGCGGGCACCCGCAGCCCGCGGCGGCGGGCGCAGCGGATCGCGCCCAGCGCCATCAGGTCCGAGCCGCAGACGATGCCGGTGACCCCGACGTCGAGCAGGCGGTGGGTGGCCGCCTCGCCGCCCTCGACGCCGAACAGCGACAGCGAGATCAACTCGTCCAGCGCCGCGTCGGCGAGGCCGAGGGTCGTCCGCATCGCCGTGCGGAAGCCGGCGATCCGGCGGCGCACGGGCAGGAACCGGTCCGGGCCGTTGACCAGGCCGATCCGCCGGTGCCCGAGGGCGGTGAGATAGGACACCGCCAGCTCGGCGGCGGCCTGCTCGTCGGGCGACACGAACGGCGCGGGCAGCCCCTCGACATAGCCGTTGACCAGCACGATCGGCAGTTGCCGGGCGACCAGCCGGCGATAGCGCTCGTGGTCGCCGGTGGCGTCGGCGTGCAGCCCGGACACGAACACGATGCCGCTGACCTGCCGGTCGAGCAGGATCTCGACGTACTCGTCCTCGGTCACCCCGCCGGGGGTCTGCGTGCACAGCACCGGGGTGTAGCCGCGCTGCGCCAGCGCCGACTCGATCGTCTGCGCGAACTCCGGGAAGATCGGGTTGCCCAACTCCGGCACGACCAGCCCGACCAGGCCCGCGCTGCGCTTGCGCAGCCGGCTGGGCCGCTCCAGACCGAGGGCGTCGAGGGCCGCGAGGACCGCTTCCCGGGTGTCGGGTGAGACGCCCGGCTTGTCGTTGAGCACCCGGGAGACGGTCGCCTCGCTGACCCGCGCCCGGAGCGCGACGTCGGACAGGCGAGCACGCATGGTTGCACGATATCCGCTGGTCTTTCGCGTCTTTCCGCAAGCCCTTGCTATCAAGCAACAAACTCGAAACAACCTCGCCTAGGGTACGAGCGCGCGCAGCCCCGCGGCGTAGGTCTTGGCGTCGGGCCCGGCCGCCAGGATGCGTTGCAGCGCGTAGCCGGGGACCATGCCGAACAGCACCGCGCCGATCGCCTCGACGTCGGCGTCCGCCGGGAGTTGTCCGGCGTCCCGGGCCCGGGTGGCGAGTTGCACGAAGTGGCCCCGCATGCGGTTGTAGGCGTTGCCGACGAACTCGGCCAGCACCGGGTCGCGCATCGCCTCGGCCCAGACCTGGAGGGCGATCCGCAGCAGGCCGTCGGGGCCCGTCTCCCGGTCGACGAACGTGACCGCCCGCTCGACCGCCTCGGTGGGCGACAGCGGCGGCTCGTGCCGGGCCAGCCCCTCGAACATCGCCGAGGCGTCGCCGATCACCGACTCGGCGATCGCGGTGATGAGGTCGTTCTTGCTCTTGAAGTAGCGGTAGACCGCGCCGACCGAGAGCCCGGCCTCGGCGATCACGTCCTGCATCGACGTGTTGTGGAACCCGTCGCGCATGAAGCACCGCCTGGCGGCGTCGAGGATCTGCTGGCGGCGGGCGGCGAGGTGGGCTTCGGAGACGCGTGGCATGGCACACATAGTAAAACGAACGCTCGTTCTTGACCGCCGACGATCGTCGATGGGATGCTGGGATCATAAAAAAGAACGAGCATTCGTTTTAAGGAGATGGACATGCCTCGCCAGGGTCGCCCGCCGCTCCTGATCGCCGTCCTGATCGGGCTCGGCATCGTGGTCGTGCAGGCTCTGCTCGTACCCCTCTTCGCGGCACCCGCCGCCAACCTCGGCCCGCGCGACCTGCCCGTGGTGGTCGCCGGCCCGGCGCCCGCAGCCGACGCGCTCGCCGCGCGGCTCGAGCCCGATGCCTTCGCGGTCACCCGCGTGCCAGACGCGGCGGCCGCGGACGCGCTCCTGCGCGACAACCAGGCCTACGCGGCGTTCGTGCTGACCCCGACCGGGCCGGCCGTGCACACCGCCGGCGGCGCGAGCCCGACCGTCGCGCAACTCGTCAGCCAGGCCGCCGCCGGGATGAACGCTCCGGTCACCGACGTCGTGCCGGGCTCGCCCGACGACCCGCGCGGCGCCGGCTTCGCCGCCGGGTTCCTGCCGCTCGCCCTCACCGGGCTCGCCGCCGGCGCCGCGCTCGCGCTGCTGGTCCGGGCCCGCTGGGCCCGGTTCACCGGCGTGCTGGTCTTCGGAGTGGCCGGCGGCCTGGTCGGGTCGTTGGTGCTGCAGCAGTGGCTAGGCGTGCTGACCGGCGACTACCTGCTCAACGCCGCGGCGATCGGGCTCTTCGCGACGGCGGTCGCGGGCACCGTGGCCGGCCTGGGTGCGGCGCTCGGCCGGCCCGGCCTCGCGCTCGGCGCGCTGCTCGTGTTCGTCGTCGGCAACCCGATCTCGGCGGTCAGCGCGGCGCCGGAGCTCCTGCCGCAGCCGTGGGGCGCCATCGGCCAGTTCCTGCCGATCGGTGCCGGCGGCTCGCTGCTGCGGTCGACCGCGTTCTTCGACGGCGCGGGCGGTGCCGGCCCGGCCTGGGTGCTGGGTGCGTACGCCGCGGTCGGACTCCTGCTCGCGCTGGTCGGCGGTGTCCGCAGGGCCGGCCGCGCCCAGGCGACCACGGTCGCCGACGACCGCGTGGCGGTCGCGGCCTGAGCGACATCGGTTAACA
This sequence comes from Asanoa iriomotensis, assembly GCF_016862515.1. Classification (GTDB taxonomy): domain Bacteria; phylum Actinomycetota; class Actinomycetes; order Mycobacteriales; family Micromonosporaceae; genus Asanoa; species Asanoa iriomotensis. Next base: position 99,862 of record NZ_BONC01000007.1, read on the forward strand.
AGGGTCCCTTCCTATGCGGAAAGCGATTGGAAGGGGCCCTTCCTTACTCGGCGGGCGATTTCGCGCAGGCACAAGTCACGCCTGCGTAACGGGCATCCAACAGTCGAGTCTGGATTTTCGTTCCACGCGTTTGCTGGGCGTACAGTCCTGCGCAACGTGAACTCACCGCGCAATCCCTTGCGGTGTGTAATGGGAAGGGAGACCGTCTTGCGCTCTGTGCGTGGGATGCGGATCGTTGCGATACTCGCGGTGGGTGGCCTTGCAGCGGGCCTTGCCGCGTGTGGTGACGCTCCGGAAAGCAGCAGCGGCACCGGCGACAGCAGCGCCGCGCCTGCCGCAGGCACTTATATGGCGTGCATGGTCACGGACATCGGTGGCATCGACGACCGGTCGTTCAACGCGTCGGCGTGGAAGGGTCTCCAGGAGGCCAAGGCCGCCAGCACCAAGCTGGCCGAGCCCAAGAACGTGTCGTCCAAGGCTGAGGCCGACTACGTGCCCAACCTGACGCAGTTCGCGCAGCAGGGTTGCAACTTCACCCTGGCTGTCGGCGGCCTGATGGGCGACGCGACCAAGCAGGTCGCGGCGGCCAACGCCGACAAGCAGTTCGCGATCGTCGACGCCTCGATTCCGGGCGCGACGAACGTGTACCCGATGCAGTTCGACACCGCGCAGGCCGCGTTCCTCGCCGGCTACCTCTCGGCGGGCTACTCGAAGAGCAAGAAGGTCGCCACCTACGGCGGCCTGAAGATTCCCCCGGTCACGATCTTCATGGACGGCTTCGCCGACGGCGTCGCCTACTGGAACCAGCAGAAGAGCGACAAGGTCCAGGTGCTCGGTTGGGACAAGGCCGCGCAGAACGGCTCGTTCGCCGAGAGCTTCACCGACCAGACCAAGGGCAAGGCTCTCTCGGACGGCTTCGTCGCGCAGGGCGCTGACGTGATCATGCCGGTCGCGGGTGGCACGGGCCTCGGCACCGCCGCCAACGCGGGCAGCAAGTACGCGGTCGTCTGGGTGGACGTCGACGGTTGCGAGAGCGCCGAGCAGTACTGCTCGTCGTTCCTGACCACGGTCGTCAAGAACATCCCCGAGGCGGTCAAGGAGGCGGCCGTCAAGGGCGCCGACTCGACCAGCATGCTGACCGGCTCGTACCTCGGCACGCTGGAGAACAACGGCGTCTCGATCGCGCCGTACCACGAGTTCGACAGCAAGGTCAGCGCCGAGCTCAAGGGCGAGGTCGACAAGCTGAAGGCCGACATCATCTCGGGCGCCGTCAAGGTGACCTCTCCGGCCCAGCCGAAGTGAGCTAGAAACCCGGCCGAACAGCCGGTCCCACCTAGGTGGGACCGGCTGTTCCCAGGCTCGGGCAGATCGTGAAGAATTTCCACACCGTCTGAAGGAGGTCACGCTGAGACTCGAACTGCGCGGCATCACCAAGCGCTTCGGCGACCTCGTGGCCAACGACGACATCAGCCTGACCGTCGAGCCCGGCGAGATCCATGCCCTGCTCGGCGAGAACGGCGCCGGCAAGTCGACGCTGATGAACGTCCTCTACGGGCTGCTCCAGCCCGACGAGGGCGAGATCCTGGTCGACGACAAGCCGGTGCAGATCCGCGGTCCGCGCGACGCGATCGCGGCCGGCATCGGCATGGTGCACCAGCACTTCATGCTCGTGCCGGTGTTCACCGTCGCCGAGAACGTGATGCTCGGCGCCGAGCAGACCACCGGCGGCCCGATCGGCTTCCTCGACCGGCGGCGCGCCCGCAAGCTGGTCCGCGAGGTGTCCGACCGCTACCGCCTCGCCGTCGACCCCGACCGCACCGTCGAGGACCTGCCGGTCGGCGTGCAGCAGCGCGTCGAGATCGTCAAGGCCCTGACCCGCGAGGTCGACCTGCTGATCCTCGACGAGCCCACGGCCGTGCTGACGCCGCAGGAGACCGAGGACCTGCTCGAGATCATGCGGACGCTCAAGGCGGCCGGCAAGTCGATCGTCTTCATCACGCACAAGCTCAAAGAGGTCAAGGCGATCGCCGACCGGATCACCGTCATCCGCCGCGGCCGCACGGTCGGCACCGCTCCGCCCGACACCAGCGAGGAGGAGTTGGCCTCGCTCATGGTCGGTCGCTCCGTGCTGCTCCGGGTCGACAAGGGCGCGTCCGAGGCCGGCGCCGCCGTGCTCGACGTCGCGGGCTTCGCCGTCAACGACGACCGCGGCCACCGCGCGGTCGACGGCGTCGACCTGACCGTCCGGGCCGGCGAGGTGCTCGGCATCGCGGGCGTCCAGGGCAACGGCCAGACCGAGCTGATCGAGGCGATCATGGGCCTGCGCCCGGTGGTCGCCGGCACCGCCACCCTCGACGGTCGCCCGATGCACGGCCTGTCGACCCGCGAGATCCTCCGCGCCGGCGTCGGCTACGTGCCCGAGGACCGCAGCGTCGACGGCCTCGTCAAGGACTTCACCGTCGCGGAGAACCTGGTCCTCGACATCTACAACACGGAGCCGTACGGCACCCGCTGGGTCGTCCGGCCCGAGGCGATCGCCGAGTCGGCCCGCGCCCGGATCGAGCAGTTCGACGTCCGCACCGACGCCTCCGGCCAGGCGACCGTGGGCACGCTCTCCGGCGGCAACCAGCAGAAGGTGATCGTCGCCCGGGAGTTCTCCCGGCCGCTCAAGCTCTTCATCGCCGCCCAGCCGACCCGCGGTGTCGACGTCGGGTCGATCGAGTTCATCCACCGGCAGATCGTCCACGAGCGCGGCGAGGGCACGGCGGTGCTGCTGGTCTCCAGCGAGCTCGACGAGGTGCTCGCGCTCGCCGACCGGGTCGCCGTGATGTACCGGGGCCGGGTGATCGCCGTGGTGTCGCCGGACACCCCGCGCGAGGAGATCGGTCTGCTGATGGCGGGCGTCACCACGGACGACCCCGCCACCGCGAGAACGGGCAGTGAAGATGACTGAGCAGACGACGGCGTCCGCGGAGGACCTCGCCGCGGCCGGTGCCGACCAGCTGCCGCCGCCCAGGACCTTCGCCGGGCGGTTCCTCGCCTCGATGTGGACCGCCAACACGGTCACCGTGACGGTGCTCGCGGTGCTGCTGGCGCTGGTCATCGGCGGCATCCTGATCGCGATCTCCGACGAGGCCGTGCGGGCCACGTTCTCCTACTTCTTCAGCCGCCCGTCGGACTTCTTCACGCTGTCGTGGGACAAGGTCAGCGACGCGTACGCCCAGTTGTTCAAGGGTTCGATCGTCGACCCGGCGACGGTGCAGGCGGCGGTCAACGGCACGGGGCCCTGGGAGCGGGTGTTCTTCCCGATCTCGGAGACGCTGACCTACGCGGCGCCGCTGGCGCTGACCGGTCTGGCGTTCGCAGTGGCGTTCCGGGGTGGCCTCTTCAACATCGGCGTGCAGGGCCAGGCGATCATGGGCGCGGTCGGCGCCGCCATCGCCGGCTTCCTCCTGCCGCTGCCGGTCGGCATCCACCTGGTCGTGGCGCTGGTCTTCGGCGCGGCGTTCGGCGGCATGTACGGCTTCGTGCCCGGCTTCCTCAAGGCCCGCACCGGCGCGCACGAGGTCATCACGACCATCATGCTCAACTACGTCGCGCTGTTCTTCCTGGGCTGGTTGATCGTCCAGAAGGGCATCCAGGACCCGGAGCGCAGCGACGCGATCAGCAAGCCGGTCGACGACTCGGCGCAGCTGACCCACCTGCTCGGCTTCCTCGGCCCCAGCCTGCGGGTCAATCTCGGCATCGTGGTCGCGATCCTGGTCGTCGCCGCGATCGCCTGGCTGCTGCGCCGCTCGACGTTCGGCTTCGAGCTGCGCGCGGTCGGCCTCAACCCCGAGGCGTCGCGCACCGCCGGCATCGGCGTCGGGTCGACGTACGTGATGGTGATGACCGTCGCGGGCGCGCTGGCCGGCCTCGGCGGCGCGACCATCGTGCTGGGCACCGCGGTGAGCCTGACCGGCGCCGTGATCGGCGGCGTCGGCTTCGACGGCCTGCTGGTCGGCCTGCTCGGCCGGGCCAAACCGTGGGGCGTGTTCTTCGCGGCGCTGCTGTTCGGCGCGCTGTCCGCCGGCGGCAACCGCATGCAGTCGTTCTCCGGGATCTCGCTCGAGCTGGTCGGCGTGATCCAGGCGCTGATCGTGATCTTCGTCGCCGCGCCCGCGCTGGTGAAGACCGTGTTCCGGCTCCGGCCGGCCAAGGTCAGCGGGCTCGGCACCGGCATGTCCAAGGGATGGTGAGACCGTGACCGCCAGCACCGTCGAGGCGGCCCAGTCGGTCGTCGAACCGGTCCGCTACTGGACCCGGCAGCGCAAGGTCGGTGTCGGCCTCGCGGCCGTCGGCGTCGTCGCGGCGCTGCTCTTCGGCTCGCTCGCCACGAGCCGCAAGGCCGAGTTCACGCTGGCCGAGACGATCAGCGGCAGCGCGGTCGGCATCGACGGCACCGTCGGCGCGGTCGTGTTCGGCGTGCTCGCCGCGCTGGCCGGCGCCGCGATGCTGGTCACCGCGCGGCGGTGGTTCGGCTGGCTGCTCGGTCTCGGCATCGTCTCCGCGCTGATCTCGTTCCTCTGCTGGCAGCTCTCCCAGGCGCCGGACAACCTCAACACGATCCCGCTGGGCAGCGTCGCGCGCAGTTCGGTGACGCTGGCCCTGCCGCTGATCCTCGGCGCGCTGGCCGGCGTGCTCTGCGAGCGGTCCGCGGTGATCAACGTGGCCATCGAGGGCCAGTTCCTGATGGGCGCGTTCGCCGCGGCGATGTTCACGACCCTGGCCGGCAGCGTCTGGGTCGGCATCCTGGCCGCCGGCGCCGGCGGTCTGATCATCGCGCTGCTGCTGGCGGTGCTGGCCATCCGCTTCCTGGTCGACCAGGTGGTGCTCGGCGTCGTGCTCAACGTCTTCGCGCTGGGCCTGACGGGCTTCCTCTACGAGCAGCTCATGGCCAAGGACCAGTCGAAGTACAACCAGCCCACCTTCGTGCCGGAGTGGGACATCCCGGGTCTGTCCAAGATCCCGCTGATCGGCCCGGCCCTGTTCAAGGGCAACATCTTCCTGTACGGCGCGATCGTGCTGGTGATCCTGATCCACGTCGGGCTGTTCTACACGCGGTGGGGCCTGCGCACCCGGGCCGTCGGCGAGCACCCGGCCGCGGCCGACACGCTCGGCGTGAAGGTGCTCGCCCTGCGCTACCGCAACGTGCTGGTCGGCGGCCTGGTGGCCGGCTTCGGCGGCGCCTACTTCACGCTGCTGTCGACGACCAACTTCAACAAGAACATGACGTCCGGCCTGGGCTTCGTGGCCCTGGCAGCGTTGATCTTCGGTCGGTGGAGCCCGATCGGCTCGATGCTGGCGGCGCTGTTCTTCGGCTTCTGCAGCGCGCTGGCGTTCAGCCTCGGCTCGATCAACAGCCCGATTCCCAGCCAGTTCCTGAACATGCTGCCGTACATCGCCACGATCATCGCGGTGGCGGGGCTGGTCGGCCGGGTCCGCGCGCCCGCCGCGGACGGAACGCCCTATATCAAGGGTTAGGGTTCGGTCATGGAGATCGACTGGGTGGCGCTGCGGGCGGCCGCCGTCGAGGTGATGGGGCACGCGTACGCGCCGTACTCGGATTTTCCGGTCGGCGTCGCGGGGCTCGTCGACGACGGGCGGATCGTGGTCGGCTGCAATGTGGAGAACGCGTCGTACGGCGTGACCCTGTGCGCCGAGTGCGGCATGGTCTCGGCCCTGCACGCCACGGGCGGCGGCCGGCTGGTCGCGGTCTCCTGCGTCGACGGTGCGGGCCAGCCGCTCATGCCCTGCGGCCGCTGCCGCCAGTTGCTGTTCGAGCACGGCGGGCCGGACTGCCTGGTCGAGGCCCTGCCCGAGCCGTTGCGCGTGGGCGACCTGCTGCCGCACGCGTTCGGTCCCGCCAACCTCGACCGCGGCCGGGCCGCGATCCCCGAGGTGCCGGAGCGGCTGGCCCGGTGGCGCGGTCGCGGCACGGTCTTCCTGCACCCCGACAGCGCCGGCGGCGCGCTGGTCTGGACCGGCTACTGGGAGCGGTCGGCCGGCGAGGGTGAGGAGACCGGCATCCTCGAGGAGGCGCCGACCTGGCCCGAGGCGCGCGACGGCATCAAGTGGGCCCGCGCCCGCACAGCCCGCATCGTCGTCGTCGACGAGGCCGGGGACACCTGGTGGGCCGGCGAAGGTGAGCCGCCCGCCGAGATCGGGAAGCGGTGGGAGGCGTGACGTACGCCGCCGTAGACGTCATCCGTACGAAGCGCGACGGCGGGGTGCTCTCCGACGGCGCGATCGACTGGATGGTCGACGCCTACACCAAGGGCCTCGTGGCCGACGAGCAGATGTCCGCGCTGGCGATGGCGATCCTGTTGCGCGGCATGACGCCCGCCGAGATCGCGCGCTGGACCGCCGCGATGATCGCCAGCGGCGAGCGGCTGGACCTCTCGGCGGTGGACCGGCCGACCGCCGACAAGCACAGCACCGGCGGCGTCGGTGACAAGATCACGCTGCCGCTCACCCCGCTGGTCGCCGCCTGCGGCGTCGCGGTGCCGCAGCTCTCCGGGCGCGGCCTCGGGCACACCGGCGGCACCCTCGACAAGCTCGAGTCGATTCCCGGCTGGCGCGCCCAGCTCGACAACGCCGAGTTCATCGCCCAACTGCGCGACGTCGGCGCGGTCATCTGCGCCGCCGGCGAGGGTCTGGCGCCCGCCGACCGCAAGCTGTACGCGCTGCGCGACGTCACCGGCACGGTCGAGGCGATCCCGCTGATCGCCAGCTCGATCATGAGCAAGAAGATCGCCGAGGGGACCGGCGCGCTGGTGCTCGACGTCAAGGTCGGCTCGGGCGCGTTCATGAAGTCCCTCGACGACGCCCGCGAGCTGGCCCGGACCATGGTCGACCTCGGCATTGCGCACGGCGTGCGCACGGTCGCGCTGCTCACCGACATGTCCACGCCGCTCGGCCTGGCGATCGGCAACGCCGTCGAGGTCGAGGAGTCCGTGGCCGTGCTGGCCGGCGGCGGCCCGCCCGACGTCGTCGAGCTGACGCTCGCGCTCGCGCGGGAGATGCTCGACGCGGCCGGCCGGCCCGACGCGGACCCGGCCGCCGCGCTCGCCGACGGGCGCGCGATGGACTCCTGGCGGGCGATGATCCGGGCGCAGGGCGGGGACCCCGACGCGGTTCTGCCCACGGCCCGGGAGACGCACACGGTCACCGCCGACGCGGACGGGTTCGTCACCTCGGTCGACGCGTACGCGATCGGCGTAGCCGCGTGGCGGCTCGGCGCGGGCCGGGCACGCAAGGAGGACCCGGTCTCGGCCGCGGCCGGCGTCGTGCTGCACCGGCGGCCCGGCGACCCGGTGCGAGCCGGCGATCCGCTCTACCAGCTGCGTACCGACGATCCCGCCCGGTTCGGCGCCGCGATCGAGGCCGCCGCCGGCGCCGTGTCCGTCGGCAGTGCGCCGCCGACCGTGGCGCCGCTGGTGATCGATCGGCTCGCCTGACATTCCGCTGCGCGCTCGGAACGGCTATCCTCGCTGGCCAGGGGGATCACCGACGCTCAGAGGAACGAACGCCGTGTCCGTGTCTGCTCCCGACCCGCGGCCCATCCGCGCCGCCACCGTCGATGAGCTGCGCCGACTCAGGCTGCCGACGCCGCCGACCGGCTTCCCGCTGGTGTGGGAGCCCGGCGACGAGGTCGAGCTGCGCCCCACGGGCGACATCGAGGCCCGCACCGCGATCCTGCACCTGGTGCTGGCCCGGTGCTTCGGCATGCCACCACAGGCGGCGATGAGCTGGCTGCTCACCTCGCACCTGGTCGAGCTGGTCACGCCGCCGGAATGGCAGTTCGTGGTGGCGGAGCGGGGCGACCGCCGGTCCTTCGTGCTGCACCACGACGCCATCTTCGCGCTGGCCTGGCTGCTCGGCATGAGCAAGCACCTCGATCCGACGGCGCCGACCGACGAGCGGTTGATGGAGGCGTTGCCGCACCTGCCGGAAGGCGAGACATTCCGGGCATGGCGGTCACGGATCCTCGCCGCGCCGCGGGATGCCGCCGAGGCCGCCGCGATGCTCGACTTCTACTACTGCCTCGACTGGAGCTATCTCGAGGCGGAGCGCCGGGGAATGAACCTGCCGGGCGTGATCGACGCGAACGCGATCGGGCAGCGGCGGTGGGCCCTGGAGTGGGCGGTCGTGTTCCGCGGGCCCTACCACGACCCGCCGGGCGGCTGGGAAGAGGTCGACCTCTCTACTTAGGTGAGTACTCGTCGAGGCGCACCGCGAGGGTGACGTCGAGTGGGGTGGGTAGGTCGATGGTGGCCGGTTCGCGGTGCCAGGCGCTCGGGCCCATGCCCACCACGGTGGCTATCTCCGCGCGGTCCAGCCGCATCGTGGCCCGCAGCGATTGACGGCGCGCGAGCGTGAAGTGGGCGTCGAGGCTGGCGGCCAGGCGCTCCTCCTTGGCCGGGTCGACGGAGAGCAGGCCCAGCGCCGCCACCAGTTCGGCCAGGTGGTCCGGCTCCGGTGTCACGACCAGGAGCCGGCCGTCGGCGCGCAGCACCCGGTGGAACTCGGCGCCGTTGCGCGGCGCGAACACGTCGAGCAGCACGGCGGTGTCGTGGTCGGCCAGCGGCAGCCGGCCCCAGGCGTCGGCGCGCACGGCGGCCGCCCGCTCGTGCGCGCGGGCCGCCCGGCGCAGCGCCGGCTTCGACGCGTCGACGACGAGACCGAGCAGCGCCGGGTTCCGGTCGAGCACGGCCGCCAGGTGCTGCCCGGTGCCGCCGCCGACGTCAACGGCGAGCCCGGTGGCCCCGGCCGCCGCATCGGCCAGCGCCGCCGAGATGACGGCGTAGTGGCCCGCCGCGAGGAACTCCGCCCGCGCGGCGACCATCTCCGGTGTGTCACCCGTGTGTGGCGAGCGGCCGGCGCTCAGGTCCGCGTACCCCTGCCGGGCAAGGTCGAAGCTGTGCCCGCGCGGACAGCGGAGAGCGCGTGACGGCGACCCGCCGGTTTCGAGTGTTTCGCGGCACACCGGACAACGCAGGTGCGCCACAACGTCGCGGTTCATCCATCCTCAGCCACTAGGGTCTTTCCATGGTCGCAATCGGCATGGAAGAAATCGTCAAGGCACCCAAGGCGCTGCTGCACGACCACCTCGACGGCGGGTTGCGACCGGCGACCATCGTCGAGCTGGCGGCCGAGGTCGACCACACCCTGCCCACCACCGACGCCGGCGAGCTCGGGCAGTGGTTCGTCGAGTCGGCCGACTCCGGCTCGCTCGAACGTTACCTGGAGACTTTCGACCACACCGTCGCGGTGATGCAGACCGCCGCGGCGCTGCACCGGGTCGCCGCCGAGTGCGCGCTCGACCTGGCCGCCGACGGCGTGGTCTACGCGGAGGTCCGCTTCGCGCCCGAGCAGCACCTGGAGCGCGGCCTGACGCTCGACGGCGTGGTCGAGGCGGTGCTGAGCGGGTTCGCCGCCGGCAGCGAGCAGGCGGCGGCCAACGGTCAGCAGATCCGGGTCGGCACCCTGTTGACCGCCATGCGGCACGCGGCGAGGTCGACGGAGATCGCCGAGCTGGCGGTCCGCTACCGCGACACCGGCGTGGTCGGCTTCGACATCGCCGGCGCCGAGGCCGGCTTCCCGCCCACCCGCCACCTCGACGCGTTCGAATACCTCCAGCGCGAGAACTTCCACTTCACCATCCACGCCGGCGAGGCGTTCGGGCTGCCGTCGATCTGGCAGGCGATCCAGTGGTGCGGCGCCGACCGCCTCGGGCACGGCGTGCGGCTGGTCGACGACATCACGCCCGGCGGGCAGCCGGTGCTCGGCCGGCTGTCGGCGTACGTGCGCGACAAGCGGATCCCGCTCGAGCTGTGCCCGTCGTCCAACGTGCAGACGGGCGCGGCGCCGTCGATCGAGCGGCACCCCATCGGGCTGCTCCGCGATCTGCGCTTCCGCGTGACCGTCAACACCGACAACCGGTTGATGAGCGGCACATCGATGTCGCGCGAGATGGCGCTGCTCGTCGACGCGTTCGGTTACGGGTGGGCCGAACTCCAGTGGTTCACCATCAACGCGATGAAGAGCGCGTTCATCCCGTTCGACGAACGGCTCACCATCATCAATGAGGTGATCAAGCCCGCGTACGCCAAATTGGCGTGACGACGGTCTTCGCCACGCGCGTAATCCGGCGAATCGGAAGTCCAATCCAGACTTAACGGGTCTTTCCGATGGGCCGTTCGGACTAATCAATGGTGCACTTCCCCTATAAGGGGCATTGCCGCACGAGCGCCGCGGCTCGTGCGCCACGGAAGTGGTACGGGCCGACGGAGATCGATACTCACCTAGGGTGACGCCAGCCAAACGCCGTGCTGACAAACTGTCTGACTATCGCATCGGTACGGCGATGACGCACAGGGTGGGCTTTCTCTTTGGCGGGCGGACGTGATGGAATGCCGGGGGTCCGACCCGCCCGGGTCGGTCGATCGGCGGTGCCCGTGCGCAATTTTCTGACGGCGCCGAACCGGAGGGCGGTGACGTGAGCAAGCGGCCGAAGACGGCGAATTCCTTCATGTCGCGTCTCCGCCGGCCAGCCGGCCGGCTTCGTGATCTGCCGATCTGGTCGAAGCTCGGCCTCATCATGATCGTGCCGACCCTGGCGACGATCGTGGTTGGCACCAACGGCCTGATCGATCACATCGAGACGTCGGAGAACGCGGACCAGGCACGCGACCTCGCTGTTGTGGTGGAGGCGTCCGGGGATCTCGTCCAGAACCTGCAGAACGAGCGTTCCGCGGCGGCGCTGCTGCTCGGTGCCGATTCGACGGCGGACAAGCAGAAATACCGCACCGGCTTCGACAGCGCCCAACAGGCCGTCGAGCGCGTGGTCAACAACTACGCGACCCAGCGGGCATCCCTCAACGGCCTGCCGCCGAACTTCGTCTCGACGCTCAACCAGATCGACGCCGGCCTCCAGGGCCTGCCGGGCGTGCGCAGCCAGGTGACGGGCGACAAGTTCGCCTTCACCGACGCGGCCAACGCCTACAACGCTCTGGTCGACAACCTGCTCACCCTCCGCGACGGCGCCGCCCAGCTGGCCGCCAACACGTCGCTGAGCGAGCGGATGCGCGCCGTCGCGGCCGTCGCCCGGCAGAAGGAGTTCCTCTCGCAGGAGCGCCTCGTCGTGCTGCAGTCCTACAGCGCCGACGGGCGGATGAACCAGAACCTCAAGAAGGAGTTCATCGCCTCGCAGACCGGCCAGGTGCAGGCGAACGAGACGTTCATCGCCGTCGCCACCGTGCCCGAGCGCGAGCAGTACAACCAGACCGTCGCGGGTTCCGACCTGCGGTCGTCCACGTCGTACGCCGGCTGGATCACCGGCAGCATGCCGGCCGACGGCGCGCTGGCCGGCGCGCCGTTCACGCGTGACGCGTGGGACAGTGCGCTGCTCGGCCACAGCCGGTTGATCCGCAGCGTCGAGCGGCGGTTCGACAACACGGTCGTCGACACCGCCACCACCCTGCGCGACGACGTGCAGCGCCAGGTCCTCATCGAGACCGGCCTGCTGCTGGCCATGCTCCTGCTGGCCATCCTGTTCGCGTGGTTGGTCGCCCGGTCGATGGCCCGGTCGCTGCGCGAGCTGCGGCACGGCGCGCTGGCGGTCGCGCAGTACGGCCTACCGCAAGCCGTGTCCAGGCTGCGTGACCCGGCGCTGTCCACGCAGATGTCACCGGCCCAACTGGCCAACCAGATCGCCGAGCCGCTGCCCGTCCGCAGCAAGGACGAGTTCGGCCAGGTGACCGAGGCGTTCAACGCGGTCCACCTGGAAGCCGTCCGCACCGCGGCCGAGCAGGCCGCCCTGCGTGCCTCGGTCGCGACGATGTTCGTCAACCTCGCCCGCCGTTCGCAGATCCTGGTCGACCGGCTCATCGGTCACCTCGACCGGCTGGAGCGCGGCGAGGAAGACCCGGACCGCCTGGCCGAGCTGTTCCAGCTCGACCACCTGGCCACCCGGATGCGCCGCAACGACGAAAACCTCCTGGTGCTCGCGGGTGCCGACTCGACCCGTATCCAGCGGGAGCCGGCCGCCCTGATCGACGTGCTGCGTGCCGCGCAGTCCGAGGTCGAGCACTACACCCGCATCGAGTTCGGCGTGATCGACCGCGACATCGAGGTGGCCGCGCACGCGGTCAACGACCTCGTGCACCTGGTCGCCGAGCTGTTCGACAACGCGACCGCCTTCTCGCCGCCCGACTCGCACGTCATGGTCGAGGCACGGCTGGTGGGCGACCGCGCAGTGCTCTACGTCGAGGACCGCGGCATCGGCATCACGCCCGACCAGCTCAACGACCTCAACGAGCGGCTCGCCACGCCACCGATGGTCGACGTGGCCGTCTCCCGGATGATGGGCCTGGTCGTGGTCGCGCGGCTGGCCGCGCGGCACGGCGTCAAGGTCGAGCTGCGCCCCGCCGCCGACCGTGGCACGGTCGCCGACGTCGCCCTGCCTCCCTCGGTCCTGGTGCCCCGGGCACTGGCCGGGCGCGGGCCGCAGGTCGGCACGGCGTTCGAGGTGCCGGTCCAGCAGCAGGCGCCGGCCCAGGTCGCCCGGTCGTTCGGCGCGCCGCTGGCGCTGGAGAGCGGCCCGGTGTCCCGGTCCGACCGCGACTTCGCCGGTGCGGGCTCGGGTGGCGGTCTCGCCAGCGCGTTCGGCGGCCGGCCCGGCGACGGGCCGCCCAACGGGTCCGGCGGGTTCGGCAACGGATCCAACGGCAACGGCAACGGGAGCCGCTCCGGCGCCGCGATGCCGGCCTGGTCCGACCTCACCGGCGCCGGCCCGCAGAGCGGTGGTGGCCTCGGTGACGCGTTCGGCTCGCGCCGCCGCGACGAGTCGCTGCCGCAGCGCCGCTCGACCGACGACTGGGCGATGGAGGGTGAGGTCACGGCCGGCCCGCAGTCGCCGTCGATCCCGCGCCAGACGCCTCGCGATGCCGGCACACCGTTCTCGGCGCCGCCGATGATCTCGGTGCCGCCGGTCATCTCGGTGCCACCGTCGACGCCCGGTGCCGCGGCCTCGCCGCGCCAGCCCGAGCCGTGGGAGCTGGGTGGCGGTCCCACACTGCCGCCGAGCGCGCCGGCGGGCCCGCCGATCGCCATGCCCGACAGCCCGGTCGTTCCGGGCCGGTCGGGTGGTCTGCCGGGTCGGGTGCCGGAGCAGCAGCCGGACAGCCAGCGCATCCCGCTGAGCCAGCCGCAGGCGGCCGCTGCGCCGCCGATGGCGGCACCGCCGGCCTCCGCACCGCCGCAGGCCAGCCCGGCGCACTATGGGCTGTCCGGTGCCGGCATGGGTGGGCCGCTCGGTGGCGCACCCGCGGGTGGCCAGGCACCGCCGGCGTGGCCGCCGGTCGCGGCCGAGCCGCAGCCGGTCGCCGAGCACGCCGGTGCCGGCTTCGACCTGACCGCCGAGCTGCCCCGGGTCGAGCGCCCGGCAGCAGCACAGCAGCAACCAGCCGTCCCGCCGATCATCCCGGCCACCAACAAGGCCCGGTTCGCCGACGAGACGATGGAACTGCCGATCTTCCGCGAGCTGGAGTCGGCGTGGTTCCGCACCCGCCGGGACGCGGCGGAGGAGAGCTCGCTCACCCCGGCCTCGGCGCCGAGCACCGCGGCGGCTGCCCCCGCAGCCAGCGCGGCGCCGTCGACCGCCGACGCGCGGGTGGGCGGTGGAGCCACCGCGGCACCGACGGAGCAGTTCGTCACCGTCGAGGCCAGCCAGCGGCTCACCAGCTCGCCGCAGTCGCGGACGATGCCCGCGACGGGCAGCCCGGTCGGTGGCGGCGCGCCCGCGAGCGGCCTGCCTTCGCGGCCGGTCCCGACGGGGCCCGCACCGCAACAGCGTCCGAGCGGCCTGAGCGACGGCAACGGAAACGGTGCCGCCCGCCGGTCCGATCCGGAGTCCTGGGCGACCGCCGCGGACGACGGGTGGCGGGCAGCCTCCGCCATGTCGGAGATGCAAGTGAACGAAACCACGCAGGCCGGCCTGCCCAAGCGGGTTCCGATGGCGCAGCTCGTGCCGGGCGGGGTCGACAAGGCGGCCTCCTCGGTGCAGAAGCGCACGCCGGAAGCGGTCCGCGGACTGCTCTCGGCCTACCACCGAGGTGTGCAGCGCGGTCGCACCCAGCCCAAGGACGAAACTTCGGATACGACTCCGGCCGGGCAGCCCTCCCAAGCTGGCCACGGTCCGGGTGCCGGGAGCGGTCAGAAGGAGCACGAACGATGACAACGACGCAAGATCTCGGCTGGCTACTCGCCAACTTCGCCGACCGCGTGCCGGGTGTCGCGCACGCGATCGCCGTCTCCGCCGACGGTCTGCTCCTCGCTTCGTCGCGGGACCTGCCGCGTGATCGGGCCGACCAGTTGGCCGCGATCTCGTCCGGTCTGGTCAGCCTGACCCAGGGCGCGGCGCGCTGCTTCGAAGGCGGTGCGGTGCTGCAGAACGTCGTCGAGATGGACAACGGATTCCTGTTCCTGATGTCGATCTCGGACGGCTCCTCGTTCGCGGTTCTGGCGGCCCGCTCGTGCGACGTCGGCCAGGTCGGTTACGAGATGGCGTTGCTGGTCGACCGGGTCGGTGAGGCACTGACTCCGGCGCCGCGCACCGCCGCGGGCATGCTCGGCTAGTCGTTCCAAAGACGGCGCACCACAACAACACAAAGACGCGACGGGTCCCGATCGATCGGGCCGTGCGGCACGGATGCGAAGGAGGTGAGCGGCGATGACCGACCGGGACGAGCCAACCGGCGCGCTGGTGCGGCCGTACGCCGTCACCCGCGGACGCACCCGGCCCCGGCTCGAGATCGCCCTCGAGGCACTCGTCGAGACAACGGTCCGCGGCCGCACAGCCAACTCGACCAAGGGTGGGCACGGCCGCGAGCACCAATACATCGCCGCGTTGTGCGACGGCCGGTTGCAGTCGCTCGCGGAGATCGCGGCCCGGATGCAGCTCCCACTGGGTGTTGCCCGGGTCCTGATCGCCGACATGGCCGCCGACGGACTCGTCGCGGTCTACGAACCGACCTCACTGGAAGACACGAACGATGCGGTGGGCACTGAACTGCTGGAGAGGGTGCTGAGTGGACTTCGCAGGCTCTGACGTGACGCACCGCCCGAGCGCTGGCCGTGTGACGTCGGCGAAGATTGTCATCGCCGGTGGGTTCGGCGTCGGCAAGACCACGCTGGTCGGGTCGGTGTCGGAGATCACGCCGCTGACCACCGAGGCCATCATGACCTCGGCCGGCGTCGGCGTCGACGACACCCGGCAGGTGCCGGGCAAGACGACCACGACCGTCGCGATGGACTTTGGCCGCATCACGATCGATCGTGACCTGATCCTTTACCTGTTCGGCACACCTGGCCAGACGCGGTTCTGGTTCATGTGGGACGAGTTGGTCCGAGGCGCGATCGGGGCGATCGTGCTGGTCGACACGCGCCGACTAGCCGACTGCTTCGCCGCGATCGACTTCTTCGAGCATCGCCGCCTGCCGTACCTGGTGGCGATCAACTGCTTCGACGGGGTCCAGTACCACGACCCGCAGGACGTTCGCGATGCCCTCGCGATCTCCAGCGACGTGCCGGTCGTGGCCTGTGACGCCCGCAACCGCGACTCCACCAAGCACGTGCTGATCAGCCTCGTCGAGTACGTGCTGAGCATGCGCCGGTCCCGCGCGGTCGCCCCCGCCTGACGGCGGGCGACCGGGGGTCCGGCACACCCACCCACAGCAGCGAGAAGCCCCACCGCCTCGGCGGTGGGGCTTCTTTCGTGCGGGGACCGCTCAGCTGATGCGGATCCAGGCCGAGCCGTTGACCTGGAAGACGGCCAGCGAGTCGGCGGTCATGCCGCCGTGCTTGATCGGCTGGAAGTCGT
The DNA here is from genome assembly GCF_016862515.1 of Asanoa iriomotensis. GTDB lineage: Bacteria > Actinomycetota > Actinomycetes > Mycobacteriales > Micromonosporaceae > Asanoa > Asanoa iriomotensis. Next base: position 115,784 of record NZ_BONC01000007.1, read on the forward strand.
ACGAGCCGGCGATGCCCTCGGTGATCAGGTTTTCCAGGTAGACCCGGACGCGGCCGCGGTCGACGCTGCGACCCAGGCGCGCCGCGTTGGCGATCAGCCGCACGGCGTCGGAACTGTAGGGCGCGAAGCCCCGGAACGCGCCGTGCTTCTGGATGTAGCGGTAGATGAAGTCGCGTCGGTCCAGGTCGGCCATCGTCGTGTCGGTCAACGACATGCCGGCCAGCGACGCGGGGTGGATGGCGTACGCCTTGTCCACGGCGTTCAGGTTGTCGCCCGCCAACGTGTCGTCGGCGACCGCGCCCGGGTCGAAGATGAGTTGATCGCCGAAGCTGCGCCCCCGCACCGCCTGGGCCGCCGCCCCGGTGTCGGGCGCCTGCGCCCAGATGATGATCGCGTCCGGCTTCGCGTCGACCACTCTCTGCGCGGCCGCGTTGAAGTTGCTGCCGGTTGCCGGGAGCTGGGCGTCGGCGACGAGGGCGCCGCCGAGCGCCTTGCGCAGCGCGGCGATGCCGGCCTTCCCGTAGGCACCGCCGGAGTAGAGGACGCCCAGCTTGCGCAGGTTCTGCCCGCTCGCCAGGTCGGCCATCATCCGCGCGATGTCTTCGGCGTTGGGCTGGAGCTTGTAGATGTAGGTGCGCTGCGCCAGCGGCGTGACAAGGCCGTCGGCGGAGCCGAGCGAGATGAACGGCACCTGCTCGGTCTGCGCGACCTTGAGCATCTCCAGCGAGGTCTCCGCCATGATGCCGCCCATCAGCGCGTGGACGCCCTCTTTGCCGACGAGCTCGGTCGCCTGCTGTGCGGCGGTCTCGGGCCGGCTGCCGTTGTCGCGGTAGATCATCTTGATCCGGCGCCGCAGGTTGCCGACCGGCACGCCCTCTTCGTTGAGCGTGTCGACGGTGATCCGCAGGGCGCGCTCCTGCAGGACGCCGTGCGCCGCGCCGGGGCCGGTAAGCTCCAGGCTCGCGCCAATGATGAGCTCCTCGGAGCCCCGCGTCGTCGGGCCCGGGCTGTTGCTCTCGTCGGCACCGCAGGCGGCGGTGAACAGTGTCCCGGCGGCTGCCACAAGGACGCCACGCCGGGTCATCTGGGTCCGGCCGATCGCCGGCTTCGCCATCTGGTGCCGCCTCTCCACAGCCCGGCGACGCCCGTCGCCAGATACCACGCGGGTATGCTCCCGGGCCCGCAGGCCCGCCGTCAAATCGCGGTCATACCCGTCCGGGTGTCACGTCCTGGCCGACCGGTATTCGTATTCCTGGCTCTCGTCGCGTCCACCGTGGTCACGGCTGAAGTCCCAGCCACCGGCGGCCTCGCGACCCGGGCGACCGCCCACCGCGTAGCCGCCGATCTCCTGACCGCGGCGCCAGCCGCGGAAGTAGCCGGTGGTGTGCGCCGCGATGCTCGCGGCGTCGCGGACGATCCGCAGTGGCCGTTCCTCGCGCAGCGGCGAGCCCGGCACCAGGTTGGCCTGCGGCACGCGGCGGGGCAGGCCGGACTGCGTCTCCAGGCCGATGGACGGCGAGGAGGCCTTCTCGGCCGCGCGCCAGCCGTTGTCGGCGACCGACGACCAGGCGAGGTCCTCTTCCTCCTCCGGTTGGCCGGTGAACCACGCGGACCGGGCCGCCGCGAAGATCAGCAGGTCGCCGTCGCCCTCGTCGGAGACCGGCGGCGCGCTGATGCCGATGGGCAGCTGGTGGCTGCCGGTGTCGCTCGGGTTCTCCACCAGGCGCAGCGGCGGAGCCTCGTAGCGCGCGGCGTGGTCGGGCCGCTCGGCACGGCTGCGTGAGCGGGTCTCCCGGGGGCCGTCGTCGCGCAGCGCGCGGTCGGCCAGCGGCGGCGGCTCGACCAGGCGCAGGATGGGCGGCTCCGGCGGCATGTCGTCGGCCAGCCACGGCGGGGTGACGCGGTCGTCGCCGACCGGCGAGTAGGTCGGCCGGTCGAGCTCGCTCGGCGGCAGCTCGCCCAGGTCGGGGAAGCGCGGCTCGCCGTTGGCCCGCTCGTCGGAGGTGTTGTCGACCAGCGGCCAGTTGGCCCGTGCGCCGGGCTCGGGCCGCGGTGCGGGCACCGGGACGCTCAGGTCGGTGGCCTGGAACCCGGTGACCGGCGGCTCGGGCGGCGGGCTCGCGGCCGGGCGGCCGTTGACCCGGGGCGGGATCACGGTCGGGCGCTTGCGCTCGGCGCGTGCCGAGTTGATCGCCGCGTTGGTCAGCGTGGCCCGGAACGGCTCGCCGGCCTCGGCGGGCGGGATCGTCGGCCGCTGCGCGGGGATCGGGGTGATGCCCGGCGGCGGGGGCGGCACGGAGACCGGCCGGTTGGCCGGGCTGCTGGAGACCGGGCGGCCGGGCAACGGCGTCGCGGACGCGGCCGGTGCCGCCGGGGCCGGTGCCGCCGGCGGCTGCAGCGTGGCCGGCTTCGGCGGCTCTGGCATGCGTGGCGGCTCGGGATTGCGCGGCTGCTCGTAGCGGCTGGTCCCGTCGAAGCCGGTCGACCAGGCGTGGCCGGGGCTGCGCGACGGCATCGGCGTGCCGCCGGCGGGCGTCGGCGCGTTGAGGGCGGCCGGCGAGATCGGTGTGGACGCCGGCGGCTCGGTCGAACGGGCCGGCTCCGCGGCGCGGCTCGCGGCGCGGGACTCGGACCGGGTCGGGGTGCGCTGCTCCGTCGCGCGCGCGGCGGAGCGGGACGCGGCCGGAACCCGTGGCGCGTTGGGCGGCCGCACCGGGTTGCCGGGCCGTTGCGGCTCGGACGGGCGGGGCGGCTCGGCGAACGGCGCGGTGGACGTCGTGGACAGCGGCGTGGGCGCGGTCGGCGGCGGCGCCACCGGCGCCGGAGCGACCGGCGGGGTGGTCAGCGCGCGCGGTGTGGTGCTCGCCGCGGCCGGCTCCGGGCGGTGCCGGCGGCCGCTGCGGTCGGGCAGGGGCAGCGGCAGCGCGTGCAGCCCGGCCGGCGTGGTCGTCGTCTCGGTCTCGGTCTCGGCCTCGGGCTCCGCGGCGCGCCGCATGGGCCGGCGCGGCACGGCGGTGACCGGGGTCGTGCGGGCGGCCAGCGTGGCCACCAGGGCCGCGCAGCCCTCGTCGCAGGAGCGCACCGCGGCGACGGCCTGGCGCACGGCGTCGGCCGACGGGCCGGCGAGCGCCTTGTTGACGGTGCCGCGGCGCGGTGTCTCGGCGATGGCGACCCGCAGCGCGGTGATCGCGTCGCGGACGGTCGCCTCGTCGCCGACGCCCGCCGTGGTCAGCCGCTTGGCGACCGCCTCGGCGGCCGGCGGCAGGTCACGGCCGCGGGCGACCGCACCGGAGACCATGCCGGGCTCGGGCAACGCGTCGAGGACCGCGAGGGTCAACGGCTCGGCCGGGTCGGAGTAGGCGCGCAGAGCGGCCGGGTAGAGCTCGCGCAGCACCTCGCGCAGCGTGGCGGCGGCGGAGTGGCGGCCACCGGCCAGCGCGGAGTGGGCCGCCAGGATCGGCCGGTAGGGCGCGAGGTCGCGGGGCACCGGCAGGCCGACGGCGAAGATGGCACCCGCCTGCAGGGCGCGCGCGAGCCCGACCGCGCGGCGCTCGGCCGCCGGGGACTCCATCTCCTCAAGGGACTCGTCGTCGGCGAACCGCTCGGCGAAGTCGTCGACCGCGTCGTCGTCGGCGATGGCCAGGGGCCGGCCGGCGGCGGACAGTAAGGACGTCACCTGGTGGTCGTCGCTGTCGGCGGCGATCGCGGCCGAACCTGGGCCGTTGGCCCGTTCGGCGAGCAGCGCGCCGAGCTCGGCGTAACCCGCTGGGTCGTCGGTGATCTCGCACACGTCGAGCAACCGCCCGGCGTCGTCGACAACGGCAGCCGTCAGACCTGTGCCGGCAGTCGCCGGCCGACCCGTCGGTTCCGCTGATGCGAGACCGCAGTACACCCGCACGAGCGCCACGGTGTCGTCCTCCTCCCCGGGCACATCTCGTGTGCCAAGGACTGATGGTCCCTGGTTAGGGGTCAGTCGCGCCAGTCCACAGCGGCAGAGATCTTGCCGATAATCGTGCGCCAGCCCAAACTTGCCGTTTGTGCCCCGATTTTCCGGAGTCGTCGCTTGGCCATGAAGCCGCCGATCCCGCCGCCGACCACGCCACGCAGCGCCTCGTCGAGGTCGTCGAGGCTGTTGCCGGGTGACAGCATGTCGAGCACCGAGGGCAGCCGCAACGCGTACGCCAGATCCCGCGCGACCTCGCCCGCCTCGATGATCAGCGGCGGGTCCCAGCTGTCGTGGCCGCCGCGCAGGTTCTCCACCACGAGGTCGAGCTCGTAGGAGTCCTCGTCGAGCGGAGCGACGTTGACCGGCTCGATCCGCTCGGCCAGCGTGGCCCAGGTGTCGACCTGCGCGAGGTCGTGCGGCGCGCCCGAACGGATGAAGCTGACCAGGCCCTCGGCGCTGCGGAACAGGAGCAGCTTGCCGCGGTGCGTGAGGAAGACGGGGACCTCCTCGGCCGCTTCCTCTTCCTCTTCTTCTTCCTCTGCCTCGTCGGCGTCCGCCTCGTCCGCGGGCTCCTCGGCCTCGTCGCGGTCGGCGTCCTCGTCGTCCTCGTCGTCGTCCGCGCCGGCGCGGGCCTTGCGGCGCTCCTCGCGACCGGCCGCTTCGGACTGCTCGGCGAGTTCCTCGTCGGTGAAGAGGTCGGCGTCCTCGTCCTCCGCCTCGCGGGCGCGGGCGGCGAACAGGTCGTCGTCCTCGCGGTCGGAGGTGTCGGTGGGAGTCAGCTCATTGGACAGCCGGTATGCGCGAAGCGTGAACCCGGTGCCAGCGGGGAGCGCGACCTCGACCGGGTCGATCCGCAGCTCCTCCCAGAAGGCGCGCTGGTCGGCCGGGTCGACACCGGACTCGTCGTCGGAGTCGGTGTCCGGGTCGTCGTCGGAGGCCGCCTCGGCCGACTCCGCCGCCGCGGTCGCCTCAGCGGGCTCAGCCGCCTCAGCAGGCTCGGCTGCCTCGGCACCGGTCGTGGTCTCTTCGACCTCGGCCGCGGGCTCGTCCGAGGACGGCGACTTGGCCTTGGACCGGTTGGACTGGCGCGCCACGCTGACCTCCGGGAGTGGTGTGTTTGGTGACCTCGCGCACGAACACACTAGTGTGCGCCTGCGCCCGGCATCGACCGCACCCCGGGGGTGTGGGTTCCTGGCGTCGCGGGATCCTCACTAGTAGTCTTCCTACTTATGAAGGCGCAGGCGCTGCACGGGCATCTGGACGCGCTGCTGCTGTCGGTGCTCGAGGGCGGTCCGCTGCACGGTTACGCGGTCATCGAGGCGCTCAAGGCCCGCAGCGGCGGCTCGCTCAACCTGCCGACGGGCACGGTCTATCCGGCGTTGCGCCGGCTCGAGCGGGCCGGTTTCGTCGACAGCACCTGGAGCACGGTCAACGGCCGCGAGCGGCGCACCTACGAGCTGACCAACTCGGGACGCCGCGCGCTGGCCGGCGAGCGGGCCGACTGGACCGAGTTCAGCTCGACCGTCGGCCGTTTCCTCGGCGCGGAGTCATAGGCCACCGGGAACGCTCAGGCCCGGGCCTCGCTCGGCTCCGGCCCGCCGCCTCGCGACAGAACCGCCACCCGCGTGGCTCCGAGTCCGGTGGCCGCCGCGCGGCCGATCCAGACGGCCGCGGCCGTCATCGCGATCCCGCCCACGATCATCGGGGGCCAGGTCCGCGCGGCCTCCCACATGCCGGCGGACCACCCGTAGAGCGCCATCCCGCTCGCCGCCTGCACGACGAGCACGCCGACCAGGGTGAGCTGCGCCCGGCGCAGGAGCCGCGGCGACACCGGGTGGCCGCGGCGGGTGGCCAGCCACAGCGACACGCTGCCCAGCAGGGCAGCCGCGATCGCCACCAGGCCCAGCCAGTCGACGCCCGCGGAGAGCACCAGGTAGCCCAGCGGCGGCTGCGGACCGGTCCACGGTGCGCCCTGCCACATGAGGTCACCGCAGACGGCCGAGACTGCGAAGACCAAAAGCACCCGGAGCACCAGCACCCGGGAGGCCGAGGCGGCCAGCTCCGCCTGGAACGCCGGCGCCACCTCGTCGACGGCGCCGAACTCGTCGACCGCCTGGCGCGCGGCCACGGCCGGCGGCCGGCCGGCGTCGCACAGGTCGCGGACCGCGTCGTCGAGCCCGTCGCGGGCCTCGGTCAGCATCCGCCGCTTGAGCCCGCGGGGCCCGGACAGCGCGCGGTCGAGCCGCTGGATGTGCTGGTCGACGAGGCTGGCCGCGGGCATGCCTACACCCTGCCATCCAGCCACCCCGGGAAACCTCAGGTGCCGGCCCCTAAGGACAGGTAGCCGCGCTCGTCTGATTCCTGGGTCTGCCACTGGTCGCGGTACCAGCCTGGACGGGCGACCAGGTCCGTGTGGCGGCCGCGGTCGAGCACCCGGCCCGCGTCGAGCACCAGGATCTCGTCGAACTCGGCGAGACCCCGCAGCCGGTGGGTGACCAGGACGAGCGCGCCGGGTGTGGCGGCCACCACGGAGGCCAGCACGGCGTCCGCGGCGCCCGGGTCGAGTCCCTCGGTCGGCTCGTCGAGCACGAGCACCTCGGGGCGTAGCAGCAGAGCCCGGGCCAGCAGCAGCCGTTGGCGCTGACCGCCGGAGAGCTGGCCGCCGTCCTCGCCGACCTCGGTGTCCCAGCCGGCGGGCTGGTCGTGCACCCAGTCGAGGAAGCCGGCCGGCCCGGCCGCGGCCGCCAGTTCCTCGTCGGTGGCGTCCGGGCGGGCCAGCAGCAGGTTGTCGCGGACCGGGGCGTGGAAGACGTGCGCGTCGGCGAACAGGCCGCCCACCCGGTGCGGGTCGCCGGCGCCGGTGACCTGGCCGGCGTCCGGCGCGACCGTGCCGGCCAGCACCGCGAGCAGCGTGCTCTTGCCGGCGCCGCTCGGGCCGACCACCGCGACCTTCCGGCCGGGCGGCAGCCGCAGCGTGACGCCGTCGAGCGCGGGCGCGGCACCCGCCCGGTAGGTGACCGACACGTGGTCGAGACCGGGCTCGCCGGCCGCGGGTGCCGGCTCCCGCGCAGGCTCGGCGTCGGTGAGCAGCGCCGCGACCCGGGCCAGGGCCGTGTCGAGCTGCGTGCGCTGCCGGGCCGCGCCGACCAGCGCCAGCGCCGACTCGACGGCCGCGATGGTGCCGACCGCCAACACGCCGACCAGGGTGCCCGAGGTGCCGGCGCGCAGCGCGGTCAGCACGACCACGGCCGCCGTGGCACCGGCGAGCAGCACGCCGGCTCCGTCGACGGCCCAGCCCACGAGACCCAGGCGGCGTTCCAGCCGGGCCAGTTCGGCGGCCCGGCCGGCGGCCTTGGCGAGCGTGGCGTCGGTGGCGCCGAACGCGGCCAGGTCGGCCGCGCCGGCGGTCAGGTCGATCGCGTCGACCGCGAGCGCACCGCGCAGCGGCGCCACCCGGGCCGCCGTGCGCCGGGTCAGCGCCGAGGCCAGCGCGGGCAGCACGACGCCGGCGAGCAGCAGGCCGAGGGCCAGCGGCAGCGCGGCCGGCGGGCTGATCGCCGCGGCGCCGGCCACCGCCAGCACCGCGACGAGCCCGGCGGCGGCGCCGGGCACGAGCACCCGCAGCAGCAGGTCCTGCACGGCGTCGACATCGGACACCAGCCGGCTGAGCGCGTCGCCGGAGCGGTCCGTCGCCCGGGCGGGGCGGTCGGCGAGCGTCGCGAAGATCCGCGCGCGTACCTCCGTGATGATCCGCAGAACGGCGTCGTGGCCGGCCAGGCGTTCGGTGTAGCGCAGCACGCCGCGGGCGATGGCCAGCGTGCGGACCGCCACGATGGCCACGGTCAGCGCGGCGACCGGCGGTTGCCCGGCGGCGGTGATCAGCAGCCAGGTCGCGGTCGCCATCAGCGCCAGCCCGGCCAGCTCGGTGCCGGCGGCCAGCAGCCCGGCGCCGACCAGCCGGCCGAGCCAGGGGCGGGCGACCCGCAGGACGGTGCGTTCGGCAGCGGTCACGTCAGCCACCGACCCCGGTCGGCACGGGCCGCGCCAGCTCGGTCACCACGCCGTCGTCGACCCGCAGCACCCGGTCGGCGACCGCGAGCAGGGCCGGCCGGTGTGCGACGAAGACGCCTGTGCGCCCGGCGAGCAGGCGCAGCGTCGCCTCGACCACGGCGCCCTCGGAGGCGGCGTCGAGCCGGGCGGTGGGTTCGTCGAGGAGCACGAGCGTCGCGTGTTCGCGGAGGAACGCGCGGGCCAGCGCGATCCGTTGCCGTTGTCCGCTGGACAGCCCGTAACCCCGCTCGCCGAGCATGGTCTCCCAGCCCTCGGGCAGGGCCTCGATCACCTCGTCGAGCGCCGCGGCCGACGCCGCCTTGTCGAGGTCGGTGTCGGCCGGCGCGCCGAGGCGGACGTTGTCGGCGACGGTGCCGGCGAACAGGTGGGCGCGCTGCGGCACCCAGGCGACCTCGCGGCGCCAGGCGGCGAGGTCGGCGGTGGCCAGGTCGACGCCGGAGACCCGCACCTGGCCGGCGGTCGGCGCGACGAAGCCGAGCAGGAGGGCGAGCAGCGTGCTCTTGCCGGCGCCGGACGGGCCGACGATCGCGACCCGCTCGCCGGGCTGGATGGTCAGGGACACATCGCGCAAGGCCGTCGTCCGGTCGTAGGCGACCGTCACGCCGGACAGGACGATCGGCCCGGGCCGCGGGACCGCCGTGCCACCGGCCGCAGCCGCCGTGTCCGGCAGCGCCGAGAGCGCCTCGTCGAGGGCGGTCAGCCCCTCGAGGCTCGCGTGGAACTTGGTGCCGGCGGCCCGCAGCGGGAGGTACGCCTCCGGCGTCAGCAGCAGCACCAGCAATGCCACCTGCAGCGTGATCCCGCCGGAGAGCAGGCGCAGCCCGACCGGCACCGCGACCAGCGCCACGGAGATCGTCGCCACGAGCTCCAGCACGAGCGCCGACAGGAACGCGATCCGCAACGTCTTCATCGTGGCCGCGCGGTGCGCGTCGGCCATCCGGCGCACCACGTCGACCTGGGCCCGGGCCCGACCGAACGAGCGCAGCGTCGGCAGCCCGCTCAGCATGTCGAGGAAGTGGCCGCCGAGCCGGGACAGCCGCCGCCACTGTCGCTCGGTGGCCGCCTGGGCCTGCCAGCCGACCAGCGCGCCGAAGATCGGGATCAGCGGGATGGTCACCGCGACGATGACCGCGGAGGTCCAGTCGGCGAAGACCAGCCGGGACAGCACCGCGATCGGGATGGTGACGCCGAGCACGAGCTGAGGCAGGTAGCCGGTGAAGTACGCGTCGAGCCCGTCGAGCCCCCGGCCGGCCAGCGTGGCCAGCGAGCCGCCGCGCTGCCCGGCGAGCCAGGCGGGGTCGCGCCGGGTGACCGAGCCGAGCAGCTCGACCCGGAGCGCCTCCTTGACCGCGGCGGCGCTCCACGCGGTGACCGCGCCCTGCGCCCAGGCCAGCCCGGCGCGCGCCGCCACGAGGGCGACGAACAGGCCGAGCCCGGTGCGGTCGAGGCGGCCGCCGGCGGCCGCGGTGAGCACCGACGCGAGCGCGGTGGCCTGCAGCACGACCACGACCGCGGTCGCCGTGCCGGTCAACCCGAGCACGGCGAAGCGGCGCCGGGTGGCAGGCACCCGGCGCATCAGCCGCGGGTCGAACGGTCGTCGGCGGCTCACCAGTAAACCGGCGCCTTTCCGTCGACCCGGCCACGGAACACCCACCAGCACATCGCTTGGAAGCCTATAAGCACCGGAACGAACGGGACGGCCACCCAGCTGAGAAGCCGCAACGTCGATGGTGCCGCCGCGGCTTGCGGCACGGTCAGCGTCGCGGCCGGGTCGACCGTCGACACCAGCGCCGCCGGGTAGCGGCCGAGGCCGACCACCAGGACGGTCGCGACGAGCGCGAGAGAGCTGGCGGCGAACGCCCAGCCCGGGCGGCGGGCGGCGAACACCCGGGCCGCGAGCAGGGCCGACACCAGGAGCGCCAGGGGCGCGAGGGCCCGCCCGGTGACGGCGGCGCGGACGTCCTCGGACAGCAGGCCGAGCAGCGTGGCGAGGGCCACAGCGCCGAGTGCGACCGGCACGAGCCGCCGCACCAACCCGGCCCGGCGTGGGTCGACGGGCATGCGCAGGACCAGGAACGTGGCGCCGTGCAGTGCGACCAGGCTCACCAGTGTGATCGCGGTCGCGGCGACGAACGGCGTGGCCAGGTGGGCGATGCCGGCGACGTGCCCGTCCGCGTCCAGCGGGAGGCCCTGGAGCAGGCCGCCGAACAGCGCGCCCCACCCGAGGGCGGCCAGCACGCTGCCGGCGATCACCGCGCGGTCCCAACGGGCCCGCGCGGCCGCGCCTGCGGGCCGCCCGCGCAATTGCACGGCCACGGTGACCAGCACCACCCCGACCAGCGCCGCCACGACCGCCGGGTAGTAGCCGTGCAGCAGTTCCCCCTCCAGCCGTGGGAACGCGCCGAACAGGATGCCGAGGGCGGCGACCAGCCAGACCTCGTTGCCGAGGAAGAACGGGCCGACGGCGGTGAGCGCGGCCCGGCGCTCGGTGTCGGAGCGCTCGGCCGAGAGCAGCAGGCCGACGCCGTAGTCGTAGCCACCGAGCACCAGGTAGGTGGCGAAGAAGAGGCCCAGGAGGGCGAACCAGGCGAGTTCCATCGCGGACTCCTCAGCGGGCCAGGACCGGCTCGCGCCGGTGCTCGTCGTCTGTCACGTCGGCCAGCGACCGGCCGAGCGCCGGGTCGGCCGTGCCGCGGGCGGCCCGCTTGGCGATCAGCACCCAGTTGGTCACCGCGAGGGTCAGCAGCAGCGCGGTGAAGCCGAGGAAGGAGGTCAGCATCACGCCGCCGCTGATCGGGCTGACCGCGTCCTCGACTTTGAGGAGCCCGTACGCGGCCCAGGGTTGCCGCCCGCCCTCGCGGGTGAGCCAGCCGAGGATCGCCGCGACGAACGGGAGCGGCAGCGCGAGCCCGACGATGACGAGCGGGAACTTCAGCCGGATGATCCAGTCGCGGTAGAACAGCGGCAGCATGACGAACGCCCAGGCGAGGGTGAAACCGATCAAGATCATGAAACCGAGGCTGGCGCCGGCGTACGGCGGTGGCAGGTAGTCGCCGGGACCGAACCGGGCGGTGAAGTCGGCGACCGCCTGCGCCTTGGCCGCGTCGTCACCGAACTTGGTGGGCTGCACCGGGCCGACGACGCCGAACTGGGCGAAGCCGAAGCCCATCAGCGGGACGCCGGCGACGGTCACGGTCACGAGGCCGATCCACAGGGACTTGCGCAGCAACTCGTAGTCGGGGCTGCGGCGCAGCAGCAGCCAGGCGCTGATGCCCGCGACCACCATGCCACCGGTGAGCAGCGCGGCCGAGATCACGTGCCCGAGCGCCATCGTGAACGTCGGGTTGGTCAGCAGGGCGGTGAAGTCGGTGAGGTAGGCGATGCCGTCGCGGACCTCGTAGCCGACCGGGTTCTGCAACCAGGCGTTCGCGGCCATGATGAAGAAGGCCGAGACGTACGCCGTGATCGCGACGCCGTAGAGCAGGGCCAGGTGCGCGCCGCGGCGGAGCCGGTGCCAACCGAAGATCCACATGCCGAGCAGCGTCGACTCGAGGAAGAACGCGAGCAGTGTCTCCAGGGCGATCGGCGCGCCGAACACGTTGCCGACGTAGCGGGACAGGCCGCTCCAGTTGAGGCCGAACTGGAACTCCATCACGATGCCGGTCGCGATGCCCAGCACGTAGTTGATCAAGTAGATCGTGCCCCAGAAGCGCACCATCCGCTCGTAGACGGGCTTGCGGGTGATGAAGGACGCGGTCTGCAGGTAGACGAGCAGGGTCACCAGCCCGAGGGTCACCAGCACGAACAGGAAGTGGATCGACGTGGTGGTGGCGAACTGCAGGCGGGCGAGCGGCAAGGGGTCCATGGCCAAGCCCCTCCGAGGGGATAGTGAGGTTCGCTTGTTGTAGCGACTCTACACGTAGCTTGGCTACCTATATATCCTACGGCTCGTAGTAGTCATGAACATGACTCTACTACAGCGTGTCGTAGTTTGATTCAGGAGATGAACAGCGCGATCGGCAGCGCGGCAAGTCCGCTGCTGGCGACCAGGGCGGCGACGGCCGCGAGCGGGGTGGGGCCCAGGGGTGCGCGCAGGCGGCGCACCCGGGCGACGATGTCGTGGTCGGCGGCGCCGAGCATGCCCGCGGGCGTCGCGTGCGACGGCGCGGTCGCGAACCGCGCCAACGCGGCGGCCAGCGACTCGTCGGTGTGGAAGCGGCGGGCCCGGTCGTCGGCACGCATCTCGACCAGCAGGGCGACGGCGGCCAGGGCCCGCACGACCCAGCTCACCCCCGGCAGGGCGCGGACCAGCGCGGTGAACGGGAGCAGCACGAGGTCGTGCCGCTCCTTCGCGTGCGCCTCCTCGTGGCTGAGCACGGCGGCCAGCTCGTCGCGGGGCAGCAGGCTGAGCGCGCCGGCGCTGATCACCACGCGCGGGCGCAGGCCGGGAACGCAGTAGGCGGCGGCGCTGGGGTGGTCGAGCACCAGCGCGCCGGGTGCGGCCGGATCGGCGCGACCGACGAGGGCGAGCAGGTCCCGCTGGCGCTGCCGGGCCTTGACGGCGTGGCGGAGGCTCGCGGCGGTGGACCAGAACAGCACCACGCCGATGCCGAGGCCGACGCTGATCAGCGCGAGGTGGCCCACGCCCAGCTCCGCCGGGAGGCGGCCACCCGCGAGGTCGCCGGCGAGCAGGCGGACCGCCGTGCCCGGAGGCTCGTCGTAGGGAGAGAGGCCGATCGAGATCGGGATGCCGATGGCGGACAGCCCGACCGCGAGGCCGATGCCCTGCCAGCAGAGGATCGCGATGGTGGGGCAGCTGGCCGGCCAGCGGGACCGGAGCATCACCAGGGCGACCAGATAACAGCCCAGCACCGCCGCGCCGAAGTGTGCGGTGTAGAGCATCGGTCAGCCCTTGTCTTTGTCCAGGGCGGCGCGCAGCACGTCGGCCTCGTCGCCGGTCACCGACCGGGCGAACCGCACGAGAGCCGCGTCCCGCTCACCGGCGAGATCAAGGGCGTCGAGCATGAGCTGCGCGATGTACGCGTCGCGGCCGGCCACGGGCTGGTAGCTCCAGGCCCGGCCGGTGCGCTCGCGCTCGACCATGCCCTTGCCGGCGAGCCGGTCGAGCACGGTCATCACCGTGGTGTAGGCCAGGTCACGCCCGTCCAACGCATCGACGACTTCGCGAACCGTGGCCGGCGCGGACCGATCCCAGAGGACGTCCATCACCGCCCGCTCGAGATCTCCCAACCGCGTCACGCGTCGATCCTACCCGGTGTAGTAGGTCGCCCCCGTCACCGGGCCGCCGCAGTAGCCGGCCACCATCGCGTCCAGCCGCGCGGCGGCGTCCGGGTCGAACTCCGGGCGGTCCAGCGAGACGGGACGCGCGCGGCGGAACGCGGTCAGCGGCGCGTCGGGCGGGTTGTCGAGGAGCTCGGCCAGGCGTTCGGCGGTCGTGTCCACCGATGCGCCGAAGACGGCGGCCGCGGCGCCGGAGAGGGCGCGCAGCGGCTGGTCGAGATGGCGGTGCATGCCGCTGTTGACCAGCAGGGGGTTGTAGAGGACGTAGCGAACTCTCGACGGGCGAGCGGCGAAGGCGACGGCGAGCAGGTCGTTGGCCCGGGCGCCCTGCATGGTCGCCCTGAACATCGAGTAGCGCCTGGACAGCTGCGGATCGTCCCAGTGGATCCGGCCGGCTTTGATCCCGCCCGTGCCGCTGAGGTTGAGGATCACGGGTTTCGGCGCGCGCTCGAGCGCCGGCCGGAGCCGCTCGGCGAGCAGGTAGCGGCTCACCACGTAGATCGCGAAGGTCTGCTCAAGCCCTTCGGGGGTCTCGACCCGCCGCCGGCTGAACCGGCCGGCGGACAGGACGAGCGCGTCGATCCGGTCCGGGAGGCCGGCGGCGAGCGCGGCCGTCTGCCGAACGGAGGTGAGGTCGGCGTCGGCGCTGCCCAACGCGATCACCCGGTCGTTGTGCCTCAACCGGGCGGCAAGGGCGCCACCGATGCCACGTGTGCCGCCCGCGATCACGACTGTGCGCATACTCGAATCCTGTGCGCCATCCGTGGTCGTCGGAAAGAAGGCACATCCATGTCACCGGTGCTCCCGCTGCCCGTCACGCCGGCCGACCGGGCCGCCTGCGCCGCGACCGACGTGCTGCGCCGCGTCGGCGAGAAGTGGAGCGTGCTGGTCCTGGCGCTGCTGAGCGACCGCCCGCGCGGCTTCAACGAACTCGACCGTGCCGTCGAGGGACTGAGCCGCCGCATCCTGACGCGAACCTTGCGCACCCTGGAGACCGACGGCCTGGTCAGCCGGCGCGAGACCGCGCAGCGGGTCGAGTACGCCCTGACCGACCTCGGCCGCTCCCTGCTGCCGCTGGTCATCGCGATCGGCGAGTGGGCGGTGCAGCACGCACCCGAGCTCAACGCCGCCCGAACACCGAGTCGGGCGACGCCCGGATGGTGAGCGGACTCAGGCCTCGCGCTCCAACTCGTCGAGCGTCGCGATCCGCTGCTCGACGTAGTCGACCGCACCCGACGCGGTCCGGCCGAGCTTGAAGATGGTTACGCGTGCGGCCCACTTCTCGCCTTTGACCGGTTCGGCGAACCAGTATTCCTGGATGCCGCGGTCCGCGTGCCAGTAAGCGTTGCGGTCCTTGCTGTCGGAGGACGCGGACCACACTTCGACAACCATGCTGATCAGGTCCGCGTCGTGCCAGGCGCGTTCGACGTCATCGGGTTCCTGGTGGAAGACACCGATGTCGGCGATCCGTGAGTCGGTGGCCGACGCGCGCACGCCGACCTCCGTCTCGGCCTGCTTGCCCTGCCGCTCGAGCAGGTTCGCGATGCGCCGGGCGGTCCGCTGGTGCCAGAGGCGCGCACGGGACCCGATGACCAGCTTTCCGTTGCGCAACTCCCAGCGGACGCAGTGCGGTAGGTCCGCCAGGTCGTCCAGCGTGAAGCCGCCCTGTACGTCGGGGATCGTGATCGTCACCATTGGCGGCCTCCTCGTCTCCCGACGACGGGAACCCGGCGTCAGATGCCCTTCGGGTGCCAGACCGTTTTGGTTTCCAGGAAGGCGGTCATGCGGGTCAGGCCCGGGTCGGCCGACCAGTCGGGTGTGGTGAGCGGCGCGCGGACGACGCGCTTCAGGTTGCCGGCCGCTGCCTCCTCCAGGGAGGCCGCCAGGGTCGGGTCGGTGATGCCGGCCAGGTCGATGGCGTTGACGTCCATGTGGGCCGCGAGCCAGGGCGCGGTCTCGGCCGGGTCGCCGGTCAGGATGTTGACGACGCCGCCGGGTAGGTCGGAGGTGGCCAGGACCTCCGCCAGGGTGACCGCCGCGAGCGGGGCGTCCTTGGCGGCCAGGGCGACCACCGTGTTGCCCGTGACGATCGCCGGGGCGACGACGCTGACCAGGCCGAGGAACGACGGCGGCGGGACCAGGCCGACCACGCCGGTCGGCTCGGGCGACGACAGGTTGAAGTAGGGGCCCGCGACCGGGTTGGCGCCGCCGTAGACCTGGGTGATCTTGTCGGACCAGCCCGCGTACCAGACCCAGCGGTCGATGGCCTCGTCGACCTCCGCGGCCGGCAGGCCCAGCGCGATGAACTGGTCGCGGCGGCCTTCGAGCATCTCTGCCACGCGGTAGAGGATCTGGCCGCGGTTGTAGGCGGTCGCCCCCGACCAGCCCTTCACCGCCGCGCGAGCGGCGACCACGGCGTCACGGACGTCCTTGCGGGAGGCCAGGGCCACGTTGGCCTCCTGTGCGACGTAGGAGCGGCCCGACTCGCTGCGCGGGAACTTGCCGCCGATGAAGAGCTTGTAGGTCTTGCGGACCGCCACGCGTGCGTCAGACATCGAGGTATGCCTCCAGCCCGTGACGGCCGCCCTCGCGGCCGTAGCCGGACTCCTTGTAGCCGCCGAACGGCGAGCTCGGGTCGAACTTGTTGAACGTGTTGGCCCAGACCACCCCGGCGCGCAGCCGGTCGGCCATCCAGAGGATCCGGGAGCCCTTGTCGGTCCAGACCCCGGCGGACAAGCCGTAAGGCGTGTTGTTGGCCTTTTCCACCGCCTCCGCGGGCGTGCGGAAGGTCAGCACCGAGAGCACCGGGCCGAAGATCTCCTCGCGCGCGATGCGGTGGGCCTGCGTGACGCCGGTGAAGATCGTCGGCGCGAACCAGAAGCCGTTGTCGGGCAGCTCGCACGGCGGCGACCAGCGCTCGGCGCCCTCTTCGCCGCCGATGTCGGACAGCGCGCGGATCCGCTCGAGCTGCGCGGCCGAGTTGATCGCGCCGATGTCGGTGTTCTTGTCGAGCGGGTCGCCGACCCGCAGCCGCGCCATCCGCCGCTTGAGCGACGCGAGCACCGGCTCGTAGACCGACTCCTGCACCAGCAACCGCGAGCCGGCGCAGCAGACGTGGCCCTGGTTGAAGAAGATGCCGTTGACGATGCCCTCGACCGCCTGGTCGATCGGTGCGTCCTCGAAGATCACGTTGGCGGCCTTGCCGCCCAGCTCGAGCGTGACCTTCTTGCGCGAGCCGGCCACCGCGCGCGCGATCGCCTTGCCCACCTCGGTCGAGCCGGTGAACGCGATCTTGTCGACGCCGTCGTGCTCGACCAGCGCGCGGCCGGTCTCGCCGGCACCGGTGACGATGTTGACGACACCCGGCGGCAGGTCGGCCTGCTGGCAGATCTCGGCGAACAGCAGCGCGGTCAGCGGCGTCGTCTCCGCCGGCTTGAGCACCACGGTGTTGCCCGCGGCCAGCGCCGGCGCGATCTTCCACGCGAGCATCAGCAGCGGGAAGTTCCACGGGATGACCTGGGCGGCGACGCCGAGCGGCTTGGGCGCCGGGCCGAAGCCCGCGTGCGCCAGCTTGTCGGCCCAGCCCGCGTAGTAGAAGAAGTGCGCCGCGACCAGCGGGATGTCGACGTCGCGGGACTCGCGGATCGGCTTGCCGTTGTCGAGCGACTCCAGCACGGCCAACTCGCGGCCGCGCTCCTGGATGATCCGGGCGATCCGGTAGAGGTATTTGGCGCGGTCACGCCCGGGCATCCGGGACCAGACCTTGTCGTAGGCCGCGCGGGCCGCCGCGACCGCGCGGTCGACGTCGGCGGGGCCGGCTTCGGCGATCTCCGAGAGGACCTCTTCGGAGGCCGGGTTGATGGTCTTGAAGGACGCGCCGTCGGCGGGGTCGACGAAAGCGCCGTCGATGAACAGCCCGTATGACGGGTTGATGTCGACGACCGCGCGGGATTCGGGGGCGGGGGCGTATTCGAACATCGTCAGTCCAGCGTGAAGTAGTCGGGACCGGAGTAGACACCGGTCGTGAGCTTGGTGCGCTGCATGAGCAGGTCGTTGAGCAGCGTCGAGGCGCCGAACCGGAACCAGTCGGGGTCGAGCCAGTCGTCGCCGGCGGTCTCGTTGACCAGCACCAGGTATTTGACGGCGTCCTTGGTCGTGCGGATGCCGCCCGCCGGCTTGACGCCCACCTGGCGCCCGGTGAGGTCGCGGAAGTCGCGGACCGCCTCGAGCATCACGAGCGTCACCGGCAGCGTCGCCGCGACGGGGACCTTGCCGGTCGACGTCTTGATGAAGTCACCGCCGGCCAGCATGCCGATCCAGGAGGCGCGGCGGACGTTGTCGTAGGTCGCCAGCTCACCCGTCTCCAGGATGACCTTGAGGTGGGCGGTGCCGCAGGCCTGCTTGACCGCGGCGATCTCCTCGAAGACCTCGAGGTAACGGCCCGACAGGAAGGCGCCCCGGTTGATCACCATGTCGATCTCGTCGGCGCCGGCCGCCACGGCGGCCTTGGTGTCGGCGAGCTTGACCTCGAGCGGCGCCTGGCCGGAGGGAAAGGCGGTGGCCACGCTCGCCGTGTGGATGCCGGAGCCGGCCAGCGCCTCGACCGCCACCGGCACCATCGCCGGGTAGACGCAGATCGCCGCCACCGGCGGGCAGGTCGGGTCGGCCGGGTCGGGCCGCCGGGCCTTCGCGCAGAGCGCGCGCACCTTGCCCGGAGTGTCGGCGCCTTCGAGCGTGGTCAGGTCGACCATGCGGATCGCCAGGTCGATCGCCCATGCCTTGGCGGTCGTCTTGATCGACCGGGTGCCGAGCATCGCGGCGCGCTGCTCCGCGCCAACCTGGTCGACCCCGGGCAGACCGTGCAGAAATGCCCGAAGGGCCGCGTCGGAACGTGTGACTGAGGACAGTTCCCCAAAATTTTGATCTTGATCTGCGCCGTCCGACGGACCAGGCGCCTCTGGAGGCAGAGCCGCCGTCGTCGCTGTCATGCGGACGAGTGTACGGGTGCCGCCGGAGGTCGATAAGTTATCCACAGGCCGGCCGCTATCCATAGGCCGATACACAGATCACGGCCGACCTGTACGTTGACGAACCGTGGACGTACAAGTGGTCAACCATCCCCTCGCCGCGACGCGCCTGACCGCGATGCGGGAGAAGAACACCGAGCCCGGCAGCTTCCGGGCCGCGCTGCACGAACTCACCACCATGCTGGTCTACGAGGCCGCCCGCGCCTTCCCGGTCGAGCGTTATCCGATCGACACGCCCGTGGCGCCCACCGAGGGCATCCGGCTGGCCAACCCGCCCCTGCTCGTCCCGGTGCTGCGCGCGGGTCTGGGCATGGCCGACTCCGCCCTGGCGCTGCTGCCGGAGTCGTCGATGGGCTTCGTCGGCCTGGCCCGCGACGAGGAGACGTTCCAGCCCCGGGCCTACCTCGAGTCGCTACCCGCCGACCTGAGCGGCATCCCGGTGCTCGTGCTCGACCCGATGCTGGCCACCGGCGGTTCGCTCGAGCACTGCTGCCGGCTGCTGGCCGAGCGCGGCTGCACCGACATCACGGTCATCTGCGTGCTCGCGGCACCCGAGGGCATCGCCCGCCTGGAGCGCTCCGGGCTGCCGCTGCGCCTGGTGACGGCCTCGATCGACGACCAGCTCAACGACAAGATGTACATCGTTCCGGGTCTGGGCGACGCCGGTGACCGGCAGTTCGGCGGAATGCCCCGATTTTGACGCATGGGCGACCGGTGAGTGCGACGCGAGCGCGAAGCGGCTACCGTTCCGGGCCATGACCACTGTTCCCATCGCCGAGGAGCTTTTGCTGCTCGCATACGACAACGAGTCCGGAAAAGCGACCGGTTCGCGCATCGGGCTCGACCTCGGCATGGCCGCGGCAGTGCTGGTCGAGTTGGCCCTCGCGGGCCGGATCGCATACGCGGACGGCAACATCGTGGTGGTCGACGCAACACCGACCGGCGTGCCGGTGGCCGACGAGGTGTTGGCCAAGATCGACGCAAACGTCCCGCACACCCCGGCCTCGTGGGTGCAGCGCCTGCGCCACGGCCTGCGTGACCGCATCCTGTCCGACCTGGTCGGCCGCGGCCTGATCCGCGACGTCGACGAGGTGGAGCTGGAGTTCATCCACGTCCACCGCTACCCCTCGGTCGACGCCTCCGTCGAGGACGAGACCCGCGGCCGGCTGGCCGCCGCGCTGGCCGGCGAGGGCGCCCCCGACGAGCGCACGGCGGCCCTGGCCACGCTGATCGTGGCCGCCCGCATGGAGGCCTGCCTCGGCCTGAGCGGCGACGAGGCCGCCGCCGCACACGAGAAGCTGGAGCGCATCGCCGGCGGCGCCGGCTTCAGCGGTGGCGTCAGCCTCGACCAGTCGACGGTCCGCCCGTCGGTCGCCCTGGTGGTCACGGCCCTCGGCAAGGCCATCCAGGCAGCCCTGGGCACCCCTCGCCCGGTCACGCACTAGCGTGACCCGGCCCAGCCTGGCAACTCGCTGGGCGGGCACACGAAGATGACATCGGACAGCGATCACCCCACTACGCTGTGGAAGCGTGGCGTCTGCCGTTAGCGATCCGGTTCCGCCGGGTGAGGCGGAGCGGGCCGCAGCGCGGTGGGTCGGCCCGGCGGTCACCGTCGGCGTGGCGCTGTTCTACCTCGGGGCCGCCTTC
This sequence comes from Asanoa iriomotensis, assembly GCF_016862515.1. Lineage (GTDB taxonomy): Bacteria > Actinomycetota > Actinomycetes > Mycobacteriales > Micromonosporaceae > Asanoa > Asanoa iriomotensis. The sequence continues at coordinate 135,776 of NZ_BONC01000007.1, forward strand.
GCCGTGACCGGGTCGCTCTGGGGCGACCTCAGCAACACCACCCCGGCCGTCAACCCGCAGGACCACGTCTTCTTCCAGTGGGCGCTCGCGCACGGTGCGCAGGTGGCCGAGCACGGGATCTACCCCTTCACCACCAAGTCCCTCAACATGCCCGACGGCGTCAACCTCATGGCCAACACGTCGATCCTCGGGCTCGGTATCCCGATGTCCCCGGTCACCCTGCTCTGGGGACCGCAGACCGCGTTCGCCCTCCTCCTCGTGCTCGGGCTCGCGGGCACCGCGTTCGGCTGGTACTGGGTGTTCAGCCGCCACCTCGTCGACAACCGAGCCGTCGCGTTCGCGGCCGGGGCGCTCTGCGGGTTCGCGCCCGGGCTGATCAGCCACGCGCAGGGCCACGTCAACTGGACCGCCCAGTTCGTCGTGCCCTGGCTGGTCGTCGCCGTCATCCGGCTGCGCCGGCCCGGCCATGCCGTCCGGCGCGGGATCTGGCTCGGGCTCCTGGTCACCTACCAGGCCTTCGTCAACGAGGAAGTGCTGCTCTACGCCGCACTCGGGTTGTTCGTCTTCGTGCTCTGCTACACGCTGGCCAACCCGCGCGCCGTGAAAGAACAGGTCAAACCCTTCCTCGGCGGGCTCGCGATCGCCGTCGGGGTGGCCGTCGTCCTGCTGGGCTACCCGCTCTGGGTGCAGTTCTACGGGCCGCAGAGCTATCACGGCGTGCCCACCGCCGTGAAGGACGTCAGCACCGACCTCGCCGCCTACCCGTCGTTCGCCCGCCTCTCCATCGCCGGGAGCACCGCCGAGGCCGAGCGTCTCACCCAGGGCCCGGCCGAGGAGAACAGCTTCCTCGGCTGGCCGCTGCTGATCGTCTGCCTGATCGCCGTCGTCATCAGTTGGCGTCGCAAGGTCACCTGGGCCCTCGTCATCACCGGCCTCGTCTTCGCCGCGCTGTCGCTCGGGCCGACGATCATGATCAACCGGGACGACACCGGCGTATCCGGACCCTGGCGCTGGTTCCAGAACCTGCCGATCTTCAACTCCGTCGTGCCGACCCGCCTGTCGCTCATCGTCGTACCGGTCGCCGCCGCGCTGCTCGCGCTCGGCGCGGACACCGCCCTGCGCGCGGCCAGGAGGCAGAAGCCGCCGGTCGCCGTGGCGTTGCGCGCGCTCACCGCCGCCGCGATCCTCGCGGCCCTGATCCCGCTGGCGCCGAAGGGGCTCCCGACGACCGGCACGCCGCCGACGCCCCCGTTCATCACGCAAGGCATCTGGCGCGACTACGCCGCCACGGACCGGTCGCTGGTGTTCGTGCCGGTCACCGACAACATCTACCTCGACGGCATGCGCTGGTCCGCCCGCGCGCAGATCGGCTTCGCCATCGCCGGCGGCTATTTCCTCGGCCCCGCCACCGAGGGCGCCGACAACCGCGCGATCTTCAACGCGCCCACCCGCTTCACCGGCGCCCTCTTCGACCAGACCGCCCGCACCGGCGACCTGCCGCCGGTCAACGACGAGACCCGCGCCAAGTTCCGCGACGACCTCGCCTTCTGGCGGGCGAACGCGCTCGTCCTGCCGCAGTCCGAGACCAACGCCGGGCAACTGCGGGCGCTGGTCGTCGAGCTGACGGGCGAGATACCCGACAACGTGGGCGGCACCTGGGTCTGGCGCGTCAGCTAAAGGGTCACCAGATGCCGAGCGCCGCCGCCGTCTCGGTGCGCAGCGCCCGGACCGAGGCCGCCGCGCGCTCCCGGGCCGCCGCCACGTCGCCGTCCACGACGGGTTCGACCACTTCGAGGTACGCCTTCAGCTTCGGCTCCGTGCCGGACGGCCGGACCACCACCCGGGCCGACTCCGTGCGCAGGATCAGCACGTCGTTGGCCGGCGCGAGGTCCTCGACCGCGATCACCGCGTCGTCGAGCAGCGACCCCGGCGTCTTGGTCCGGATGTACGTCATCGCGGTGTCGATCTCGGACAGCTGGTCGACCCGGACCGACAGCTGGTCGGTCGCGTACACGCCGAACTCGGCCGCGATCTCGTCCAGCCGGTCGCCGATCGTCCGCAGCGACGCCTTCAACCCCGCCGCCAACTCCGCCACCAGCAGCGCCGCGGTGATGCCGTCCTTGTCGCGGACCAGGTCGGGTGCGACGCAGTAGCCCAGCGCCTCCTCGTACCCGAACGCCAGGTCCTCGCCCGCCCGCACGATCCACTTGAAGCCGGTCAGCGTCGCGCCGTAGGGCACACCGCGCCGCTCGCACAGCTTCGACAGCAGCGACGACGACACGATCGTGGTGGCATAGCGGCCGGCCACCCCGCGCCGTTGGAGGTGGTCGGCGAGCAGCACGCCCACCTCGTCGCCGCGGAGCATGCGCCAGCCCTGCGGGCCCGGGATCGCCACCGCGCACCGGTCGGCGTCCGGGTCGTTGGCGATCGCGATGTCCGCGCCGGTCACGGTGGCCAGCTCGATCACCCGGTCGATCGCGCCGGGCTCCTCCGGGTTGGGGAACGCCACGGTGGGAAACAGCGGGTCCGGCTCGGCCTGCTCGGCCACCTCGTGCGGCCGCGCGAAACCCGCCCGCGCGAACGCTGCCGCCAGCACCTGGGCGCCGACGCCGTGCAACGGCGTGTAGGCCACCGCCAGGTCCCGCGGCCCGTCCGGGTCGACCACCCGCGCGGCGTTTTCCACGTAGGACTCGACAATGTCGTCGTCGAGGACCACACCCAGATCACCCAGGGGTACGGTCGACAGCCGCCCGACGGCCGCGATGGCCGCCGAGATCTCGGCGTCCGCCGGCGGCACGATCTGCGCACCGGCGCCGACGGCACCGCCGAGCGACGCACCGAGATAGACCTTGTAGCCGTTGTCCTGGGGCGGGTTGTGGCTGGCCGTCACCATCACGCCGGCCGCCGCACCGAGCTTGCGCACCGCGTAGGCCAGCACCGGCGTCGGCAAGGGCCGCGGCAGCAGGATCGCCTCGCGCCCGGCGCCCGTCGCCACCCGCGCGGTGCGCTCGGCGAAGGACAGGGAGCCGTGCCGCGCGTCGTACCCGATGACCAGCGGACCGGACGCACCGCGCTGTCCGAGCCAACCGACCAGCCCGGCCGCGGCCTGGGTGACCACCGCGAGGTTCATCCCGTTGGGCCCGGCCCGCAGCGGACCGCGCAGCCCGGCCGTGCCGAAGGTCAGCGGTCCGGAGAACCGGTCGGCCAGGTCCGCGGCGGTGCCGGGCAGCCCGTCGAGCACCCGCGCCAACTCGGCCCGGCTGGTCTCGTCGGGGTCGTCGGCCATCCACGCCCGCGCGCGGGCGGCCAACTCGTCGAGCTCAGTCATCCCGCTTTGATAGCACGCGCCCCGGCCCGGCCCTAGCTCGAGGTGAGCTGGAACGAGGCGACCATCTCGTCGAAGATCGGCTTGCTCTCGGCGAACCGCTCCTCGGTGCTGGTCATGAAGAAGGAGTACGCCTTCCCGCCGTTGATCACCGCGCCCCAGACGCCGTGCCGCTCGCTGCCGCCGTCGCCGCACCGGTATTCCAGCTCCGCCGACACCCGCCCGGCCATCTCGCCCTCGCGCAGGTCGACCCGCGAGTAGGGCTTGGGGCACGACTTGGCGTTGCCCTTCAGCCCGCGCTCGGCCTGCTGCAGGAAGCCGGTCGGAGTGGCCTTGGAGCTGGCGTTCTCGACCAGGATGCGCACCTTGCGACCCGGGTCGTCCGGGTCGATGTAGTCGAAGTAGACCGTCTTGCCGCCGCCCGACTGCTTCCAGCCCGCGGGCACGTTGACGAGGATGCCGCGCTCGGCGTGCTCCTGCGTGTCGAACGGCGCTGCCGACGGTGCCCCCGTCGGCGCGCCGGCCTGCACCGGCGTCGTGCCTTCCGGGTCGTCCTTGCCGCGGAGCGCGAAGAAGCCGATCAGCACGAGCACGACCGCGAGACCACCGGCGAGCCCGAGCCGCATATTGCGTGGCCAGCCAGCGACCGTGGAGACCAGGTTGCCGCCGCGCCGCTTGATCCCGGACAGGCCGCCGGACGACGCGGGCGCGGGCGGCGCCCCCCAGTTAGGCATCGGCATCTGCCCGGTCGGCGCCTGCAGCGGCGCGGTGGGCGCACCGGCCGGCCCGCCGCCGGGCCCGCCCGCCAGCCGGTCGCTGAGCGACTCGCCCGGCGCCAGCATGGCCCGGCCGCCGATCTGCCCGGTCGGGCGCTGGTCCGGCGCGGGCGCCGGCGGCTGCCACGGCGAACGCTGCGCGGGCACGACCGCGTACGGGTCGGTCATCATGTGCACGGGCGCCTTGCTGACCAACGGGCCCGCGAGCAGCTCGCGGAGCATGCCGCGGGCGGTCGGCACGTCGTAGCGCCGGGCCGGGTCCTTCTCGAGCAGGCCCATCAGCACGTCGTTGAGCACGCCGGCCCGGCTGGTCGGCGCCGGCGGGTCCTCGACCACGGCGTGCATGGTCTCGATCGGGTCGCCCCGGTCGAACGGCGGGCGCCCCTCGATCGCGGTGTAGAGCGTGACCCCGAGCGAGAACAGGTCGCTGGGCGGGCCGAAGTCCTGGCCCATGGCGCGCTCGGGGGAGATGAAGTGCGGCGAGCCGAGCACCATGCCGGGGGTGGTGAGCTGCACGTCGGTGGGCATCCGGGCGACGCCGAAGTCGGTGAGCACACACCGCCCGTCGTTGCAGATCAGCACGTTGGCGGGCTTGACGTCGCGGTGGAGCACCCCGTTGGCGTGGGCGATCTCCAGCGCGCCGAGCAGCGCGATGCCGATCTTGGCGACCGCGCGCGGCGCGACCGGACCGTCCTCGATCACCATGTCGGCGAGGCTGCGCGCGTCGAGCAGCTCCATGACGATCCAGGGGCGACCGTTCTCCTGCACCACGTCGTAGACCTGCACGACCGACGGGTGCTGCAGCGCGGCGGCGGCGCGCGCCTCGCGCATGGTGCGCTCGTACATCGAGTCGCGGTCACTGGGCGCCAGGCCCGGCGGCAGCACGACCTCCTTGACCGCGACGTCGCGGCGGAGCAGGACGTCGCTGGCGCGCCAGACGGTGCCCATGCCGCCGTGGCCGACCGCGGCCCGCAGCGAGTAGCGGCCGCCAATCATGGTCCCCGGAGCGGCTCGGCTGCCGGAGACCGCTCTGCCGCTTCCGATGCCTGGACTATCAGTCGGCATGGAGAACCCAAGCCCCTCCGGGGCGCCGGCAGGTGCCGAGCTGTTGGATCCGGAGGTGGCGGAATTGCTCCACGTCGGAATCTGAGTCACTGAAAAGCCGCCGGGGGGTCGAGGGCCAGTTACCAACCTCCCTATCTTGGGGGAGCCGGCCCGATAAGGGAAACCGCATCACCTGTTGTGATGGATCATCGACTCTGGGTACGAACGACCCGAACCGTCTGTGCCCAATCCCTCACCGGTGGGCCTACTCATCGAGCCTTAGGATTCGTTAATGGCGCAGCGAAAGACGGAGTCGGGATTCCCGGTCAAGCCGGTCTACGACCAGTCCGACCTCCCCGGCGACACTGACAAGCGGGTCGGTCGTCCGGGCGAATACCCGTACACGCGCGGTGTGTATCCGACCATGTACACGTCGCGCCCGTGGACGATGCGCCAGTATGCCGGCTTCGGCACCGCGACCGAGTCCAACGCCCGCTATCACCAGCTGCTCCAGCACGGCACGATGGGCCTGTCGGTGGCGTTCGACCTGCCGACGCAGATGGGCTACGACTCCGACGACCCGGTGGCGCACGGCGAGGTCGGCAAGGTCGGCGTGGCGATCGACTCGCTGGCCGACATGAAGACGCTGTTCGACGGCATCCCGCTCGACAAGGTGTCGACCTCGATGACGATCAACGCGCCCGGGTCGGTGCTGTTGCTGCTCTACCAGCTCGTCGCGGAAGAGGCCGGCATTCCCGGCAGCGCGCTCAACGGCACGATCCAGAACGACATCCTCAAGGAATACATCGCGCGCGGCACCTACATCTTCCCGCCCAAGCCGTCGTTGCGGCTGGTCGCCGACACCTTCGCGTACTGCCGCAAGGAGGTGCCGAAGTGGAACACGATCTCCATCTCGGGCTACCACATGGCGGAGGCCGGTGCGACGCCCGTGCAGGAGATCGCCTTCACGCTGGCCAACGGCGTCGACTACGTGCGCGCGGCGATCGCGGCCGGCCTCGCCGTCGATGACTTCGCACCCCGGCTGTCGTTCTTCTTCGTCGCGCGCACCACGCTGCTCGAAGAGGTGGCCAAGTTCCGCGCCGCCCGGCGGATCTGGGCCCGGCTGATGCGCGAGGAGTTCGGGGCGCAGGACCCCAAGTCGATGATGCTGCGGTTCCACACCCAGACCGCCGGCGTGCAGCTCACCGCGCAGCAGCCCGAGGTCAACCTCGTCCGGGTCGCGGTGCAGGGGCTGGGCGCGGTGCTGGGCGGCACCCAGTCGCTGCACACGAACTCCTACGACGAGGCCATCGCGCTGCCCACCGAGAAGGCCGCCCGGCTCGCGCTGCGCACCCAGCAGGTGCTCGCCTACGAGACCGACCTGACCGCCACCGTCGACCCCTTCGCCGGTTCGTACGTCGTCGAGGCGATGACCGACGAGATCGAGACGGCGGCGCTGGCGTTGATGGAGCGGGTCGGCTCCTACGGCTCCTCGGTCGACGCGATCGAGGCCGGCTTCCAGAAGAACGAGATCGAGACCTCCGCCTACCGGGTCGCGCAGGAGATCGACAGCGGCGCCCGGGTCGTGGTCGGTCTCAACAAGTTCACGATCGCGGAGGAGGAGCCCTACGAGCCGCTGCGGGTCGACCCGGCGATCGAGGCGGCCCAGGCCAAACGGCTCGCCACGATCCGGGAGTCCCGCGACGCCGCCGCCGTCGCGCAGGCCCTCGCCGCGGTCAAGAGTGCGGCGGAGGGCACCGACAACGTGCTCTACCCGATGCGGGAGGCGCTGCGGGCGTACGCCACGGTGGGCGAGGTATGTAACGCACTTCGCGAGGTTTGGGGCGTCTACCACCCGGTCGAGCGGTTCTGACCGGAGGGTTGTTACGGTGCGTTAAACTCGCACCGGCATCGAGCCGTCACGCTCAGCAACCATGACCTGGCGTACCCGCTGTGCGGCGACGAGTACCCGGAACGTGTCACCGTAAGTCGCCTCACCCGGCAAGGTGACCATCGCCCGGGTAGATTCAGACCAGTTAACCGGATTCCACGCGTGATCCGCGGCGTGCCCGTGACCGCCGCCACCATCACGCGTTGTAGGAGGTGTGGGACAGTTGGCCGGTTTCAATGCGCCCGCCGACGCATCCCCGCTGCTCGACGAACGCTCTCACCAGGGCTTTCGTGACCCTGCGCTATCCGATCACTACCATAATGATGTTGCGCAGCGTCACCGTCGGAGGTCTAGGCTAGCCAAGTCCCATTCCGCCCAGAGTGATCGAGAATTTCACGTGACGAGTGCGTTGACGCTGCCTCCCAACGGCAGCCAGCTGGCGTCCTCATGGCCCGAGACACCGGCCGGCGCCGACCCCCTCCCAGGTCAGCTCGACCGCTGGCTAGCCGCCCGGGGCGCCGAACTCGTAGCCGTACGTCGTCACATCCACGCCCACCCGGAGCTCTCCCACCAGGAGTTCGAGACCGCGTCGCTGGTCGCCCGGGAGTTGGCCGTCGCCGGCCTGTCGCCGCGCCTGCTGCCCAAGGGCAACGGCGTGATCTGCGACGTCGGCGAGGGCGACCGGGTGATCGCGCTCCGCGCGGACCTGGACGCCCTCCCGCTGCCAGACGGCAAGGACGTGCCCTACCGGTCCACCGTCGACGGCGTCGCGCACGCCTGCGGCCACGACGTGCACACCACCATCCTGCTCGGCACCGGCCTGGCGCTGGCCCAGCTCGCCGAGCGCGACGAGCTGCCCGGCCGGGTCCGGCTGCTGTTCCAGCCCGGCGAGGAGTGCATCCCGTCCGGCGCGCCCGAGGTGATCGCGGCCGGCGGCCTCAAGGAGGTCGCGGCGATCTACGCGCTGCACTGCGCGCCCCAGCTGCCGGTCGGCCTCGTCGGCGTGCGGTCCGGCCCGTTCACCGCGGCCGCCGACACGATCGAGGTCAACCTGCGCGGCAAGGGCGGGCACACCGCCCGGCCGCACCTGACCACCGACCTCGTGCACGCGATGGGCCGCGTGATCATCGACGTCCCGTCGCTGCTCGACCGCCGGGTGGACGCTCGCGCCGGGGTTTCCATGGTCTGGGGCCGCGCGCACGCCGGCGAGGCCTACAACGCGATCCCCGCCGAGGCCAACCTCAAGGGCACCGTCCGCATCCTCAACCGCGAGGCGTGGCGCGAGGCGCCCGAGCTGATCACCAGCCTGATCCGCGACGTGGTCGCCGCTACCGGCGCCGAGGTCGACGTGAAATACACCCGGGGCGTGCCGCCGGTGATCAACGACCGGATGGCCACCGCGGTGGTCGCCGGTGCGGCCGGTGCCGCGCTCGGCCCCGACCGAGTGGTCGAGGCCGAGATCAGCATGGGTGGCGAGGACTTCGCGTTCTATCTCGAGCAGGTGCCCGGCGCGATGATCCGGCTCGGCACCACCCCGCACGGCGCGGACGTCAAGCCCGACATCCACCAGTCGACGTTCGACGTCGACGAGCGGTCGATCGGGTACGGCGTGCGCGTCATGGTGCACACCGCCCTGGCCGCCCTCGCCGCCGGCACTTTCTAGCCTTTCTCGGCGTCTTCCCTGACCGGCTCGTCGGCCGCACCGGCCTGCGCCGGAATGGCGGGGCCGGCCAACACCGGCCGGGGACGGCGGCGGCGCACGTAGAGGAAGACCAGCAGCCCGAGCCCGGCCACGGCCAACCACGGCACCAACGCGCCCAGCACGGTCAGCAGGACACCCAGCGTGGCCGTGAAGGCCTTCCAGCCCGCCTTCAGGCCGCCGAGGAAGCCGCTGTCGTCCTCGGGCGGCGGTGCCGGCGCCTGCGCCTCGGGACCGAGCAGCGTCGCGGTGATCGTCGAGAGCGCGGTCAGGTCGTCGAGCCGGCGCTTCTTGCCCTCCAGCGACGCCAGGTCGGCCTCGCGCTTGCCGAGCTCGTTCTCCAGTGAGACCAGGTCGTTGATGGTCTTCGCCTGGGCGAGCAGCCGGCGGGCGCTCTCGACCCGGGCGCGCTGGGTGGTGATCCGCGCGTCGAGGTCGACCACGTCCTCGGTCACGTCCTGGGTGCTGATCTCCCGGCGGTCGTCGGTGCCCTTGCCGGCGATCTCGTCGACGACCGAGGTGAACCGGTCGGCCGGCACCCGCAGGGTGAGCACCGCCTCGGACCGCCCGCCGTCGTCGGTGCGCTTGTCACCGCCGACGAACCCGCCGGCGCCCGTGACCAGCGAGGTGATCTCGGCGGCGGTGCGCTCGACGTTCTCGACGCGGACCATGATCGATCCCGTGTAGATGATCTGCCGCTGGTCGACCTGCAGCTCCACGCCGCCCGCGCCGCCTTCGGGGACCTGGGCCGCCTCCGGCGCCGCCTTCTCGCCGACACCGGCGTCACCGCCGCCCTGCTGCGACATGTCGCCGCCGTCCGGGACGGAGTAGCCCATGCCGGGCGCCGCCGCCGGAGCCTCGTTGCTGCTGTTGCCGGCCGAGTCAGTGGCGCTCCCGGAACAACCGGCCAGGGCCAGGCCTGCCGCCAGCCCACCGGCCGCGAGCGCGGCCAGCGCCCGCCCCCGTCGTACGCTGCCCATATCAGTCCCCTCCGAATCGTGTGCGGTTCGTCGGTCAGACGTGCCCCGTGCGCACGCCGGTTCCGGCAGACTCGCCAGGGGACATCACGATTCGGCAGCCAGGGGGTCACGAGATGCGACTGACCAAATTTGGCCATTCCTGTGTACGGGTCGAGCAGGACGGCGCCGTGCTGGTCATCGATCCGGGTGGCTTCACGGAACGGGCCGCATTGGACGGCGTCGACGCGGTGCTGATCACCCACGAACACGCCGACCACCTCGACACCGACGCGCTCGCCGACGCGCTGGGCAAGCGGCCGTCCGTCACCGTCCACACCCACCCCGACGTCGCCGCCAAGCTGTCGCAACTGGGCGACGTGGTCACCGCCGTCGAGACTGGACAGTCCTTTTCGGCCGCCGGCATGCCGGTGCGGACGTTCGGCGGCGTGCACGCGGAGATCCACCCCGACATCCCGCGCATCGCGAACCTGGGGTTCCTCGTCAACGACTCCGTCTACCACCCGGGCGACTCGTTCGACGTACCCGAAGGCGTCCGGGTCGAGACCCTCTTCGTGCCGGTGTCGGCGCCCTGGTTGAAGATCAGCGAGTCGGTCGACTTCGTCCGTGCGGTCGCGCCGCGCCGGGCGTTCGCGCTGCACGACGGGATCATCAACGACGTCGGCGGCAAGCTGATCGACGGGGTCCTCGGGCGCCTGCTCAAGGTCGACTACCAGCGCCTGGCCCCGGGTACGAGCGTCGATGCCTGATCCGGTCGTCGAACTCTACACCGCACCGCCGGACGGTTTCGTCGCCGCCCGGGACGAGCTGGTCGCCGCGGCCAAGGCGGCCGGGCAGACCGACCGGGCCAAGCAGCTCGGCAAGCTGCGCAAGCCGACCGTCGCCGCCTGGGTGGTCAACCTGCTGGCGATCCGCCGGCCGGAGCTGGTCGACCAGCTGGTCGAGCTCTCCGCAGCGCTGCGCTCGGCGCAGCGCCAGCTCAAGGGCGACGCACTGCGCGAGCTGACCCGGCAGCGGCGGGAGGCGGTCGCCGCGCTGGTCAAGGAGGCGGTCGGGCTCGCGACCAAGGCCGACCCCCGCAACCGCGGCAAGCTGCCGGTCGGCGAGGTCGAGGCGACGCTGACCGCCGCCGTCTCCGACGCCGAGGTGGCCGAGCAGGTCCGCTCCGGGCGGCTCGTGCGGGCCGCGAGCTATGCCGGGTTCGGCGAGGTGCCGCGGCCGAATCTCCGCCTGGTCACCGACGAGGCGCCGGAGCCGGCACCCGGGGGCGACGGAGCCGGTGCGGCGCAGGCCGAGCAGGCGGCCCGCCGGCGCGCGATCGAGAAGGAGCTGACCACCGCCCGGGCGGCGGAGAAGTCCGCCGGCAAGGAGCTGGACCAGGCCAACAAGGCCGAGACGGACGGCGAGGCGGCGGTCGAGCGGGCGGAGGCAGCGCTGCAGGAGGCCGAGCGCGCCCGGGCCGACGCCGACGCCGCGCTCGGCCGGCTCCGCGCGGCCCGCAAGGCCGCCGAACGCGCCGCCGCACAGGCCCGGCGCCGCGTCGGCGAGGTCGAGGCGGCCCTCGAGGCGATGGACGAAGAATGACGCCCGAGCAGACCGCACAGGCCTCGCGGGAGGCCGTCATGGAGTTGGGCGGCGCGTACGCCGAGTGCCCGCGGACGCTGCGCCGGGCCCGCGAGCTGGGCCTGTCCGGGTGGGCGTTCTACGTGGCCGGCCGGGGTGGCGCCCTGGGCGACGTGCGGTCGGACACGGTCGCTGCGGCGCTCGGCTTCATCGCGCCCGAGGCGGTCGCCGACGGCTGGGACGGTGCCCGGCGGGTGCTGCCGCCGGCCGAGGTCGCGGCCGTGCACCTGGCCGAGTGCTGCCGGTGGGGCGTCGAGCAACTCGGCGGGTTCCCCCGGGTGGACCGGCTGGTCGATCTGATCCAGCAGGTGGTGCTCGCCGCCGACGCGTCCGCGCTGCCCCTGTTCGCCGCCTGGCGGGCCATGCCGGTGCCGGACGAGAGCCCGGGCGCGCAGGCCGCCGTCCTGCTGCACCTGCTGCGCGAGCACCGCGGCGGCGCGCACCTGCTGGCCGTGCGGGCCAGCGGCCTGAGCCCGCTGGAGGCGATCATCTCGGGACCCGAGGGCGAGGCGGGCGCGGTGGCCTGGGGCTGGCAGCCGCCGTACCCGGGCGTCGGTCCACTGCTGCGGCGCCGCGTCTGGGCCGAGGCGGTGACGGACCGGATCCTCTCGTCGGCGTACGCGGTGCTCGGGCTCGACGAACGCATCGAGCTGCTCGGGCTGCTGGACAGCGCGCGCAAGGGCGTCCGGCCGACCAACACCGAGCCCGGCCGCCGGGTCGGCCCCGAGCCCGGCGGCGACGCACAGGCGGTGCTCGACTAAATCGATGGCGCCGACCCCTTGGGGTGTGGGACAAACGGCGGCATGACGGCCCTCCCCGACGGCTGGACCACGCGCCGGCCCACCATCGACGACCTGCCGGCGATCCTCGACCTGATGCGGGCGAGCGACATCGACGCCACGGGCGAGCCGGAGACCAGCGACGACGACGTCAAGGCGGCGCTCACCTCGCCGCACGTCGATCCGGCGCGCGACTGCTGGCTGGCCTACACGCCCGACGGGCGGCTCGGCGGCTGGGCCTACATCGACAACGAGAACGGCGGCGACAAGGAGTTCGTCGAGGTCTACGTGCACCCCGACGGCGGCGCGCCGAGCCGGGCGCCGCTGCTCGACCTGCTGGTGCGCCGGGTCGCCGAACGCGCCACCGAGCACGGCTACGCCGAGATCATCGCCAAGGCCGGCGCGCTGCCGACCGAGCGCGACTACGTCGCCGAGATCGAGGCGGCGGGCTTCGCGTTCGTCAAGCGCTACGCCCGGATGCGCCGGTCGCTGGCCGGCGTCACCCCGGCGCCGCTGCCGGCGGGCATGACGATCCGCCTGGTCCGGCCCGACGACGAGGCCGACCTGCGGCTGTTCCACCGGATCTACGACACCGGCTTCCGCGACGCCTACGACTACCAGCCCCGCGACTACGACACCTGGAAGTCCTACGTCGACGGGCTGAGCTCGGTCGCCTGGGACGAGTGGTTCATCGCCGAGGTCGACGGGGTGCCGGCCGGCATCCTGATGTCGGCCGACCAGATGCTCGAGCAGAACGAGGGCTGGATCAAGAACCTGACCGTGCTGCGCGAGTTCCGCCGGCGCGGGGTCGGCGGCGCGCTGCTGCGGCACGCGTTCACCGTCTACGCCGCCAAGGGCCGCGCGCAGGCGGGCCTCGGCGTCGACCTGACGAGCCCGACCAGGGCCGCCAACGTCTACCGCGCGGCCGGGATGACCGCCCTCTTCGAAGCCGACATCTTCGAGCGGCGGATCGCCGCGGCCTAGACCTCGGGCGACGAGGTCTTGGTCGGGCGGCCGCGTAGCTCCGTCACGTAGTCGTCCGGGGCGCCGGCCTTCTCGGCGGCGTTGGCGATCTCCGAGAGATACCACGCGGTGGGCAGGCCGCCCTCGTAGCCGTTGAAGACGTACACCCAGACGGTCTTGTCGCCCTCCAGGCTGACGGCCCGCAGGGTCAGCTTGCGGTAGGTCTCCCCGGTCACCCCCTCGACCTCGTCGAGCTGGGACGCGTCCCAGGGGTGCACGTCGTAGAGCGCGACGAAGACCCGGTCGCCGGGAGACTCGACGATCGTGGTGACCGCGCCCTCCCAGCCGATGACGTCTTCGCCCGCGAAGGTGAGCCGCCAGCCTTCCAGCCAGCCAGTGCCCACCATCGGCGAATGCGGACAGTAAGCACGCATTCGGGCGGGATCGAGGTTTGAGCCGTACGCGGCGTAATGACGCACGGCGATGACGATAGCCCGGTCCGCCGGTCGTGGAGAATACGACACGTGACACGAATCGTTATCGTGGGTGGCGGCCCGGCTGGTTACGAAGCAGCACTGGTCGCCGCGCAGCTCGACGCCGACGTGACGGTGGTCGAGGCGGAGGGCGCCGGCGGCGCCTGCGTGCTCTCCGACTGCGTACCCTCAAAGACCTTTATTGCCAGCTCAGACGTGGTGACGGGCTATCGGGAGACCGAGCGCTTCGGCGTGCACTCCGGTGGCATCGAGGCGGTGACCGTCGATGCCCAGGCCGTGAACTCGCGGGTGAAGAATCTCGCGCAGGCCCAGTCGCATGACATCCACAACAAGCTCGTCAAGGCGGGCGTCACCTTCGTGGCGGGCACTGCGCGGCTCGGTGCTGACACGTTGGGTCACACCCACCGGGTGGAGATCACCCCGACGGGCGGTGACGCCCCGTACGCGGTCGATGCGAGCACTGTGTTGATCGCCACTGGCGCCACCCCGCGGGTGCTGCCCACCGCCGTGCCCGACGGCGAGCGGATCCTCGACTGGCGCCAGCTCTACGACCTCCCGGAGCTGCCCGAGCACCTGATCGTGATCGGCTCGGGCGTGACCGGCGCCGAGTTCGCCAGCGCGTACCTGGCGATGGGCGTACACGTGACGCTGGTTTCCAGTCGTGACCGGGTGATGCCGCACGAGGACGCGGACGCCGCGCAGGCCATAGAGCGGGTCTTCCGCTCGCGGGGCATGACCATCCTCAACAACTCCCGGGGCGACGCGGTGCGGCGCACGGCCGACGGCGTCGAGGTCGACCTCAGCGGTGGCGGCACGGTGACGGGCTCGCACGTCCTGATGGCGGTCGGCTCCGTGCCGAACACCGCGGGCCTCGGCCTCGAGGAATACGGGGTGGCGGTCGCGAAGGGCGGCTACGTCACCGTCGACCGGGTGTCCCGCACCAACGTCCCCGGCATCTACGCGGCCGGCGACTGCACCGGCGTGCTGCCGCTGGCCAGCGTCGCCGCGATGCAGGGCCGGATCGCGATGTGGCACGCGCTCGGCGAGGCGGTCCAGCCGCTGCGGTTGCGCACGGTGTCCGCCAACGTGTTCACCGACCCGGAACTGGCGACCGTCGGGGTGAGCCAGAACGACGTCGACGCGGGGCGGGTGCCGGCCCGCGAGGTGATGCTGACGCTCGCCGGCAACGCCCGGGCCAAGATGGCCGACCTCGGCGACGGCTTCGTCAAGCTGTTCTGCCGGCCGGCCAGCGGTCAGGTGGTCGGCGGCGTGGTGGTGGCGTCGAAGGCGTCGGAGCTGATCCTGCCGATCACGCTGGCGGTCGAGAACAACATGACCGTCGACCAGCTCGCGCACACCATCACGATCTATCCCTCGTTGTCGGGGTCGATCACTGAGGCGGCGCGTCAGCTGATGCTGCACGAACCGGAGTAGGGTCCAGCGGCGCCGTCGGGGTTTGGCGCAGGCGCGCGGGCTTCCACAGCGCCAGGCCCCAGCCGGCGCCGGCGAACAGCGCCGCCGCGATGATCGCGACCACGATCAGCCGCCAGCCCGACGAGGTAAGCGCCGCACCGCCGAGGTGCCCGACCAGGGTGCCGTAGGCGGCCCAGCCGACCGCGGCCAGCGTCTGGTAGAGCAGGAACTGCTTGTAGGGGTAGCGGGCCCGGCCGGCGGAGAAGCACGCCGCCATCCGCCCGCCCGGGACGAACCGGCAGATCAGGATCACCACGGGACCCGGCTCGCGCAGGCCGCGGGTGAGCTTGCGGGCCGCTCGCCGGGCCCGGCCGGTGCGCGCGGCCGCCGACTTCGCGACGTCGTCGGTCTGGATGCCGCACCGCCGGCGCAACTGGGCGATCAGGCCGGTGCGGTGATGGGTGGACCGGCCGAGCAGATAGCAGGCCCAGTCGCCGACGATGACGCCCGCGGCGCCGACGGCGATGGTGGTGGGGAGGCTCAGGTGGCCGTACGCGGTGAGCGCCCCACCGGTGATCATGATGGCCTGGGTGGGTATGACCGGGACGAACGCGTCCAGCACCAGCAGGCCAAGCAGCAATAAATAGGCGGAGACAGGCGACGTCACCGTGCCCAGCACGTCGGCCATCCGCCCCACCCTCCGTCCGCCGCGATCAGGATAGTTTCCGATAAGCCCTGATGGGGGACACTTGCCCAGCGCCCCCGCGCCGCTGTCCGGCATTCGACCCTACAGACGACACGGTGTGGGCGGCGTACCGTGGAAATGTGCGGTCCGGCACGTCGGGTCCCCCGTTCCCGGTGTGCCGGGCCGCCACCTCTGGGCCGTCGGCAGGTCCCGTGCCGACGGCCCTTCTATGTAACGAGCGCGCAACCGCGACGGCGTAGCGTGCGCGCATGGCGGACCTGTTCGAGGACTATCGGCTGGGCCCGGGCTGGGACGAGATGTTCGCGGCGGCGGGCATGCCGCGGGAGACCTACGAGACGCTGCACGCCACGCTCCAGCCGCTGTCCAGTGCCGACCTCGGCGTCCGCGCCGACGTGCTGGCCCGGGCGTTTCTCGACCAGGGCATCACGTTCGCGCTCAAGGGCGTCGAGCGGCCGTTCCCGCTCGACATCGTGCCGCGGATCATCTCCGCCGCCGAATGGTCCGTGGTGGAGGCCGGCGTCGCGCAACGGATCCGGGCGCTGGAGGCGTTCCTCGCCGACGTGTACGGGGCGGGCGAGGTGCTGGCCGCCGGTGTCGTGCCGCGCTCCGTGGTGGTGACCAGCGCGCACTTCCACCGCGAGGCGGCCGGCATCGTCCCGCACAACGGCGTGCGGGTGCACGTCGCCGGCGTCGACCTGGTCCGCGACGAGGTGGGCACGTTCCGGGTGCTGGAAGACAACGTGCGGGTGCCGTCCGGGGTCAGCTACGTGATGGAGAACCGGCGGGCGATGAGCCATGTGCTGCCCGAGGTGTTCGCCGCGACCCGGATCCGCCCCGTCGAGTCGTACCCGAGCCAGCTCCTGCGCGCCCTGCGCGAAGCCGCGCCGGCCTCCGCGGGCGGCGACCCGACCGTGGTCGTGCTCACCCCGGGCGTGCACAACTCGGCGTACTTCGAGCACGCGCTGCTGGCCCGGGAGATGGGCGTCGAGCTGGTCGAGGGGCGCGACCTGGTGTGCGCCGGCAACCGGGTGGCGATGCGGACCACCGCCGGTGAGCAGCGGGTCGACGTGATCTACCGGCGGATCGACGACGAGTTCCTCGACCCGGTGCAGTTCCGGGCCGACTCGATCCTCGGCGTGGCCGGGCTGCTCAACGCCGCGCGGGCAGGGCAGGTGACGATCGCCAACGCGGTCGGCAACGGGGTCGCCGACGACAAGCTGCTCTACACGTACGTCCCGGATCTGATCCGGTTCTATCTCGGCGAGGAACCGGCGCTGCCCAATGTCGAGACCTACCGGCTGGCCGACCCGGACGTCCTCGCGCACGTCCTGGACCGGCTCGACACCCTGGTGCTCAAGCCGGTCGACGGCTCCGGCGGCGCGGGCATCGTGATCGGCTCGCAGGCGACCGACGTGGAGCTGGCCGAGGTACGCGCTCAGCTGCGTCGCGACCCCCGCGGCTGGATCGCGCAGCGCGAGGTGAAGCTGTCGATGGTGCCGACGCTGATCGGCAACCGGCTCCGGGCGCGGCACGTCGACCTGCGACCGTTCGCCGTCAACGACGGCACCCGGATCTCGGTGCTGCCGGGCGGGCTGACCCGGGTCGCGCTGCCCGAGGGCGCGTTGGTCGTCAACTCCAGCCAGGGCGGCGGTTCCAAGGACACCTGGGTGCTCGCCGCGCCGCAGGGACCCGCCGAGCCGGCGCCCGTCCGCCGGCACGTTCGGGAGGCCGACCCGGCGCCGCGGCCCGACCCCGGGCCGGGCGTCAGCTCGGCGCAGCAGCAACAACAGCAACAGCAGAAGGGCGGTGCGCCGTGCTGAGCCGGATCGCCGAGTCGCTCTACTGGATCGGCCGCTACGTCGAGCGGGCCGAGGACACCGCGCGCATCCTCGACGTGCACCTGCACCAGATGCTGGCCGACCCGTGGGTGGCCGAGGACGCCGCCTGCCGGTCGCTGCTGTCGGTGATGGGCGCGCCGGTGCCGGACGGCCCGCTGTCCGGCGCGCGGGTGGTCGCGCTGCTCGGGCTCGACGCCACCAACCCGAGCTCGGTGGCCGGCGCGCTGGCCGCGGCGCGGGAGAACGCGCGCGGCGCCCGCGAGACCGTCTCCTCCGAGATGTGGGAATGCCTCAACTCCACCTGGCTCGGCCTGCCGGACGCCCGGCAGCGCGTCGAGCAGCAGGGGGTGCACGCGTTCTTCGGCTGGGTGCGGGAACGCTGCGCGGTGCTGGCCGGGCTCGCGGACGCGACGATGAGCCGCGACGAGGGCTGGCTGTTCCTGGTGCTGGGCCGCAGCGTCGAACGGGTCGACATGTCTGCCCGGCTGCTCTCGACCCACGTGCGGGCCGGCGGTTCGATCCCGTCGTGGCTGACCCTGCTGCGCTCGTGCGGCGCGTGGGAGACCTTCCTGCGCGCGTACCGCGGCTCGCTCGACGACCGGCACGCGGCGGAGTTCCTGCTGCTCGACCGGCTGTTCCCGCGCTCGGTGTTCGCGGCCCTCTCCACCGCCGAGTCCTGCCTCGCCGAGCTGGCGCCCGGCCCGGGCCGCGCGGGCGTCGCGACCGACGCGCAGCGGATCCTCGGCCGGTCCCGCACCAACCTCGAGTTCCGCGGCGCCGACGAGCTGCTCGACGACCTGGCCGGGGTGCTCGACGGGCTCGAACGCACCTGCTCGCAGGTCAACGACGCGGTGTCCCGGCGATATTTTCGGGCCACCTCGGCGGTCAGCTGGGTGTCGGAGGCGGTGGCATGAGCGAGCGGAGCGAGCGCGGTCAGCTCAGTCGGCGTCGGTCGTGCTCAGCCGACCGGAGGGAGGCTGCGGCATGACCGGCTGGCGGCTGGAGGTCAGGCACGAGACCGGGTTCAGCTACGCCGGCCGGGTCGACGCGTCCTACAACGAGGCCCGGATGACGCCCCGGGAGGACCCGCACCAGGCCGTGCTGGAGGCGCGGGTCGAGGTGTGGCCGCCGGCCAGCACCTATCGCTACGCGGACTACTGGGGCACGGTGGTGACCGCGTTCGACGTGCACAAGGCGCACGAGCGGCTGTCGGTCACCGCCTCGGCCACCGTCGAGACCCTGCCGCCGGGTGACCTGCTCGCCCCGGCCGGGTGGGCGGACCTGGCGGATCCTGGCACCGTCGACCGTTGGCACGAGTTGCTGCTGCCGACGCCGCGTACCGCCCTCGACGAGGAGCTGACCGCGCTCGCCGAGGAGATCCGCGGCGCGCACGGCACACCGCACGCCGCCGCCCGGGCCGTGTGCGATCGGGTCCGCGCCGAGGTGTCGTACGTGGCCGGCTCGACCGGGGTGCAGACCGACGCCGTGCAGGCCTGGCGCCAGCGCAGCGGGGTCTGCCAGGACCTCAGCCACCTGACGGTCGGGCTGTTGCGGGCGATGGGCGTGCCGGCCCGGTACGTCTCCGGATACCTGCACCCCACGCCGGACGCGCCGGTCGGCGAGACCGTCGTCGGCCAGAGCCACGCCTGGGTGGAGTGGTTCGCCGGCCGGTGGATCGGCTTCGACCCGACCAACGGCATCCCGATCGGCGAGCGGCACGTGGTGGTCGGCCGCGGCCGGGAGTACGGCGACGTGCCACCGCTGAAGGGCGTGTACGCCGGCCCGCCCAACACCGGTCAGGGCGTCTCGGTGCGGCTGACCCGGCGCCGCTAGCGGTCGACGGTGTCGGCCGCGGCCATCACGCGCAGGGCGTTGGCGGCCAGGCCGATCCGCAGCGGGGTGTAGCCACGCGGCTCCCCGTCGACCTCGATCGGCATCGGGCGGTCGGTCTCCAGCCAGATCTCGTCCGTCGCGAGGAACGGCTCCTCGCCGTGCGAGCGGCGATGGCCCGTCGAGGCGTTGCGCGCCGTCTCGCGCATCAGCCGCGTCCGCTTGGCGTCGCCGACCGGGTACGCGACCAGCAGCCGGTCGTCGGCGTCCGCGTCGGCGGTGATCGGGCGGCCGGCGTGGAAGCCGCCGTTGGCGACGTAGAGCTGGTGGGTCACGTACACGTGGGAACGGCCGTCGGTGCGCACGGTCACCCGCATCGGTCGGTGCCGGGTGAGCAGCGCCATCGCGGTCGCCGGGTACGCGAGCCGGCCGATCACCTTCTTCAGCCGCGGCGGCGCCTTCGCGAAGATCTCCGCCGAGAGCCCGACGCCGATGTGGTTGGCGAACGGCATGTCACCGGCCAGCCCGAGGTCGACGTCGATCACCTTGCCGCCGGTCAGGATCGCGACGGCGGCGTCGAGGTCGAGGGGGATGTGCAGGGTGCGGGCGAAGTTGTTGGTCGTGCCCAGCGGCAGCAGCCCGAGGGCGACGTCCCGGTGCGCCAGGTGCCGGGCGGCGGCGCCGATCGTGCCGTCCCCGCCGCCGACGATCAGCAGGTCAGGTCCCAGCTCGGTGGCCGCGCCGAGGCTGTTGCGCAGCTCGTTCGGGTCCTCGACGGGGAAGCGGCCGAGCAGCTCGAAACCGGCGGCCTCGACGCGGCGCAGCACCTCCGGGTAGAGCCGCCGACCGCGGCGGGAGTGGGCGTTGACCAGCAGAACGGCCCGTCGACCGGTGCGGATCGCCGTGGTCAGCTCCGGCTTCGTACGCAAGGCTGTCGTCCTTCGCGTGGCTTTGTGCTCTCGGGGGTTTTATTCGCGTGCGTCCGGGGCGGAGGGCTGGCTAGCCTGGCGGCATGGTTGGGCCAGCACGCACGACGACGCCGGGATGTCCCGGCGTGCTGCGCTGACCCTACCGTCATCGATCCAGCCCCGGGGCGACTCCGCCGCCGGGGCTGTGCTGCTGTTCGGGTGCGTGGGGCCGTCGCCGCTGTCCGACAGGGAGCCACCATGATCGACCATCGCAAGCTCGGGCGTTCGCTCGAGATCTACCATTCCGACCCGCGTTCGGGCGCGGGTCTGCCGCTCTGGCTGCCGGCCGGCGCCGCCGCCAGGCACGCGGTCGAGGAATATCTGCGCGAGCTCGAACGGCGCAACGGTTACCAGCACGTCTACTCGCCGGTGTTGGGGCGGCGGGAGTTGTTCGAGCTGTCGGGGCATCTCGGCTATTTCGAGGAGGACATGTTCCCGCCGATGCGGGTCTCCGACGATGACGAGCTCATGTTGCGGCCCGCGTTGTGTCCACATCACTGCCTCGTTTATCTCGCGCGCGGGCGTTCGTACCGGGAGTTGCCGTTGCGGATCGCGGAGATCGGGGGGATGTTCCGCAGCGAGCGGTCCGGGGTGCTCGGCGGGCTGAGCCGGGTCCGGTCGATCCAGCTCAACGACGCGCATATCTTCTGCGCCCTGGCCGACGTGGGCGCGGAGGTGGCGTCGGTGCTTTCGCTGGTCGACGAGGCCCATGCGGCGCTCGGCATCTCGGTCAGCTCGGTGCGGTTGGCGCTGCGCGGGCCGGGTGCGAAGTATGTCGGCTCCGATGAGTCGTGGGCCGAGGCGGAGTCGCTGTTGCGTGCGGCGCTGGCGGGGCGGTCCTATGTGGAGGCGCCGGGCGAGGCCGCGTTCTACGGTCCGAAGATCGACATTCAGGTACGCGATGCCGCCGGGCGGGAGTGGAGCCTGTCGACCGTGCAGCTCGACTTCGACAAGCCCGCGCGGTTCGACTTGTCCTATGTGGATGCAGGTGGTGGCCGGGCGCGGCCGGTGCTGGTGCATCGCAGCCTGGTGGGCAGCATGGAGCGGTTGTTCGGTTACCTGATCGAGGCGCACGAGGGGGCATTTCCCGCCTGGTACGCGCCGCTGCAGCTGCGCGTGCTGCCGGTTTCGGCCGGGGCCGCGTCCGCGGCGGCTTCGTTCGCGGCTTCGGCAGTCGACGCCGGGCTGCGCGCCGACGTCGACGCCGAAGGAGGGTCGCTCGGCGCCCGGATCCGCGAGGCAGCGGCCCTGAAGGTGCCCTATGTAGCGGTGATCGGCGACCGCGAGGCCGCAGCGGGCGCGGTCGCACTCCGGGCACGCGGCGGCCGCGAGCTACCTCCGATGCCGGCTGCTGAGGCGTTGCGCCTGATCGGCGACGTGGTCGCGGCTCGCTCAGGGGAGTTGGTGCCGTGACCCCGCTGACCTACTCCGTGTCGCCTCTCTGGTAAACGTCCGGGATGCCGTCCCGGTCGTCGTCGCGTTCCTCTTCCTCGACGAGCCGGCGGTAGTGGCGGTTGCGGGCGCGCAGCAGCACGCTCGCCACCGCCGCGGCCAGCACTGATCCGACCAGGATGCCGAGCTTCGCGTTCTCGTCGTGGGAGCTGCCGGGGCCGAACGCCAGCTCGCCGATCAGCAGCGACACCGTGAAGCCCACACCCGCGAGCGTCGCCACCCCGGTGACGTCCCACCAGGAAAGGCCGGTCGCCAGCTCGGCCCGGGTGAACCGGTGCACCAGCCAGCTCGAGACCAGCACCCCGACGGGCTTGCCGAGCAGCAGCCCCAGCACGACGCCGATGGTCACCGGTTCGCTGAGCCCACCAGCACCGCCGATCGTGACCCCGGCGGCGAAGAACGCGAACAGCGGCACCGCGAACCCCGCGGACAGCGGGCGCCAGCGGTGCTCGAAATGCTCGGCCAGCCCGGGCCCCGTGCCGCCGTCGCGGCGCAGCACCGGCACGGTGAAGGCGAGCAGCACACCCGCGACCGTGGCGTGCACCCCTGAGGCGTGCACCAGCGCCCAGGTGACCAGGGCCAGCGGCAGCAGCAGCCACCACGATCGGACCCGGCGCTGCACGAGCACGCCGAACGCGGCGAGCGGGATCAAGGCCAGCAGCAGCGGCGCGAGGTGCAGGCCGGAGGTGTAGAACACCGCGATGATCACGATCGCCAGGAGGTCGTCGACGACGGCCAGCGTCAGCAGGAAGGTCCGCAACGACGAGGGCAGATGGGTGTTGATGAGCCCGAGCACGGCGAGCGCGAACGCGATGTCGGTCGCCGACGGTATCGCCCAGCCGCGCGGCGCGCCGTTGTCCGCGACCACGTTGACCACCGTGTAGATCAGGGCCGGCACCGCCATGCCGCCGATCGCCGCCGCGACCGGCAGCGCGGCCCGCCGCGGGTCGCGCAGGTCGCCGGCGACGAACTCGCGCTTGAGCTCGAGCCCGGCGACGAAGAAGAAGATCGCGAGCAGCCCGTCGGCGGTCCATTCCGCGACGGAGAGGTGCAGGTGCAGGCCCGACGGCCCGAACTCGGCGTCGGAGACGGCGGTGTAACTGTCCGACCAGGGCGTGTTGGCCAGGATCACCGCGGCCAGCGCGGCGGCGACGAGCAACAGGCCGCCGGCGGTCTCGGTGCGCAGGATGTCGGCGACGCGCCGGGTCTCCAGGAGACTGCCGCGGCCGAACAGGCTGACGCCGGACTTGGCTTTCTGCACGGGCGGCTCCTCGGGGTCGGCGACGAGACGCCGACCAGCCTTCCCGGCACACCTAGGGCAACCCTACCGGGACGTTCCCGTGGTTTCCTGTCTGTCGTGTTGCATCTGCGGATCATCGTGCCGGCCGACAGCCGCGCGGCGGTGGAGCGTCTCCTGCACGCGACGCCTGCCGTCGCCCACGTGGTGGTGCTGCCCGGCGCCGCCACCCAGCCGGTCGGCGATCTGATCCTGGCCGACGTCGTGCGGGAAGGCGCGAGCGACGTGCTGACCGCCCTGCGCGACCTGGGCGTGGAGTCGATCGTGCTGGAACAGGTCGACGTGTCGCTGTCTCCCTATGCCGACCGGGCCGCCCGCAGGACGCCGGGCCTCGGCGTCGACGCGGTCGTCTGGGAGGAGATCGAGCACAAGACCGGCTCGGAGGCGGAGCTGTCGGGTGCGTACCTCGCATTCCTGATCGTCGCCACGGTCATCGCCGGCATCGGCGTGCTGCTCGACCAGCCCATCCTGATCGTCGGCGCGATGGTGGTCGGTCCGGAGTTCGGCCCGCTGGCGGCGCTCAGCGTGGGCTTCGTCCAGGCCAGATGGGACCTGGTGCGCCGGTCGTTGACGGCTCTGCTTGTCGGCTTCCCGGTGGCGATGCTGGCGACGGTGGGCACCACGCTGCTGCTGGACGCCGTCGGCCTCGTCAGCCGCGAGATGCTGGTGGCACCGCGGCCACTGACCGACTTCATCTGGCGTCCGGACGCCCTGTCCTGGGTGGTCGGCTTCCTGGCCGGCGTCGCGGGCATGCTCTCCTTGACCTCGGCGAAATCCGCGACCCTGGTCGGCGTCCTGATCTCGGTGACCACCGTGCCCGCAGCGGCCAACGTCGCGGTCGCACTGGCCTACGGCGTCCGCGACGAGGCGGTCGGCTCGACGGTCCAACTCGCCATCAACCTGGCAGCGATCGTGGCGGCCGGCGTGCTGACGTTGCTCGTGCAGCGGCTCTGGTGGTGGCGCACCCGCCGACGCGACGCCGCGCGCGGGCGACCCACCGGGCGCGAACGACGGCCGGCCCGGGCTCCGGAGACGCCTCCGGCCGAACCAAGCCGCTCCTGACGTCCGACCGCTTCCCGTGCCGGGCGCGCTGAGGCTGTTCGCGCGACGGGATCGCTTTTCGACGCGACCCG
>NZ_BONC01000008.1 GCF_016862515.1 Asanoa iriomotensis
ATCATCCTCGTACGACGTCAGAATCAAGCCCTTGATCGTCGGGTCGACCGCCCGCACGTCCCGACAGACGTCGATACCGCTCCCGTCCGGGAGCCGGGCGTCGAGGATCATCACATCGGGCCGCAACGCCGGGATCCGCGCGGTCGCCTCGTGCGCGAGCCCGGACTCACCGACCACCTCGATGTCACCCTGGCTCTCCAACAGGTCGGTCAGGCCACGACGGACCACCTCGTGGTCGTCGAGCAGGTAAACGCGAATCACGCCCCCACCTTAGGTCCCTGGGCGTCGGGACTTCCGCCCCTGACGGGTCGCCGAACGCGCGGCGCAGGCTGGGGTCATGCAGGCGACGACGACCGGGTACGCCATGGACGAGCTGACCGAGGCGGCCGCGCTGGCCGTCCGGGCGCCGTCCATGCACAACAGCCAACCGTGGCGCTTCGCCCTCAACGACGGCGCGATCGAGGTCCGCCTCGACCCGGCCCGGCTGCCCGACATCCCGGCGCGGGCCTGGGCGGGCCGGGTGAGCTGCGGTGCGGCCGTGTTCAACCTGCGGCTGGCGCTGGCCGCGCTGGGCCGCCCGCCCGCCGTGGTGGTGCGGCCGGTCGACCGCGACGTGATCGCCGAACTGGTGCCCGACGTCCCGCGACCGCCCTCCGGCGCCGAACGTGCCCTCCACGCCGCCATCCCCCGCCGGTGCAGCAACCGCATGCCGTTCCGCACCGAGGCGGTGCCGGCGGACCTCCGGGCCCGCCTGGTCGCCGCCGCCCGCGCGGAAGGCGGCTGGCTCGACCTGATCATCGGTGCCAGCGCGGTCAACGCGCTCGCCGAGGTGGTCAACGCCGCGAACCGGGTGCTGCGCCGCGACCCCGCCTACGCGGCCGAGCTCGCCCGGTGGCGCCGGGACGGCGGCAGCGCGGAGGACGGCGTCGCCGAGCGGGCCGCGGGCTACTCCCCCGAGCCGCAGGACCTGTTGCCGATGCGCGCCTTCGGCGCCCGCACCCGGCCGCCGGGCCGGGACTACGAACCCGAACCGCTCGTCGCGGTGCTCGGCACCGCCACCGACCGCGAGGCCGACCAGGTGACCGCCGGCCAGGCGCTGGAGCGGGTGCTGCTGACGGCGACCGACGCCGGCCTGGCCGTGTCGATGTTCTCGCAGGCGATCGAGGTGCCGACCGCCCGGGCCCGGTTGCGGGCCGCGCTCGGCCGCCAGGGCGTGCCCCAGCTCGTGCTCCGCATCGGCTACGGGCAGCCCGGACGGCCCACACCACGCCGGCCGGTCGCCGCCGTCATCGACCCCGATGTCTGACCCTCAGCCGCGCTCCACGGTCTGGTCGACGGGCAGGCGGGGTGTCCGCGGTGTCTCACCCGGAGCGCCGACACCGAGCCGGATCACCAGGTACGGGTATCCGACGCCCGACAGGATCCCCCGCAGCACCGTCCGGGTCGTGGCGACCTCGACGACGCCGCTGAGCGGCACCACCGACACTCCCCGCTGGACCGCGGTGAGCCAGACGGCCGCGAGGGCCATGCCGGCGCGCAACCAGGACGCCGGTGCGTCGTCGTCGCCGTAGAGGAGCACGTACTCCGCGTCCTTGTCGTGGCCGGGGCCGATCGGCAGCGTGCCCTCCACGCCGAAGTCGCGCGCCGGGACCGTCGTCTCGGGCGCCCGCCCCGGCAGCACGTCCGGCGGCAGACCGGTGCCCTCCGGCGCGGACCGGCTGGTCCAGTAGGCCAGCTCGGCCCGGATCAGTGGGTCGTCCGCCTCGATCTCGGCGGCCCGGTGTGCCGCAGCGGCCAGCTCCAGGACCTGGTCGCCGGTGAGCCGGTGCAGTCTCGCCAGACCGTGGGCCGCGGAGACGATGGCCGCGTCCGCGTCGGCCGGCAGCGCGGCGGAGACCGGCCGCCGGTCCGTGTGCCGGACTGGCATCGCGTCCACCATGCGCACCGCTTCCGGCGTGACGTCGACCCGTTCGCCCGGCACCAGTTCGGCGAGCAGGTCCGGCCGCGCCGGGTCCGGCAGGTAGTCGACCCGTGCGGCCCAGCCCTGTGCCAGCAGCGCGAGGCGGGCGTGCTCGAGCGCGGTGCCACAGCTCAGCAGCATGAGCCGGCCGTCCGGGTCCGTGGCGGCCAGTTGCCGGCCGCGGTCGGCCGACAGCGCCAGCCGGTCCGGCAGCACCCGCCAGGCCCACGGTTGGGTGTTGTGGATCGACGGCGCGTAGCCCGCCGCGTCGGCGGCCGCCGCGAGCGGCTCTGCGATGCCCGACATCGTCCTGTCCTTTCCTCGGCCTCACCTCCAGCCAACCCCTTCGGCGGCGGTCCCGGCAGGGCCGGGCGGCATCGGTTCGCGGGCCGGATGGCCCACGCCCGGGCCCAGAGTTGCCGCTGGTGCCGACGGTTCCGTGCCACGCTTGAAGAAGAGGGGGCGACGCCCGTGGACCACCGAGAGATCGTCGTCGGTACGGACGGTTCCGCCTGCGCGGCCGAGGCCGTCCGGTGGGCCGCCGCGGAGGCCGCCCTCCGCCGCGTCCCGCTGCGCGTGCTGTCCGCGCACGAGCCCGACCAGCCGGCGACGACCGCCGAGGAGGCGGCGGCCCGCGTGCGGCGCGGCGTCCGGGTGCGCGCGCAGGACGTGGCCGGGCCGGCGGTCCAGACGCTGCTGGACGCGGCCCGCGATGCCGCGATGCTCGTCGTCGGCAGCCGCGGCCGTGGCGGCGTCCGCAGTCTCCTGCTCGGCTCCGTGAGTTGGCAGGTCGCCACCCGCGCGCCCGGCCCGGTCGCCATCGTGCGCGGCGGCGAGCGCACCGGCCCGGTGGTCGTCGGCTGCGACGGCTCCGACGCGTCGCGACCCGCGGTGGAGCTCGCCTTCGACTTCGCGGCCGCACACGGCGCCGCGCTGGTGGGCGTGCGCGCCTACTACCCGCCCTCGCCGGCGCTCGGCTTCGGCTACCAGTCGCTGGTGTACGCGCTCGACGACCGGGACCAGTCGGTGGCCGCGGACCTGACCCGCGAGCTCGACCCGTGGCGGGAGCGGTACCCGACGGTGGACGCCCGCGTCCTGGTCACGCACGGCGGTGCGGCGGACGCGCTGGTCGCGCACTCCCGCAACGCGCGGGCGGTGGTCATCGGCAGCCACGGCCACGGTCCGGTCGCCGGCACGCTGCTCGGATCGGTGTGCCCGCAACTGCTGCACCACGCCCGGTGCCCGGTCGTGGTGACACACGACTGACGGGGCACCGCCGGCCGGCGGTGCCCCGAACGTGGTGCGGTGCTACTTGAGCCAGGGCAGTCGCCGCACGATCGGCAGCGTCTCCCAGTAGCCGCCGAGGCCCAGCGTGCGGCCCGCGCCGACGAGCGCCAGGCCGACCATCACGGCCGCGCTGATCAGGTGCTCGTCCAGGAAGGGGTTGCTGGCGGGCGGCAGCGCGACCGACCACATCAGCACGTAGAGCAGGGCGCCCGAGACCGCCGCGACCCGCATGCCGATGCCGAGAGCGAAGGCCAACCCGATGCCGAGCAGGCCGAGCATGAACGCCCAGTTGGCGAAGGCCGTGCCGGCCAGGTTGTGGTAGAGGCCGGCGAACGGGCCCTCGGCCCCGCTCAGGAAGCCCTTGGTGGGGCTGCCGCCGTTGAGCCAGGAACGCTCCGCGGGGGTGGCGAAGCCGAGCCCGAAAACCTTGTCCAGGAACGCCCACAGGAAGGTGAACGCGAACGCCAGGCGGACGCCCGCCCACACGTACCGCGCCGCCCTCCCCGCGGTCGTCTCGCCGGTGACCGCCGGAGCGGTCGTCCGCGCGGTGTGCCGCTCTGCCATCGCGGTCATGGTGCCCACGTCCTCTCGTGTCCTCCGGGTCCTGTCTGGACCCACGTCGATTCCACGCCCTTCACGGCCGGCACAGCAGTGCCGCTGGACCACACCTGCACGGGACTCCCGTCCCGTACCCGCCGGGACCTTCGCCCCGCGCCGACATTGGCCGGACGGGCCCGGAGGCATGCGAGGACCATGGGACGAGGGGCCTTGTCGCCCAGCCCCGCGTACGAGAGGAGGCCCCGTCGTCGATGTGGGGCCGATGGTCCATGGCCGTCTACGCGTGCCTCTGCCTGGCAGGCGTGTTGCTCTACGCCGTCGGGCAACTCACCAGCGGGGTGGCAGTGGTCGGTGTGACGTCGACGGCCGCGGTCCTGCTGGCCGTCCGGCACTACCAGCCGCGCCGGCGAAACTCGTGGCTGGCCCTGGCCGCCAGCCTGTTCCTGACGATGCTCGGCAGGATCGTCTACGACGCGCTGCCAGGCCAGTACGGCCAGAAACCACTGACGTGGATCGTCTGGCTGATCCACCTGACGACACTGGTCCTCTTCACGGCCGGCATGGTCGGGCTCGCCCGGCACACCCGGGAGCGCACCGTGACCCTGGTCCTGGACACCGCGATCGTCGTGCTGGGAGCGGGGCTGCTCTTCGGCATCCTGATCGGCGTGCCGTACGCCATCGCTCCGGCCGGTGGCATATGGGCGGCGGCCCGGATCGGCTACGTCGCGCGTGACGTGGTCGTCATCGCCGCCACGATCCATCTCGTCACGTCGGCCCGGTGGAGTGTCTCGTCGGCGCTGCTGGCGACCGGCCCGGTCGGCCTCGTCGTCTACGACGTGCTGTACCGACTCGGCCGGGTCCGCGGTGACTTCCTCCAGCAGAGCCCGATCCTGCTGGGCTTCCTGGGGTTCTTCGTCGCGATCGGGGCGGCTGCCCTCGTCCCGTCGATGCGCTCGTTCGACGAGCCCGACGGCGAGCAGGACCTCGATCGGGACCCCAGGCTCCGGCTGGGGTTGGTGGCGCTGCTGGCACTGCTCCCGTCCGCGCTGCTGCTGTCGAGCGCGGTCGACATGGCGCCATGGGTGCGGCCGCTGGTGACCGCGGTGTCCACGGTGATCCTGGGGCTGGCGCTGTTCCGGCTCGTCGATGTGTCGTACCAGTTGCGCCGACGGGTCGCCCGGGAACGGATCGCCGGCCGGGCGACAGCCGATCTCGCGGACGCGCGCGACTCAGGTGGCGTGACAGCGGCGACCGAGCGCGCCGCCGGCGACCTGTTGGCCGGCCCGGTCCAGGTGACGGTCGGCGGGGACGTGCCGGACGTCCAGCCGGCGGCCGGGGTCGTGCTGGTCGGTGGGCCCACGGACGACGGCCGGCCGGCCGTCTCGATCAGCGGCGACCCGCAGCGGATCAACCGCGTCCGCGCGCCGCTCGCGTCACTCGCGCAGCAGGCGAGCGACGCGCTGGAGCGGATCCGGCTCAACCAGTCCGTGATCAAGTACGCCAGCGAGAGCTACTTCCGCACGCTGGTCCAGAACGCCACCGACGTGATCATGATCGTCGACCAGTCGACGGTGATCCGGTACGCGAGCCCGTCGTCGCTGGCGATCTTCGGCGCCCACGTCGCGCCGTCGCTGCGGGTCACGGACCTGCTCGGCCCCAAGGACGAGGCGGACGCGCTCGCCCTCTGCGACCGCGCCGCCACGGCCGCGCCGGGCGAGGAGGTGCGGGCACAGCACGACTGGACGGTCCGGGCGCCGGACGGCCAGGTCTCGCACCTCTCGGCCACCTGCCGTGACCTTCGCGAGGAACCCTCGATCGGTGCGTTCGTGCTCACGCTCCGGAACGTCACGGCGCAACGCACGCTCGAGCGGGAGCTGACCAGGCAGGCGTACGTGGATCCGCTGACCGGTTTGAGCCGGCGGGAGTACTTCAGCGAGCGGCTCGAGTCGCTCGGCCGCCACGTCCGCGAGGACGGCAAGCTCGGCGCGGTCTTCTTCATCGATCTCGACGACCTGAAGCTCGTCAACGACAGCTACGGACACAACGTCGGCGACGAGGTGCTGCGCGTGGTCGGGCACCGCTTGCAGGGTTTCACCAGCGGCATGCCGGACGGGGTCGAGTCCATGGCCGCCCGCATCGGTGGTGACGAGTTCGCCGTGCTCCTGGGTGGCGCGTCGACCGAGGCCGAGCTCGCCGGCACGGCGGACCGGCTGGTGCAGCTCCTGGGGCAGCCCGTCCAGGTCGGCGGCCAGGAGATCCTGTGCGCGGCGAGCCTGGGCCTGGCTACCACC
Source organism: Asanoa iriomotensis (assembly GCF_016862515.1). Lineage (GTDB taxonomy): Bacteria > Actinomycetota > Actinomycetes > Mycobacteriales > Micromonosporaceae > Asanoa > Asanoa iriomotensis. The sequence goes on from NZ_BONC01000008.1 coordinate 6,097, forward strand.
GACGACGCCAGCGACGGCGTCGAGTTGCTGCGCGACGCGGACATCGCGTTGTACGCGGCCAAGAACGCGGGCAAAGGCCAGTGGCGGCGGTTCCGGCGGTCCATGCACGACTCGCTGGCGGCGCGGATGGAACTGCGCACCGCGCTCGACCGGGCGATCCGGCACGACGAGCTGCGCCTGGCGTACCAGCCGATCGTCGGGCTGTCGGACCGGTCCGTGGTCGGCTACGAGGCGCTCGTGCGCTGGCGGCATCCCCGCCGCGGAGCCCTGCGCCCCGCGCAGTTCATCGGTGTGGCCGAGGAGTCTGGGCTCGTGCTGCGGATGGGCGAGTGGGTGCTGGACAACGCCCTGCGGTTCGCCAGCGGGTGGCGGGGCAACGGGCGACGGCCGGACCCGTACCTGGCCGTGAACGTGTCGGGCCGCCAGCTCGTCAACACCGGCTTCGTGGACATGCTGCGCGGCAAGCTGGCCGACCACGGTATGCCGGCGGAACGGGTGGTCATGGAGATCACCGAGAGCACGCTGCTGCGCGAGGGCAACGCCGTGTGGAACGACCTGAGCCGGTTGCGCCGCGCCGGGATCCGGGTCGCCGTCGACGACTTCGGCACGGGCTACTCGGCGCTGAGCCACCTCACCGACATCCCGCTCGACATCGTGAAGCTGGACCGCTCCTTCGTGAGCTCCCTCGTCACGTCGGCCAAGCAACGACAGCTCGTGCGCGGCATCGTCGACATCGCCGACGGCCTGGACCTGACCGTGGTCGCCGAGGGCATCGAGACCGAGCCCGAGTCCGCGGCCGTGACGGAGGCCGGCTGCCGGTTCGGGCAGGGCTACCTGTTCGGCCGCCCGATGCCACCCGACGCCGTCGCCGCCGACATGTCCCCTAACTCTCGACGGTGAGGATGCCGTTCTCCAGGACCGCCGGGGTCAGGTGGCGGTAGCCGACCGTGTCGAAGGCCACCGTCAGCTCGTGGTCGTCGCGGGACAGCAGCGTGCCCTCGCCCCACAGGCGGTGCCGGACCCGGGTCGCCGTCGCGGCCGGCTCGTGGTGCCGGCGGCCCACCTGGGCCTTCGACGGCTGGCGGCGCGCCGCCGCGGCCGCCTCGTCGTTGTCGCACGCGCCGCACGGCGGATCGTAGTGCTCGCCGAAGTAGCCCAGCAGCTCCGCGCGGCGGCAGCGGTCGGTCTCCGCGTACTCGCGGGCCGCCTCGATCCTCGACCGCAGGATCGACTGCTGGCGCCCGCCCTCCTTGGACACCAGGGCGAACGCGTCCGGCGGGAGCTGGTCGGGCTTGACCACGCCGTCGCTGCCGTCGGGTTCCAGGAAGCCCAGCTCCACGAGCTCCTCGACCACCCGCAGCACCTGCTGGCGGCTCACGCCGCTGGTGTCCACCACGGACTTCACGGTCAGCCGGCCTGGCGCCGCCTCCAGGGCGTCGACCACCTTGTGCACCGTGGCCGGCGCCATCCGCGAGCGCGCCGCGAGCAGGCGCGGGATGCGGATCGTGCGCGGGTCGTAGACCACCACCGCGCGGGACGGCTGCCCGTCCCGGCCGGCGCGGCCGATCTCCTGGTAGTACTCGTCCAGGCTGCCGGGCACGCCCGCGTGCACGACCGTGCGCACGTCCGGCTTGTCGATCCCCATCCCGAACGCGCTCGTCGCCACCACCACGTCCAGGCGCCCGGCGAGGAAGTCGTCCTGCACCTGCGCGCGGCGCGCCGCCGGCAGGCCCGCGTGGTACGGCGCCGCCTGGTACGCGTCGAGGTCCAGCCGCGACGCCAACTCCTCGCAGCGGGCGTGCGTCAGTGCGTACACCAGCGCCGGCGAGTCGTGCGCCAGCACCACCTCGACCGTGCGGTCGTCGATCGCCCGGTCCTCCGGCAGGTCGTGCCGCGCCCGTCGGACCGCGAGATGGATGTTCGGCCGGTCGAAGTCGGTGACCACGACGCGCGGCGAGCGCATCTTCAGCTCCCGCGTGATGTCGGCCTGCACCGGCGGCGCCGCGGTCGCGGTCAGCGCGACGATCGTCGGGCCGCCGAGCGCCTCACCGACCATCGGCAGCCGCAGGTACTCCGGCCGGAAGTCGCGGCCCCACTGGCTGACCAGGTGCGCCTCGTCGATCGCGAACAGGTTGACGCCCGAGAGCGCGCCGACGGACTCCTCGTTGGCCAGTTGCTCGGGGCCGAGCATCACGAAGTCGACCTGCCCGGCCCGCAGCGCCGCGAGCGAGGCCCGCCGCTCCCCCGCGTGCAGCGACGAGTTGAGCTGCACCACCCGGACCGGCTCGCCGGACGGCTTCGACCGGCGGCCGAGCGCGGCGGCCTGGTCGCGCTGCAGGGCGATCAGCGGCGAGACCACCACCGTCAGCCCGCCCAGCACCAGCCCGCCCACCTGGTAGATCGCGCTCTTCCCGCTGCCGGTCGGCAGCACGGCGAGGGTGTCGCGGCCGGCGACGATCGACTCGACGGCCGTGCGCTGGCCCGGCCGCAGGTCGAACCCGAACACCGCGCGGGTGACTTGGTCGACTGCCTCCATCACGTCCCGAGGCTACTCAGCCCATCAGGGGGTACGGGATGAAAGTGCTCCGGTTCTCGTCGAGATCGAGCCGGCGGCCGATGGGCGCCGCGGCGCGCTGCGGGCAGGTCAGCCGCTCGCAGGTCTTGCAGCCCGGCCCGATCGGGGTGGCGCCGTCGACCGAGTCGAGGTCCATTCCCGTCGAATAGACCAGCCGCCCCGCGTGCCGGATCTCGCAGCCCAGCCCGATCGCGAACGCCTTGCCCGGCTGGCCGTAGCCGGCGTGCTGGTGGATCACCGTGCGGGCGATCCACAGGTAGCGCTGGCCGTCGGGCATCGCGGCGATCTGGGTGATCACCCGGCCGGGCGCGCTGAACGCCTCGTAGACGTTCCAGAGTGGACACGTGCCGCCCGAGCGGGAGAACGGGAATCCCGTCGCCGACTGGCGTTTGGACATGTTGCCGGCCCGGTCGACGCGGACGAACGAGAACGGCACGCCGCGCGCCTTGGGCCGTTGCAGCGTGGACAGCCGGTGGCAGACGCTCTCCCAGCCCATCCCGAAGTGCTCGGTCAGCAGCCCGATGTCGTAGCGCATCCGCTCGGCGGCGGCGAGGAACACCTCGTAGGGCAGGATCAGCGCCGCGGCGAAATAGTTGGCCAGCCCGACCCGGGTCAGAATCTGCGTCTGAACGTCGTCGAACTTTTCTTCCTCGATGATTTCGTCGATCTCGTCGGCATATTCCAACATGCCGATCTGGGCGCCCATCCGAATGGCCTGCTGGCCCGGTCGCAATGACAGCGACAAATGCAACGTGCGGGTCTGCGGTTGATAGCGGTGCAGGTCGCCGCCGAGCCGTTCGTGGTCTTCCCGGACGATGCGCACCCCGTGGCGGTCGGCCAGCCGGGCGCGCAGCGCCTCGAGGATCTCGCCGCGCCCGGCGCCGATCCGGCCGGCCAGCTCCTCGGCGGCCTCGTCGAGCGGGGGCACGTAGTTCTGGCGGCGGTAGAAGAAGTCGCTGACCTGGTCGTGCGGGCTGCGGCCGGCGACCAGGTCGCGGTCGCCGACCACCTCGGCGAGCTGGTCGTCGGTCTGCCGGTAGCGCCGGTAGAGGTCGATCACCGCCTCGGCGACCTCGGGCAGCTTGGTCGCCAGCTCGGTCAGGTCGTGCAGCCCGGCCCGGGCCGGCAGCGCCTCGCGCAGGTCGGCGACCAGCCGCGGCGTGTCGTGCGGCGCGAAGAACGCCGGGTCGACCCCGAACACCTCGGTGATCCGCATCAGCACCGGAACGGTCAGCGGCCGCGTGTCGTGCTCGATCTGGTTGAGATAGCTCGGCGAGATGCCCAACTGGCGGGCGAGATCGATCTGGGAAACGCTGCGATCCTCGCGCAGGCGGCGCAGGCGGGCACCCGCGAAGGTCTTTGCCACTCCCCCTCCCTCGGGTTTGCGCCGACCGGAGGTCCAGGCGCCTTTTAACCGCAGCCTCACCTCCACCATCCGTCGCGATGTTAGCACGTTGCCAATTGGTCATTCGCAACTTCGCAAAAACGGGGTCGAGACTTTTCAAGAATTGGCTGTTTCCGTACCTCGCGCGCTCAATTCCCGCTGTGGGACGGTGACCGGCAGGAGCCTTTTCGACGTAAGGAGTCGGCGATGACCCAATCGGCGGAGCAGCTGCGGCGGGAGTGGGCGACCGCGCCGCGGTGGCACGGTGTGGAGCGCACCTACAGCGCGGACGACGTGGTCCGGCTGCGTGGTGCCATCCAGGAGGAGCACACGCTGGCCCGCCGGGGCGCCGAACGCCTCTGGACCCTGCTGCACGACGAGGACTACGTCAACGCGCTCGGCGCGCTCACCGGCAACCAGGCGGTGCAGATGGTGCGGGCGGGGCTGAAGGCCATCTACCTGTCGGGCTGGCAGGTCGCGGCGGATGCCAACCTGGCGGGACAGACGTACCCGGACCAGAGCCTCTACCCCGCCAACTCGGTGCCCGCCGTCGTGCGCCGGATCAACAACGCGCTGCTGCGGGCGGCCCAGATCACCACGGCCGAGGGTGACACCGAAACAGAGTGGCTCGCGCCGATCGTCGCGGACGCGGAGGCCGGGTTCGGTGGCGTGCTCAACGCGTACGAGCTGATGACCGCGATGATCACCGCAGGCGCGGCCGGTGTGCACTGGGAGGACCAGCTCGCCTCCGAGAAGAAGTGCGGCCACCTGGGCGGCAAGGTGCTGATCCCGACCGGGCACCACATCCGCACGCTGGAGGCGGCTCGCCTCGCGGCGGACGTGGCCGGCGTGCCGACGCTGATCGTGGCCCGCACCGACGCGCACGCGGCGAACCTGCTCACGACCGACATCGACGAGCGCGACCAGCGGTTCCTCACCGGTGAGCGGACGGCGGAGGGCTTCTACCGGGTGCACGCCGGCATCGAGCCGTGCATCGCGCGCGGTCTCGCGTACGCGCCGCACAGCGATCTGATCTGGATGGAGACGAGCACGCCGGACCTGGAGGAGGCGCGCACGTTCGCCGAGGCGATCAAGCAGCGTTATCCGGACCAGCTCCTGGCCTACAACTGCTCGCCGTCGTTCAACTGGCGCAAGCACCTCGACGACGCGACGATCGCCAAGTTCCAGCGGGAGCTTGGGCACATGGGGTACGCGTTCCAGTTCATCACCCTGGCCGGCTTCCACGCGCTCAACTACTCGATGTTCGACCTGGCGCGGGGTTACGCGGCCGACGGCATGCCGGCGTACGTGGCCCTGCAGGAGAAGGAGTTCGCGGCGGAGGAGCACGGTTACACCGCCGCCAAGCACCAGCGCGAGGTCGGCACCGGCTACTTCGACCTGATCAGCACGGTGCTCAACCCGGCCGGCGAGACCACGGCCCTACGCGGATCGACCGAGGAGGCGCAGTTCTGATGATGCGGATCGAGGTCCTGGGCAATGGATACGAGGACATCCTTGACCCGAAGGCGCTCGACTTCCTGGTCGCGCTCGACAGCGAGTTCGCCGGCCGCCGGGTGGCCCTGCTGGACACCCGGCGGGCCCGCCGGGCCCGGTACGCGGCCGGCCAGTTGCCGCACTTCCTGCACGAGACGGCGCACATCCGCAACGACCCGAGCTGGCGGGTCGCGCCGCCCGCGCCGGGTCTGGAGGACCGGCGGGTGGAGATCACCGGCCCGCCCGAGCGGAAGATGACCGTCAACGCGCTCAACTCGGGCGCCCGGGTCTGGCTCGCCGACTTCGAGGACGCGCTGGCGCCCACCTGGGACAACCTGATGGGCGGGCAGGCCAACCTGATCGCGGCCCTGGACGGGGAGATCGACTTCACGGACCCGGCCGGCAAGGCGTACGCGCTCGGCCCCGACCCGGCGACCATCGTGGTGCGCCCCCGTGGCTGGCACCTGGCGGAGAAGCACATCGTGGTCGACGGCCGGCCGATCTCGGCGAGCCTGGTCGACTTCGGGCTCTACTTCTTCCACTGTGCACAGCGGCAGATCGACGCGGGCAAGGGCCCGTACTTCTACCTGCCGAAGCTGGAGAGCCACCGCGAGGCCCGACTGTGGAACGACGTGTTCGTCTTCGCGCAGAACTACCTGGGCATCCCGCAGGGCACGATCCGGGCCACGGTGCTGATCGAGACGATCACCGCGGCGTTCGAGATGGACGAGATCCTGTGGGAGCTGCGCGACCACGCCGCCGGGCTCAACGCCGGCCGCTGGGACTACATCTTCAGCATCATCAAGCAGTTCGGCAACCGGGCGGACTTCGTGCTGCCCGACCGGGCCGACGTGACGATGACGGTGCCGTTCCTGCGGTCGTACACCGAGCTGCTCGTGAAGACCTGCCACCGGCGCGGCGCGCACGCGATCGGCGGCATGGCGGCGTTCATCCCGAGCCGCGACCCGGCGGTCAACGAGGTCGCGTTCGCGAAGGTCCGCGCCGACAAGGAGCGCGAGGCCGGCGACGGCTTCGACGGCTCGTGGGTGGCGCACCCGGGCCTGGTCGACACGTGCGAGGCGGCGTTCACCGCCGTGCTCGGCAGCCGGCCGCACCAACACGAACGGCGCCGGGACGAGGTCGCGGTCAACGTCGACGAACTGCTCGCTGTCGACCTGACACCGGGCGCGGTCACCGCCGCCGGGCTGCGGTCCAATGTGGCCGTCGCGCTGCGCTACTTCGACAGCTGGCTGCGCGGCACCGGCGCCGCCGCCATCTTCGACCTCATGGAGGACGCGGCGACCGCGGAGATCGCGCGGTGCCAGGTCTGGCAGTGGGTGCACCACCGGACCCCGCTGGCCGAGGGCGGTGCGGTAACCGAGGACCTGGTGCGGTCCATCGTGGACGAGGAGGAGGCCGGGCTGCGGCCGGCGGCCGCGCGGATCTTCCTGGAGACCGCGCTCGCCGAGGAGCTGCCGGCGTTCTTCACGCCCGACGCGTACGCCCGATATCTGGTCTAGCCGGCAATCCCGGCGGCAGTAGCCCTGGCGGAAACGGCAGTCGCCAGGGCCGCTGCCCCGGTCAGCTCGGCAGCGCCGTCAGAACGGCCTCGTCGATCTCGCTCGGGTCGAGCCAACGGTGGTACGAGGCCAGGGCGGCGCCGTGGTCGGCGACCCGGACGTACACCGTGGTGGTGGCGCCCTTGCCCGCCGCCGCCGCCCAGACGACGGCGATCTCGTGCTGCTCGTGCCGGCCGTCGACGACCGCGACCGGCAGCGCGACCACGGGCAGCCACTCGACCTCCGCGGGGGTCGGTGCCAGCCGCCAGCCGGCGCCGTCGGCCCAGGAGCGCAGGGCGTGCCACCTGCGGGCGGCGGCACCCTGACGCCAGGCCGCCACCGCGACGCTCACCGCGAGGGCGGCCACCAGTGCGATCACGGCGAAGGCCACCACCCGAGGGTACGCGCGGTCGCGTATGGTGCGGGCGGTGACGGATGTGGTCGGCACGGTCGCGGCGGCGGCCGGCGTGTTCGCGGGCACGAATATCGACGACCTGCTCGTGCTCACGGTGCTGTTCCTGGCGGCCCGCAGCGCCGGGCGGCCGAGGCCGTGGCAGATCTGGGTCGGGCAGTACGCGGGGATAGGCGCGCTGGTCGCGATCGCGGGCGCGGCGGCGCTCGGCCTGACGTTGCTGCCGGACCGGTGGGTCGGCCTGCTCGGCCTGATCCCGCTGGCGCTGGGCGTCCGTGGCCTCCTGGCCGCCTTTCGCGCAACCGGGGACGGTCCCCCGGTGGTCGCCTCCGGGCTCGTCTCGGTCGCGGCTGTCACGATCGCCAACGGCTCCGACAACATCGCCGTCTACACGCCGGTGTTCCGGACGATCGGCCTGGTCGACTCCCTGCTCACGATCGCGGTCTTCGCGGTCCTGACGGCGGTGTGGTGCGTCGTCGGCTCGTGGCTCGGTGGGCACCGGTCGGTCGTCGCCGCGCTCGGGCGGTTCGGGCACTGGCTCGTGCCGCTGGTCTTCGTGGTGATCGGCCTGGTGATCCTGTCCGGGCTGCTCTGAGGGCTACGACCACGGCAGGGCGGCCCGGTGCCGCCAGTACTCGTCGGGTGTCTCGGGCGCCGGCAGCGGCCCGGGGTCGGTGACGTCCAGCGCCCGCAGGTTGCTGGCGAGCTGCGCGGTGGTCGCGGCGCCGGAGAGCACCACGTCGACCCAGGGCTGGGCGAGCGCGTGCGCGAGCACGTCGGCGTCCCGGTCCGCGAGCCGCCCGTTGGCCACGGCCTCCTTGATGATCACGTGCCGCCCGTCGGCGTGCGCGTCGGCGAGCGCCGGCCCGGCGGATGGTTCGAGCGGGTTCCAGGTGGCTTGGAAGCTGTGGAACAGCGGCGCGCCGTCGACCTTGATCTCCATCGCGGCCCGGATCGCGTCGGCCTGCCGCGGCCCGCTGGTCGACACGCCAATCGTGACACCGCGGGCGCCGAGGTCGGCGAGGTGGCGGTGCAGCGTCGGGTCGGTGAGCGCGCCGCTCTCGGGCGTGAGGGAGTGAATCTGGTAGAGGTCGAGCCGCTCACCGAGCAGCTCACGGGTCTCGGTGACCTGCCGGTCGAACGTACCCACGCTGTGGTCCTTGGTCTCGTGCACCTTGGCATCGACCCGCCACCCGGCGACGTAGGTGTAGCCCCACTTGGACCCGACCACGACGTCCGGGTGGTCGACGACCCAGCCGGCCAGAAACTCCTCGGCCCGCCCGTAGGACCGCGCGGCGTCGAAGTAGCGCACCCCGGCGGCGTACGCGGCATCGAGCACGTCATGGGTCCGCCGCCGCATGGCCTCGACGGTCCGCTCGGCGGGCAGATCCCGATCCCGCCCGAGATTGATGTAGCCCGGCCGCCCGATCGCGGCCAGCCCGAGTCCGATCCGATGAACGGGCACGCTCAGATCCAGTCGATCAAAACCCACCCGGACAGCATGGCACCCTAGCTGGGTAGGGCGTGGGCGATGTCGTTGGCGTGGTCGGTGATCGAGGCGCCGGTGATCGTGGCGTGCAGCGGGAGGATTTCCAGGCAGCGGCGGACCGCCGGGCCCATCAATGGGTTCGGCACCCGGAGCGAGACCGTGCAGTGCGGCACCCAGCGGCCCGGTCGGTAGTGCTCCCAGACCTCGACCCCGCCCTCGGCCAGTCGGTCGTGCACCGCCCGGTGCAGGTCCAGGAGCTCGGGGGTCGGTGTGATGCCGAGCCAGACCACCCGGCCGACGAACTGGCCGACGAAGTCCATGTCCAGCTCCAGGCCGCGGCCGAGCGGGACGGCGCCCAGGGCCTCGGCCACCGCGTCCGGTGACAGGCGCGCCGCGGCGGCCAGGGAGACGTGCGGGCGGTGTTTCGAGTCCTGCAGCGACGCCAGCGTCGGGATGCCCTCGGCCTCCAGGGCGTGCCACAGCGTCCGGAGCCGCCGGGTCGCATGGGTGTCCAGGTAGAGCTCGAGGGCCGCGACCATTCAGTGAGCCGCGGTGATCCGGACCAGCGTGCCGGCCGGGCCACTCTCGATGTGCAGCGCGTGGCTGGTCTGTTGGGCGATCCACAGGCCCATGCCGCCTGTCGACGACGGGGTCGGCCGCACCTCGCGGGCCAGGAATGCGGCCGCTGGGAAGCCGTTGCCGTGGTCGCGGACCTCGCAGACCAGGCCCGTGTGGTCGGCGAGCAGGCGCAGCGCGCCGGCGCCGCCGCCGTGCCGGATCGCGTTGGTCATCACCTCGTTGACCGCGGCGACGAAGTCGTCGGCGACGTCGTCGGCCAGGCCGTGCCGCTCGGCCTCGTCGGCGACCCGCCGGCGCAGCGTCGCCACGCCCGCCCGGTCGAACTCGGCCGCCAGGAGCAACCGCGGCTCGGGGTGGGGCGGCGGGCCGAGCCGGCGGATGGCGAGCAGCGCGGTGTCGTCGGTCGGGCGCTCCTCGCCGACCGCGAACATCAGCGCCGTGCAGACCTCGTCGGGCTCGCCGGGCCAGACTGTGGCGAGCAGGCGTTCGATGCCCACGTCGATGGATTCCTGCCGGCGTTCGATCAAGCCGTCGGTGTAGCAGACCAGCACCGCACCGGGCGGGAAGTCGACCACCGTGGTGCGGCGGGTGCCGGCCGGGCGGCCCATGCCCAGAGGCACGTCCGTCGGCGCGGGCAGCAGCTCGGCGCGGCCCGACGGGTCGACCAGCACCGGGCGCGGGTGGCCGGCGACCGAGACGTGCACCTTGTCGCGCTCGGGCGGGATCACCGCGTAGAGCACGGTCGCCAGGCTGCCGGTCTCGAAGTGGTGCACCTTCGCGTCGAGGTGCTCGAGCGCGTCGGCGGGGTCGGCGCAGACCAGGGCGTACGCCCGCAGCGCGCTGCGCAGCCGGCCCATCACCACGGCCGACTCCAGGCCGTGGCCGGAGACGTCACCGACCACCACGCCGAGCCAGCCGGACGGCAGGGTGAACACGTCGTACCAGTCGCCGCCGACGCCGGAGTCGTGGCCCGGCAGGTAGCGGGCCGCCATGTCGACGCCGGGCACCTCGGCCAGCGCCGTCGGCAGCAGGCTGCGCTGCAGGGCGAGGGCGGTCTCGCGGTTGACCGTGCCGGCCCGCGTGTGGGTGGCCACGCTGGCCCGGTCGGCGACCATCTCCAGCAGGCGGGCGTCGTCGGTGTTGAAGGCCCGGGGCGACCGGCTGCCTACATAGAGCACGCCGGCCAGTTCGCCGCCGCCGAAAATCGGCACGCCGAGCAGGGACCGCACTCCCCCGCCGCGTACCAGCGGGCTGGTGTCGCTCTCCTCGGTGATGTCGTCGACGATCACGGGCCGGCGGTCACGGGCGACCCGCCCGGCGAAGCCTCGGCCGATCGGGACGCGTACACCAACCTTGAAATGGTCGTCGAGGCCCTTGGCCGCGGTGGCGACGAGCTGCCGGGCGTGCGGGTCGAGCAGGAGGATCACGACGGTGTCGACACCGAGCAGCTCGCGGACCCGGTCGAGCAGCTCGTCGAGCAGGGCATCGACGTCGAGGTGCGACAGGGCGGCGTCCGTGACGGCTTCGAGCCGCCGGAGCCGCTCGTCGCTGTCGGTGGCCGCGTCGATCACGTGAACAGCCTAAACCGGGAAGCGGCGGGGGGCGCGCGCACGCACCCCCCGCCAAATGGTCAGCTTCCGAACACCTCCAGGTTGAACAAGGAGTATCCGTATGCTGTACCCCGGGCGGTGCCGTAGATCCGGAGATACCGGCCACTCGCGCTCAATCCGGTGTTGTCGTCCTCGCCGCCGTTACCGCCTGTCACCGTCCGCGCGACGGTCCAGGTGGTGCCGTTGGTCGAGGTCTCTATCCGGTACGCGGAGCCGTAGGCGGCCTCCCAGAGCAGCCGCACCCTGCTGATCGAGTACGTCTGGCCCAGGTCGACCTGGATCCACTGCGGGTCGCTGAACGCGCTCGACCACCGGGTCGTGGTGGACGCGTCGACCGCCAGCGAGGCCGGGAACGCCGCGTTCTCGACGCTCGACGCCGTCGCGGGCTTGTTCAGCGCCACGTTCGTCGCCGTCGGCGGCTGGCCGCCACCGCCGTACACCTCGAACGAGAACAGCGAGTAACCCCACGCCGTGCCGCGCGCGGTGCCGTTGATCCGGACGTACCGGCCGCTGGCGTTGAGGGCGGTGTTGTCGTCCTCGCCGCCGTTGCCGCCGGTCACCGACCGGACCGTGGTCCAGGTGGTGCCGTTGGTCGACGTCTGGATCTGGTACGCCGAGCCGTACGCCGCCTCCCAGAGCAGCCGCACCCGGTCGATCGAGTACGTCTGGCCCAGGTCGACCTGGATCCACTGCGGGTCGCTGAACGCGCTCGACCAGCGGGTGGTCGCCGAGGCGTCCACGGCGTTCGACGCCGGGAACTCCGGGGCCTCGACGCTCGACGCCGTCGCCGGCTTGTTGAGCGCCAGGTTGGTCCCGGTCGGCGGGGTGGTGCCCGTGGTGAACGCGAACGAGTCGACGTTGAACAGCGCCGCGCCCGTGCCGCCGGTGAACACCAGGAACAGCGGTCCGGACGTGGTCGGCGCGGTGATCGTGCCGGTCACGTCGGCGAACGTGTCGAACGAGCCGGTCGCCGCGACGGTGGCCGTGCCGACCACCGTGCCGGTAGCCGAGCCCGAGCGGATCGTGATCGTCCCGCCGCCGCCCGCCGGTGCCGACACCCGGGCGGTGAACCCGGTGGCCAGCCCGGACAGGTAGTACGGGTTGAACGAGATCCAGTCACCGTTGCTGATGTTGCCGACCGCACTGCCGCCCTGTGCCGCCGTCGAGGTCACGATGGCGACGCCCTGCTGGCCGCCGAAGTGCTCGGCCTGCCGTGCGCGCGGCTGCAGGACCACCGGGGTCGCGTTGATCGCGGTGGTCGAGCCCGGCGGGGTGTACGCGGCGTTGATGATCCCGAAGATGTTCGCCGACACGTCGTGCTCGCCGTCGACCGTCGTCTGGATGTTGCCGCTGCACCCGTTGACATTGGTGATCGGGTGGCCGTGCGCGTCGTGCCCGAGCACGTAGGTCACCGTGACCCGGGAACAGTCGATCGTCGGGTTGGCCGGGTCGGTGACGTTGACCGTGAACGGCACCTGGTCACCGAAGTTGAACAGCCGGCCGGGTTGCGGCAACGACACGCTGATCGTCGGGCCGCCGACCCCGATCACCACGCTGGCCGTCGCCGAGGCGCCGGACGGGTCGCGCACCGTCAGCGTCGCCGTGTACTGGCCGTTGGCGGTGTAGGTGAACGACGGGTTGGCCGCCGTCGAGTCGACCGAGCCGTTCGTCTGGAAGTCCCAGGCGTACGTCAACGGGTTGCCGTCCGGATCGGTGGAGCCGGCCGACGAGAACTGGACCGTCAGCGGTGCCGTGCCGCCGGTCGGGTTGCCGCTGGCGACGGCTACCGGTGGCCGGTTGCCCCCGGTGACCTGGTACTCGATGCGGTAGACGGCCGAGTTCGCGTCGCCGCCGAACCAACCGGTGCCGTAGTCGAGCACGTAGAGCGCGCCGTCCGGGCCGAACTCGTAGTCCATCACCTGGGTGCCGGTCCAGGGGAAGCTCGTGATCGTACCCGGCGTGCCGTTGGCGTTGATGTTGATCGTCTTGATGAACCGGCGACCGAACTCGGTGGCGAAGAACTTGCCGTCGTACGAGGGCGGGAACTTCACCGACGAGTTGAGGGCCGCGTTGTAGCGGTAGACCGCGCCGCCCATGGGCGAGAGGCTGCCGCAGCAGATGCCGGGCGGGTCCTGGCCGCCGCCGTAGCCGAGCCACGCCGCCCGCGACGCCGGCAGGGTGGTCAGACCGGTGTTGTTGCGCGAGTTGTTGGTCGGTCCGCCCGCGCAGTTGTACAGGCCCAGCGACGGTCCACTGGGGAACGTGTACTCGTGGTACGGGGTGTTGTAGTTGGAGCAGTACGGCCAGCCGTAGTTGCCGGGCTGGGTGATCCGCTCGTAGGAGACCGTGCCGGCCGGCCCGCGGTTCGGGTCGGCGGTGCCCGCGTCGGGCCCGTAGTCGCCGAGGTAGACGATGCCGGTCGCCTTGTCGACGCTCATCCGGAACGGGTTGCGGAAGCCCATGGCGTACACCTCGGGCCGGGTGTTCGCGGTGCCGGGCGCGAACATGTTGCCGGCCGGGACCGTGTAGCCGCCGGCCGCACTCGGCTTGATCCGGAGGACTTTGCCGCGCAGGTCGTTGGTGTTGCCGGAGGAGCGCTGCGCGTCGAAGGCCGGGTTGCGGTCGGTCCGCTCGTCGAGCGGCGCGTAGCCGGCCGAGTCGAACGGGTTGGTGTCGTCGCCGGTGGACAGGTAGAGGTTGCCGGCCGCGTCGAAGTCGATGTCGCCACCGACGTGGCAGCACTGGCCGCGGCTGGACGGCACCTCGATGACGGTCACCGCCGACGCCGGGTCGATCGTGTTGTCCGCCCGCACGGTGTAGCGCGCGAGCCGGTTGACGCCGTTGAACGGCGCGAACTGCGCCGCGGTGCCGGTCGTCGGCGCGTCACCGGCCGGTGTGGACAGGGGTGGCGCGAAGTAGAGGTAGACCCAGCGGTTCGTGGCGAACGCGGGGTCGGCCTTGATGCTCTGCAGGCCCTCCTCGTCGTGGGTGTAGACCGGGATGGTCAGCGCCACCTTGGTGTTGCCGGCGGCGTCGGTGTAGCGCACGGTGCCGTCGCGCGACGTGTGCAGCACGCCGCGGTCAGGCAGCACGGTCAGGCCCATCGGCTCACCGGTCTCGGCCACTCCCTTGGCGAGGGTGACCTGTGCGAAGGCGCCCGGCGGGTCGACCGGCCCGGAGCCGACCGTGCAGTTGCCGGTGCCCTGTGCCGCGTACCGGATGCCGCCCAGGAGGTGGTTGCGGAAGTTGGTGTCCGCGTAGCTCTCCTGCGTGTGACCCATGCCGGAGTACCAGGTGCGCCCGCCGTCGTAGGCGCGGCACCAGGCGATGGGGTGGTCACCCATGCCACCGCCGGAGTACGTGGACTCGTCGAGGTTGGCCAGCACCCGCACGTTGGCCCGCGGGTTGGTGCGGTAGCTGTACCACTCGTCGGTGCGCACCCAGTTGGCCGGCAGGCCGGCGGTGGACGGGTGGCTGCTGTCCTCGATCCGCACGGTGGCCTGCTGGATCGCGGGGTGCTGGAGGAAGTACGCGCCGACCAGGCTGCCGTACCAGGCCCAGTCGTACTCGGTGTCGGCCGCGGCGTGCACGCCCGCGTAGCCGCCGCCGGCGCGGATGTAGCCTTCGAACGCGGTCTGCTGAGCGGCGTTGAGCACGTCGCCGGTGGTGGACAGGAAGATGACGGCCTGGAACCTGGCCAGGTTGGCCGTGGTGAACGCGGTCGCGTCCTCCGTGGCTTCGACGGTGAAGTTGTTCTGCGTGCCCAGTTGCTGGATCGCGGCGATGCCCGCCGGGATCGAGTCGTGCCGGAACCCCGCCGTCTTGCTGAACACAAGCACGGTGAAGTCGGCCGCGAGAGCGGGGCTCGCCGGAATGCCGACGAGCGTCGCTGCCGCCAGGGCCACGCAGAGCAGCGCTCTGCGCAACATGATCGGACCTTTCTCATGGGGACGGTCATGAAGCGTGCGCCGACCACGCCGTGCCCACACGATGGCCGATAGAGCGCTCTCCGTCAATACGCAAGAGGCCGCTTCTGACGCCATGTCGAATAGGAAAGAACCCTGTCAGCGGCGTGGATCGCGGCGGAGTGGGTAACCGGCGTCTGAGATCGAGCGGCAGGCAGGTTCGGGCATGAGCCGACGCGGATGGACTCCCGACGACATCGGTGACCTGGCTGGCATGACGGCGATCGTGACCGGCGCCAGCTCGGGGCTCGGGATGATCGAGGCGCGCGAGCTCGCGCGTGCCGGCGCGGGTGTCGTCCTCGCCGTCCGCAACATGGACAAGGGCCGTGAGGTGGCCGCCGCCCTGCCCGGCAGGACCGAGGTCCGCCACCTCGACATGTCCAGCCTCGCGTCGATCCATTCGTTCGTCGACGCCTGGACCGGTGAGGTCGACATCCTCATCAACAACGCGGGCGTCATGCTCATCCCCGAGGACCGCAGCGCCGACGGCTTCGAGCTGCAGATGGGCATCAACTACCTCGGCCCGTTCGCGCTGACCAACCTGCTGTTGCCGCGCATCCGTAACGCGCCCACCAGCCGCGTCGTCTCGATCACCTCGCAGACCAACCGTCGCGGGCGGATCCAGCTCGACAACGTCGACGGCACCAGACGGCCCTACAGCGCCTTCCAGTCCTACGCCGATTCGGAGCTCGCCACGGTCTACTTCACCGCCGAGCTGCAGCGCCGGCTCGACAACGCGGGCTCAAGCATCCGGGCCGTCACCGCACACCCCGGCATCGCGCGCACCGACCTGCTCCGGCACGCCACCGGGATCGGCAGAGCGGTCTTCCGCTCGACACTGTGGATGTTCAACGACGCCGAACACGGCGCCTGGCCGGCCCTCTACGCCGCCACCGCGGACGTTCCCGGCGGCTCTTACGTCGGCCCGGACGGCATCGGCCATCTGCGCGGCAACCCGGCGCTCCACCGACCCGCCCGCGCGGCCCGGCAACCTGGAGTGGGCCCGAAGCTGTGGGAGGCCTCCGCGCGCCTGACCCACACGGACTTCGCCCTCGCCTGACCGCTGCCGCTCGTCCACCGTCGGCGACCGTTCGGCGCAACCGCCGTTCCGCTGAACGACCTTCCCGGGCCACTCATCGTCACGCGTTGATGTGAGGGTTTACTTCGATCTGGAGCCTTTCTAGGTTGGGCCTACAAAGGCGCGCCAGCCGTCGGTCGCTCCGCTCCGGCGATCGATTCCCACCGCATTCCCCTTTTGCCATCCATCCTGTTCGGACACGCGAACAATGGAGGAGCGTAATGACGCCTGTCACCCGACACCTTTCGAGACGGCAATGGTTCGCGGCATTGGTCGCGACAACTCTGGCGGCGCTCAGCGCGGTGCAGGGCACCGCGTCCGCCGAAGAACTGACGGCCGGCACCGTTCCGGCCGGAAAGCCGGCAATCGGCACGTGGGCGACCGCCCCGGTCTCGGCCGCCCCCGCCGAAGCCAACCGCGTCAACAACCAGACCCTCCGGCAGATCGTCCACATCAGCACGGGCGGTGAGCAGGTCAGGGTCAAGCTCTCCAACCGGTACGGAACCGCACCCCTCGTGGTGCAGGCGGCCCATGTCGCGCGCCGCGACACGGGCGCGCGCATCGCCGAGGGATCCGGCGGGCAGCTCACCTTCAGCGGCCGGACGGCGTTCTCGATCCCGGCCTTCGGCGAACTCTACAGCGACTGGCTGCCATTCCCGGTGCCCGATTTCGCCGATCTCGCCATCGACGTCTACATCGCGTCGGACACGCTCGCCTCGACCTCGCCGATAACGCTCCACAATGCGCGGCCGGCGGGTCAGACTCTCGCCTATCTCGCGGACGGCAACCAGATCGGCGCCGCCGAATTTCCGACCGTCGCGACGCGTACCATGTGGTATTTCCTGACCGGTGTCGACGTCACGATGCACGCAGACGCCGGTGGCACGGTCGTCGCTTTCGGCGACTCGATCACCGACGGCTCGGCGTCCACGGTGGACGCCAACGGACGCTGGCCGGACTACCTCGCCCAGCGGCTGGCCGACAAACCGTCTCTGCAGCCCACCGGCGTGGTCAACCTGGGCATCGGCGGCAACCGGGTGCTCATCGGCGGCACCGGAGAGAACGCGCTGGCCCGGTTCGACCGCGACGCGCTGGTGGCGTCGGGCGCGCGCCAGGTCATCGTGCTCGAAGGGATCAACGACATCAGCGGCGGCAACACGGCCGCGCGCATCATCGAGGGGCACCGGCAGCTCATCAAGCGCGCACACGACCGCGGGCTGATGATCTACGGCGGGACGCTGACCCCCTACGGCAACGCGCCAGACGCCCGCGAGGCGGAACGGCAGGCGCTCAACACCTGGATCAGGACCAGCGGCGAGTACGACGCCGTGATCGACTTCGACGCCGCCGTCCGCGACCCGGCGAACCCGCGGCGCATGCTGGCCGCGTACGACAGCGGCGACAGCCTGCACCCGAACAGCGCGGGCTACCTGGCGATGGCGAACGCGATCGACCTCGGGCTGTTCAAGCGGGACTACCGCGCCGACGCGGCTCCCGTGGCCACCTGGGGAGCGCCGATGGTGTCGGCGAACCCGTCCGCCACCAACCGCGTCAACAACCAGACGCTGCGGCAGGTCGCCCACGTCAGCGTCGGCACCGACCGCGTACGCGTCCGGCTGTCGAATCGGTGGGGCACGGCACCGCTGGTCGTCGAGGCGGCGCAGGTCGCTCTGCGGGCGGCCGACGAGAAGATCGTGGCGGGCACGGGCCGGGCGCTGACCTTCAGCGGCAACCCGTCGTTCACCATCCCGGCCGGCGCCGACGTGCTCAGCGACTGGGTCGACCTCGAGGTCGGCGCGCTCGCCGACCTCGCCGTCGACATCCACCTGCCCGGTGACACGTCGGCGGGCACGTCCCCGCTGACCGTCCGGAACGGCGCGCTGCAGACGACCTACGTCTCGGCGCCCGGCAACCACGTGGGTGCGGAAGCCTTCCCGGTGGCCTCGACCCGGCTCCAGTGGAACTTCCTCTCGGCGATCGACGCGAGCGTCCGCAGGCACACCGGCACCGTCGTCGCCTTCGGCGACTCGATCACCGAGGGGCTCCGCTCGACGGCCAACACCAACCGGCGGTGGCCGGACGTGCTGGCGGCCCGGCTCGCCGCGCTGCCGACCTCCCGGCAGTTGGGGGTGGCCAACGTCGGCATCAGCGGCAACCGCGTCTGGGTCGGTGGCGGTGCCACGAACCCGAGCGCGCTGGCGCGGATGGACCAGGACGTGCTGGTGCGGGCCGACGTCACCGACATCATCGTGCTGCTCGGCATCAACGACATCAGCGGCGGAGCCACCGCCGCGGACGTCATCGCCGCGCTGCGCCAGGTGATCGTGCGGGCACACACGCAAGGGGTCCGGATCTACGGCGGCACGCTCACCCCGTTCGGCAACGCACCCGACGTGCGGGAGGAGCACCGGCTGGCGGTCAACGAGTGGATCCGCACCAGCCACGAGTTCGACGGCGTCGTGGACTTCGACGCCGCGGTCCGCGACCCGGCGAACCCGCGCCGGATGCTGGCCGCCTACGACAGCGGCGACAGCCTGCACCCGAGCGACGCGGGTTACCAGGCGATGGGTGACGCGATCCCGCTCAACCTGCTCCAGACGATGGAGTCGTCGCTGGTGCCGGCCGCGTAGCCGACCCCGACCATGGCACGCCCCGGAACCCCGGGGCGTGCCATGCGGTCAGGGGGTCGGTTCGCGGCCGGAGAGAAGTTCGACGACCGTGAGCACCGCCGCGTGGTCGAGGTCGCCGTTGCCCCGGGCGACGACGGCATTCATCAGCTGGGCGGCCGTCGAGACCGTGGGCAGCACCAGCGACGACCGCCGGGCCAGGTCGGCGACGATGCGCAGGTCCTTGGCGTGCAGGTCGGCGCGGAAGCTCGGCGCGAACGACCGTGCCAGCATCGCGCCGGACTTGCGGTCGAGGACCGTGCTGCCGGCGAGGCCGCCCGCCAGCACCCGCAGCGCGCCCTCCGGGGCCACGCCCGCCGCCTCCAGCAGCAGGATCGCCTCCGCCAGGAGAGCCAGGTGGCCGCCGACCAGGAGTTGGTTGGCCGCCTTCACCGTCTGGCCGGCGCCCGCCGGACCCACGTGGACGATCGTCGTGCCGAGGGCGGCGAACAGCGGCTCGGCGCGGGCGAACGCTTCGGCGGTGCCACCCACCATGATGGACAGTGAGGCCGACCGGGCGCCCGGCTCGCCGCCGCTCACCGGTGCGTCCAGCACCTCGACGTCGCGCTGGGCCCCTGCCGCGGCCAACGCGACCGCGACCGCCGGGTTGATCGAGCTCATGTCGACATAGAGCGCACCGGCCGGCAGGTGGGCCAGGAGGCCGTCGGGGCCGAGTGCCACCGCCTCCACGTCCGGCGAGTCGGGCAGCATCGTCACGGCGACCTCGGCCGACGCGACCGCCTCGGCGACCGAGGACGCGGCCCGGCCGCCGGCCGCGACGAGGTTCTCGACCGCGGGCCGGCTGCGGTTGTATCCGACGACGTCGAAGCCGGCTTTGACGAGGTTCGCGGCCATCGGGGCGCCCATCGTCCCCAGGCCGATGAACGCGATCACGCGCATCCGGGCGCGTCCTCGCGCCAGCGCGTGAACGCCGGCACCAGCTCCGGGTGGGCCGACATCCGTGCCCGGGTGTCGAGCCAGCTCTCTTTCCACGCGACCGGGTCGCGGAGCTGGGTCGCCGGGTCGCGGCGGCTGCGCGCGACGAAGCCCGGGAACTCAGGGCGGCCCGTCGGCTGGCCGATCGGGTTGAACCGCAGGTCCATGCTGACCCGCACGTCGTCGCTGTGGTTCTCCAACGACGAGTGCGGCGTCATCTTGTCCATGACGAGGATGCTGCCCCGGCGCATCGGCAGCGGCTTCGCCCGGTCGGCGTCGAACTTGGCCGTCGGCAGGTACTTGCCGCGCAGCGCGTCGATGCAGTGCTGGAGCAGGCCGCGCTTGTGGTTGCGGGGCACGACGCACAGACAGCCGTTGCGCTCGTCGACGTCGACCAGCGGGATCCAGACGGTCAGGATCTCGGTGTCGTCGGCCTCCTCGACCACGACCGACGCGTCCTGGTGCCACTCGGTGGCTCCGAGCAGACCCTTGCCGATCCGCGGGTCCGACGGCACCAGGTGCTGCGGCGGCTTGAGCCGCACGTGCTGCACCGGGTTGGAGTAGATCTCGGGCCCGATCAGCGACTCGACCACGTCGAGGATCCGCTCGTTGCTCAGCATCGCGAAGACCGCCGGCCCGAAGTGGCAGGGCTCGTCGGGCTTGACGCCCTTGAACGGCAGCGAGAAGTCGAAGTGCTGCGCCCAGCTGCGCCCGGTGTCGGCGTAGAGCCGCGTCAGCTTGCTGCCGAACGGCAGGCCCGCGTAGGCTGCAGGCCCCGCGAGCCCCGCCACGATCTCGTCGAGCCGTTCGGCGTACTCGGCCACCAGCGGGTCGAGGTACCGCTCCACGTCGATGACGTCCTCCACCACCAGGTAGCCCTGGTCGCGGAACTGTTTGATCTGGTCTCTGGTCAGTCCGGACACGTCGGTCACTCCCCTTTCCTCTCGGCGGTCCACGCCACCTCGCCGGCCCGCAGCGTCAGCCAGGGCACGAGTCGCTCCCCGGCGTCGTCGTCGAACACCGCCACGTCGGCGGCCGCGCCCACGCGCAGCCGCCCGATCTCGTCGTCCTTGCCGACCGCCGCCGCCGGTGCCGACGTCGCCATCCGGAACACGTCGGCGAGCGGCAGCCCGAGCGCGCGCCACTTGTCGAGCACGGTCACGAGACCGGGGCGCAGCGCGGCGAACGACGTCGCGCTGAGGTCGGTGCTGATCACGTCGGGCGGGAAGCCCTGGTCGAGCAGGCCGCGGGCCACGTCGGCGCTCCAGTGGGTCTTGCCGTGTCCACAGTCGAACAGGACACCCCGCTCGCGGGCGTCGCGGGCCGCCGGGTGGACCTTGCCGGCCGGGTCGAGCAGCCCGTTGGCCTTGGGCGTCTGGAAATGCGTGACGATGTCGCCCCGCCGCAGCAGCGCCAGGATCGTGTCGATCGGGTCGACGGACCCTCCGATGTGCACCATCACCGGGTGCGAGCCGGCCGCGTCGACGGCGGCGCGCAGCACGGTCAGGCACGAGCCACCGACCACGTCGGCCGACGCGCGCAGCTTGACCCCGACGGCCACGTCGGGGAAGTCGCGCAAGACGGCGGCGACGCCGGCCGGGTCGGCGTAGGAAGGGTTGACCAGCTCTCCGGCGCCCTGGAAGCCGGTCATGCCGAGCCGGGAGAGGTTCACGAAGCCGAACACGCGCGTACGGGCGGTGCCCGCGATGAACCGCGCGAACCCGGCGAACGTGTCGGGGCCGGCGCTGCCGCCGTCGGCCGTCGCCGTCACCCCGCTGCCCAGGCAGACCTCGTCGGGCCAGGCGCCGAGCGTGGTCGCGCCCCAGTAGACGTGGGAGTGCAGGTCGAACAGCCCGGGCGAGACGAGCCGGCCGCCGAGGTCCACGACCCGCGCACCGCCCTGCGCCGCGAGCGACGGACCGACCGCGGTGATCCGCCCAGCGGAGACGGCGACGTCGAGGCGGCCGCTCCCGTCGACCGCCCGCCCGTCCCGGAGCAGCAGGTCACTCATGGCGGCGCACGTACTCCAGCCCCGCCCGGATCGCGGACTCCGGGTCGCCCTCGCCCGGGTACTCGAAGCCGAACGGCACGTCGGGGTCGAGCGCCGCCAGCACCGCCGGCAGGTCGACGAAGCCGTTGCCGGGATAGGTGGCGACCGGCCCGTCGTCGCCCATCCGGACGTCTTTGAAGTGGCAGTAGACGGTCCACGGGGCCAGGGCGGCGGCGGCCGCGACGGGGTCCTGCCCGTTCTTCACGTAGTTGCCCACGTCGACGTTGACGCCCAGGGCCGGCGAGTCGAGCGCACGCACCGTCCCGATGACCTCGGCGAGCCGGTTGCCCGGTGCTTTGACGAAGTTCTCCAGCGCGAGCGTGACACCGGCGGCCTCCGCCGCGGCGAGCACCGCCCGCGCCACCGTGTCGTCGTCTCCCGCGCCGCGGAAGACCCGCAGCAGCGGCGAGCCGAGCGCGCGGGCGTGCGCGATGTCGCGGAGCAGCCCCGCCTCCGTGTCCTCGTCGCCGCCGTAGAGGGTCGCGAAGCTCGCGTACGTGACGCACAGCCCGAGGGCGGCGGCCTGGTCGACGACGGCCGGAAGCTCCGTCTCGACGTCCTGCCAGTAGACCGTCCGGTACTCCACGCCCGCCGCGCCGACCTTCGCGGCGATCGGGCCGAGGTCGAGGACGGACATCTCCCCGGATCGCAGTGCCTTCTCGTACGGTGTGCCGCAGACGTACACGTCGTGGCTCATCACGGTCTCCAGATGATGTGGACGAGGTTGCCGGCGGGGTCACGGTCCTTCAGGT
Source organism: Asanoa iriomotensis (assembly GCF_016862515.1). Taxonomy (GTDB): domain Bacteria; phylum Actinomycetota; class Actinomycetes; order Mycobacteriales; family Micromonosporaceae; genus Asanoa; species Asanoa iriomotensis. Next base: position 28,646 of record NZ_BONC01000008.1, read on the forward strand.
AGGCGAGCCGCGACGCGGGAAACGTCACCGGCTCCTGGAGCTCCCGTCCGCGCTCGCCGAGGTCGGCGACGGCGGCGTCGAAGTCCCAGACCCGCACGCCGACGTGACACGGCTCCCCGACCGGCGCCTTGAGCACCTCGATGCGGCCGAAGACGTCGCGACCCGCGTAGAGCGTGCGGCCCACGGTGACCGGGTAGTCGAACGTGTCGGCGTACCACTGTGCGATCTCGGCGTCGCTCACCCCGGGCCGCGCGTAGAGGCCGACGTGCTCGACGGCCCCGTACAGCGGCCAGCCGTTGATCCTGCGCACCTGCCACAACGCGTCGGTGAACCAGGTGTCGGCCGCACCGGCCGGTGCCGCGACGGCGACGCCGTCGGCGCCGGCGGCCAGCCAGTCGCCGATCTCGTCTGGCGTCCCGAGCCCGATGAACCGCGACCGGGTCGGCCGCGGCACGGTGAGCAGCACCAGGTCGGCATCGGCGTCGTCATAGGGCACGTAGGCGATCCGGCGGTCGTCGCACTCGCGGGCGATGTTGGCGTCGAAGGGTCCCACGACGAAGTCGGCGTCACCGGGCGGGCCCTCGACGCCGAGCAGCACGTCGGGGTGCTGGGCCCGAGTGGGGGCGACCGCGTGCGGTGGCACGACCGCGACGGTCGCGCCCGACGGGAGGCCGGTGCCGGCCCGGTCGACCGCGATCGCGCCGGCCGTGACGATCCGGTGGAGGGCCTCGATGCGGTGGGTCACGGCGCCACCACCACGTCGATCGGGTCGAGGTCGCCGCCGGCCAGCGCGGTGCGGATGTTCGCGAACGCGCGTCGGACCATCAGGGCGCGGGAGTCGTCGGTCACCCCGCCGATGTGTGGCGTGAGCACGACGTTGGGCAGCGAGCGGAACGGGTGGTCGGCGGCGGGGGGCTCGTCCTGGAACGCGTCGAGCCCGGCCGCGGCGATGCGGCGTGCGCCGAGGGCGGCGGCGAGCGCGGGCTCGTCGACGATCCCGCCGCGCGCGGTGTTGACGAGGATCGCGCTGCGCTTCATCAGGCCCAGCTCGCGCGCGCCGAGCAGCCCGGTGGTCGCCGCGGTCAGCGGCACGTGCACGCTCACGAGGTCCGAGGTGGCGAGGAGCTCGTCGAGCGGGACGTGGCGGGCGCCCCGTTCGGCGTCGGCGGGCAGCCGGTGGCGGCTGTGGTAGACCACGGTCGCCTCGAACGCGCGGACCCGGGCGGCGACGAGCTGGCCGATCTTGCCGAGGCCGATGATCCCGACCTGTTTGCCGCGCAGCTCGTGGGTGCCCTCCCGGACCGACCACTTCTCCCACCGGCCGTCCACCATGGACGCGTGTGCCGCCGGCAGCCGGCGCAGCGCCGCCAGCATCAGCAACACCGTGAGCTCGGCGCTCGACGTGGCGTTGATGCCGGTGGTCCGGGCGACCAGAACACCCAGCGAGCGGGCGGCGTCGAGGTCCATCTTGTCGGTGCCTTCACCGATCCGCTGCACGATCCGCAACGCCTTGGCGGTTTCCAGCATGTCGGCCGTCAGCTTGGCCGACCACAGCAGGATCGCCGGTGCCGTGGCGAGCACGCCCGCCCGCTCCTCCGCTGCAAGGTCTTCGTAGTGGACCAGTGGAAGGTCCCCGTTCTCGACCGCCCGGCGCGCGTCCGGGTCCGGTATGCCCATGCAGAGCACCCAGTCCTCCGCCACCGTGCCTCCTTTCACCTCGGAGGGTGCGCGGCGGGTCGCGCCGCGCACCCCCGCCGGTCAACCCTTGGCGACCTGGTCCAGGAAGACCTGTACCTGCTGGTCGATCGTCTTGACGTAGGCGGCCGTCGCCGCCGGGTCCATGTAGCGCTGGGTCAGGAACGCCTTGTCGAAGTCGCCGCGGGCGGCCTCCTGGTCCGAGGCGTCCTTGATCGCCTTGGTCCAGACGTCGATGACGTCCTGCGGCGTGCCCTTCGGCACGACGAGGATGCGCGACGAGCCCCACTCGACGTCGTACCCCTCGGACTTGGCCGTCGGCACGCCCGGCGCGAACTTCGACTCGGTGCCGTCGAACAGCGTCAGGCCCCGGACCTGGCCGCTCTGCAGGGCGCCGGCGGCCTCGGAGATCGAGCCGGACTCGACCGCCACCTGCCCGCCCAGGAGGGCCGAGCGCTGCTGGCCGGCGGTCTCGAAGTAGACCGTGCTGAACTTGACGCCGGCCGCCGCCTCCAGTGCCCGGATCACCATGTCACCGGGTGCGAGCACGGCGCTGGCCGAGATCGCGATCTTCCCCGGCTGCGCCTTGGCCGCGTCGATCAGATCCTTCAGCGACTGGTACGGCGAGTCCTTGGGCACGACGAGCAGCGCCGGGTCGAAGACGTAGTTGCCGAGCGGCACCAGGTCCTCCGACTTGAACGCCGCCTTGCGCGACGGGTCGAGGTAGATCGGGCTGGTGATCGGCGCGTTGGCCCACGCGATCGTGTAGCCGTCGGGCTTCGACGAGACCAGTTCGGTGAGCCCGATCTGGCCCGACGCGCCGACCTTGTTCTCCACGTTGATCGTGGTGTCGAGCAGCTTGCTCATGTCGTTGGCGAGCAGCCGCGCGCCGATGTCGGTGCCGCCGCCGACGCCGTACGGGACGATCATCGTGACGACCTTGCCCGGCTCGGGGAAGTTCGTCTTCGGGCCGGCGCTGGCGTCGCCGCCGGACGCGGCCGGCTTCTCCGCACAGCCGGCCAGGGCGAGGCCGAGCACCAGGGTGACACCTAACAGCTTGGAAGGGATGCGTCTCATCTTCGAGAACTCCTTGCTGTGCATGGCTTTCGGGGGATGGGGTTCGCGCTCACGCCTCGGCGTCGCCCTCCGACCGGGGAACCGACCGGCGGGCGGTGAAGACGATGACGACCGCCGTGATGGCGAAGATCGTGAGTGCGATGGGGTGCTTGAAGAAGCCGGTGACGTCGCCGTCGAAGATGGCCATCGACTGGCGGATGGCGTCCTCGAGGATCGGACCGAGGATCAACGTCAACACGAGCGGGGCGATCGGCAGGTCGAGCTTCTTGAAGAGATAGCCGAGGAGCCCGAAAGCGATCATGACCCATACGTTGAACATGGAGTTGTCGATGCTGTAGGCGCCCACGAGCGTGAACACCAGGATGACCCCGATCAGGATGGAGTACGGGATCTTCAGGATCTGCACCCAGAGCCCGATCAGGGGCAGGTTGAGTACGAGCAACATGACGTTGCCGATATACATGCTGGCGATGATCGGCCAGACGACTTCGGGGTGCTGGGTGAACAGTTCCGGGCCCGGGTTGAGCCCGTTGACGATGAACGCCGTCATCAGCACCGCGACACCCGGTGAGCCCGGGATGCCGAGCGTGAACATGGGGATGAGCGCCGCGTTGGCGTGCGCGTTGTTGGCCGTCTCCGGCCCGGCGACACCCTCGATCGCGCCCTTGCCGAATCGCTCGGGCGTCTTCGAGACACGCTTCTCGACGATGTAGGACGTGAACGCCGCGATCGTCGCGTTGACGCCCGGGAACATGCCGAGGACGAAACCGACGCCGGTGCCGCGGGCGATGGCGCCGGACGCCTGCCGCGCCTCCACTTTGGAGGGTACGAGCGAGCTGACCTTCTCCTGGGAGACCTTGGTGAGCCGGGCCTCCATGTTGATCAGGATCTCGCTGATCCCGAAGAGACCCATCAGCACGGGCACGACGTCGAGCCCGTCGAAGAACTGCGGGATGCCGAACGTGAACCGGGCCGCGCCGGAGATCGGGTCGAGCCCGACGGTGGCGATCAGCATGCCGACCGCGCCCATGATGAGCGCCTTGACGATCGACTTTCCCGCGAACACCAGGATCAGCGACAGGCCGAGGATGACCAGCGCCACATATTCGGGCGGACCGAAGTTGAGCGCGAGCGTGGCGACCGGTGCGGCGACCGTCACCAGGACGATGCAGGCGACCGTACCCCCGATGAAGGATCCGACCGCGGCGACGCTCAACGCCGCACCCGCCTTGCCCTGTCGGGCCATCGCGTGGCCGTCCAGGACCGTGACGGCCGACGACGCCTCGCCCGGGATGTTGAGCAGGATCGTGGTGATCGTGCCGCCGTACTGGGAGCCGTAGAAGATCGCCGCGAGCATGATGATCGCGCCGACCGGTGGCAGGTGGAACGTCAGCGGGATGAGGATCGCCATCGCCGCTGTCGGTCCGAGCCCCGGCAGCACGCCGACGAGGGTGCCGACGGCGGCGCCGATGAGCGCGTACATGAGGTTCTCGGGGGTCAGCGCCGTCCCGAAACCGTCGACGAGGTTGGTGAACGCGTCCATGTCGCCGCCCTACAAGCCCAGGTCGACGAGGAACGGGATGCTCGACACCGGCAGCGAGACGTCGAGCAGCCGGGTGAACGCGGTGAAAAGGCCGAAGCTCGCGCCGAGCGCGACCGCGGCGGTGACGACCCAGTGGTGGCGGCCGTAGACGCCGAGGAAGAGGGCGACGAAGACGAAGGTGGCGAGCTGGAAGCCGAGGATCGGCAGGGCGACGGCGAGCAGGATGATGCCGCCCGCGAGCAGGGCAACCCGCCGCGCGCCGTCGAGCGAGTCGAAGAACCTGCCCTCGGTGCCGGCGCTGCGGCCGGTGGTGATCTGGACGAACCAGACGGCCGACAGGACGGCCCAGCCGATCGCGACGACGAAGGGGAACAGGCCGGCGCCGGGACCGCGGCCGTCGTACAGGCCGAGGCCCGGTGCGGTGGCGGCCACGTAGACGGCGGCCGCGACGAAGACGACGGCGGTGGCCTGGTGGACCAGCCGCGCCCGGCCCGTCGCGGGCGGTGCCGCCGGCGGCGCGCCGGCCTCGGTCACGGCGTCCATCAGAACTCCTCGATCCGTACGGTCGAGATCTCGCTGCCGCCGTAGTAGAACTGGCTGCGCCCGCCGTCGCCGCCGGTGACGAACACCTCGAAGCACTCGGGGCGCTCGGCGATGCTGACGAGCGTGTCGGGCTGGTCGAGCAGCCAGCTCAGCTCCGGCTTGGCGGCGGCCAGCGCGGCCTCCTGCGGCTTGACGATGTTGAGGCCCAGCCGGCGGAACGGGATGCGACTGCCGCGGTGGAGGTACTGCCGCACGTCGTCGAGCGACCAGCCGTGGCTCGCGACGAGGGCGGCGTGCACGGGCGCGAGCAGCAGCACATGGTGTTCGCGGTACTTCTGGCCCGTCGTCGGGTCGCCCCGGCCGCCGAAGAGCCAGCGTCCGGCGCTCGCCGTGCCGTTGTAGCTGCCGGTCATCGAGATGAGCGTGTCGAGCAGTTCCTCGGGCCGCGTCGCGGTGATGTCGTAGATGTCGGGACCCGGGTAGACACAGGCGATCGACAGGGTGCTGTCGCCCTGCGCGTACCCCTTGGACTGGTTCCAGGGTTCGAAGGGGTTGGCACCGGCGTTCTCGGCCAGGCAGAAGCTGTATTTGTTGGGGCTGCCGATGGTGTCCATGTCGAGGACGTTCGGGTACGCCTGACCGATGTTCATCAGGATCAGTCGCAGCGCCCGACCGATCACGGTGTTGACGTGGCTCGGCGAGCCCGGCCCGGCGCCGCAGGTGCCGAAGTTGAGGCCCAGGCGTTCGACGACCGGGCCGCTGAGCAGCACCATCGGGGCGTTGGGGCCGGTGGAGATCGCCTGGGTCTTGCCGAGGATGCCGAGCCCTTCGTAGGCGCGGACGAGCGCGATCAGCACGGGCATGTGTTCGGGCCGGCAGCCGGCCATGACGCCGTTGACGGCGATCTTCTCCACGGTCGCGACGCCGAGGCCCGGGTAGAGCGCCTTGGCGACGACCGTGCCGGGGGCCAGCTTGGTGCCGGCGAGCATCCGCGCGACGCTCGCCGGAGTCGCCGGCACCAGCGGCAGCCCGTCGCTCCAGCCGCGTTCGACCAGCAGCGCGTTGTAGCCGGCGGCGCAGTCGAGCAGGTCGTCGCCGTCGAGCGTCTCGGTTTCGGCGGGCGCGACGGCGGGCCGCGCGTCCTCGACCACCGGCTCGGTGAGCGCGGTGACGAACCCGGGGACGGCCGGCTCGAGCATGCCGCGGATGTCGGCCTCGGTCGCGTTGTTGAGGGTGTGGTCGATGACGACCATCGGCAGTCCGGCGAGCCCGAGCACGGAGGCCGACCGCTGCGCGTCGTCGAGGAAGTGACGCGCGACGATGCTGGCGGTGGCGACGCCCCGCTCCTCCAGCCCGACCATGCTGTGGATCAGCCAGGAGGTGCAGCCGCCGCAGTCACCGGTCGTGCCGATCACGACGTCACACTCGGCTGCCATCCGGTCCTGGTCCTCGGGCGTGGCGAGCCGCACGGACGAGCCGACCGAACCGACGTAGTCGCGGAAGGCGGCACCGGGGAAGCGCGCCGCGAGCTTCTCCCGGACGACGCGCAGCGCGACGTCGCCGCCGGGCTTCATGTTCCAGAAGAGGCCGACGGTCCGGCCGTCGAGCCCGGTGCCGGCGCGGGCGGCCGGCGGGACGTGGTGGAACTCGGTCTCGGCGACCGGGTTCAGGAACTCCAGCGTGGCCATACCTAGCGCTCCTGTGGCAGGTCGACGTCGAACCGCTTGGCGACGGTGGCGAGCTCGCCCCAGGTGGCGTCCTCGACCGGGATCCCCTCGGCGGCACGGCGCACCTCGGTGCGGTGTTCGAGCTCGCCGGGGTAGAGGATCTCGTCGAAGCCCGCGGCGAGCGGTGTCTCCTTGAGATAGGTCATGAACTCCTCGATCTCGGCCTTGAACTCGTCGAGGGGGCGGAAGATCGACGGGTCCACGACGACGAGGAACAGGCCGTCGTTGTGGCGGCCGAGCGGGTCGATCCCGAAGCCGAGGCCGGGCAGCAGGGCCGCCATCGTCTCGACCATCACCGAGAGGCCGTAGCCCTTGTGGCCCTCGTTGCCGCCGACCGGGAGGAGCACGCCGCCCGCGAAGAAGTCGTTGGGGTCGGTGCTCGGGTAGCCCTCCTTGTCGAGCAGCCAGCCCGACGGGATCGGCTCGTTGCGCGCCCGGGCGACCTTGAGCTTGGCGAGCGCGGCGGCGCTGGTCGCCATGTCGAGGCAGACCGTGCCGGGCAGGTCGCTGGGCAGCGCGATGCAGATCGGGTTGGTGCCGAGGCGCGGCTCGCGGCCGCCGAACGGGGCGACCTGCTTCGGGCCCTGCCCGGAGTCGCACATCATGATCGCGACGAGCCCCTCGCGCGCCGCCATGGACGGGTAGCCGGCGAGGCGGCCGACGTGGCTCTGGTCGCGGATGCTCGCGACCGCGACCCCGCTGGCCCGGGCCTTCTCGATCGTCTTGCGGGTGGTCCACTCCGACACCACCGGGCCGAAGCCCCACCGGCCGTCGACGAACGTGGAGGCCGGCGTCTCCCGGATCACGACCGGCGTCGCCGCCGGCACGATGTGACCCCGGTCGATGCGTTCTACATAGGACGGCAGGAGCTGGAGGCCGTGCGAGTCGTGACCGGCGAGGTTGGCGCCGACCTGATGGCGGGCGACCGTCTGGGCGTGACTCTCGGGCGCACCGGCGGCGACGTAGATGTCGTGCGCCAGGCGCAGGAGGTCCTGATGGTGCAGGAGGGGCATGGTCTCTTCTTCACTTCGGGTCGCGCGTCCGCTCCCGTGGATCGTCGAGCCGCACTTGCCTGACTCGGGGAAGCTTTTCGCGCAGAACGGAAAGCAGCACGGTTTCGAGGTGGTCCTTGGGCATGACGCAGTCGGCACACGTCTCCGGGGAGAAGACGAGCCGGAGTTCGGCGACGCCGCCGTCGAGCCGGACGAACCGGATGTCGGCGTGCTCGGCCTCCAACGACAGGCGGACCGTCTTCAGCGCACTGTGTACGAAGCCGGCGAGCTGGTCCTCTGCCACGGTCACTCCTGTGTGGCGATGTATCCCAGGGCTTTCGAGATCTCCGCGGCGCCGTCGACGACCAGCTTGCGTGCCGTCAGGCCGATGCGCGGCCAGACGGGCAGCAGGGCCGCCACGTTGAGCGCGGCGATGGTCTCGCCGTTGCGGTCGATGATGGGCGCGGCGACGCCCGCTCCGCCGATGAAGCGCTGGTTGAGCGTTTCGGCGAAACCCTGCGCGCGCACGGTCGCGATGGTCTCCGCGAGCTCGGCACGGGTCGGTCGGGGCTCGGTGTTGGGCGGATCGGTCGCCAGCCAGTCCGCGTAACCTTCGATCTCCTTGTCGGGGCGCGACGCGAGCAGCACGAGGCTCGGACCGCCGAGGTGGAGCGGGATGTGCTGCCCGATCCCACCGGTGCGGCGGAACTCCTTGAACCCCTCGACCTGCTCGATGACGACCCGGTAGTTGCCCGATCGGACGCTGAGCAGGACGGTCTCGTCGAGCTCGTCGCGGATCCGCTTCATCGTGGGCAGCGCGTAGTCGCGCACGTCGAGCTGGGAGATGTAGACCCCCGACAGCTCGACGACCTTGGCACCGAGCGTGAAGCTCATGTCGGCCCGCCGCTCGAGGAGGCGGGCGTCGACGAGCGCACGCGTGTAACGCAGCGTGGTGGTCGGGTCGAGTCCACATCGCTCGGCGAGCTCGCTGAGCGTGAGGACCGGCTCCCGATGGGTGAACGCGGACAGCACCGCGATCGTCCGCTGGACGGTGCGCGGACCGGCAGCGGCCGACGGCTCGGGCTCTTCGTCGGGCCCCGTCCGTCGCACTGGATGCGGTATCGATGTCACGAGGTGAAACTAAGTTCGTGTCAGACTCTTGTCAAGAAGATCTCGGTGGGCGCAGCATCGTCATCATGTCCGTCGGCTTTCGAGTCTTCGGCCGCGGCGCCATGCCCACCGCGGCCCAGGTCAAGGCATACTTCGGCATGGAGTCGTCCAACGTGGCGGACGCGATGCACGGGCTCGGCGCGATGAGTGCGGACGTCGCGCCGGTCTACCGCCCGATGCGGGCGTTCGCCGGGCCGGCGCTGACCGTCACGGTCTCTCCCGGCAACGGCATGATGATCCGCAAGGCGATCGCGGCGTCCCGGCCGGGCGACGTGATCGTCGTCAACGCGGGCGGGGTTCGGTCACGCGCGGTGTTGGGCGGCAACGTCGCGATCGACATCGTGGCGCACGGCATCGCCGGCGTCGTGATCGACGGCGCGGTCCGCGACGTCGACGAGCTACGCGCGCTCGATCTGCCGGTCTACGCGGTGGCGGTGACGCCGCGGTCGGGCTCCGACCCGAGCGGGCGGGGCGAGGTGCTGGCCCCGACGGCGTGCGGCGGGGTGGCGGTCGTGCCCGGCGACATCGTGGTGGGCGACGCCGACGGGGTGACGGTGGTGCCGCTGGCCGACGCCGACGCGGTGCTGTCTGCGGCGTTGGCGGTCAGGGCGCGCAAGGGCGGCGCTGATGATCTGGACGCGCGGTTGGCGTCGGCGCGCGCGGGCACGCTCACGGCCTATGACCCGGCGGCGGTGGCGCGGGCGCTGGCCGCCGCCGGTTGCGCGGATCTGACCTCGCCGTGGCGGGACCTCAGTTGATCTTGCGGGCGACGGCGGCGTACTCGGAGGCCGGGGTGGTGTCGTTGCCGTCCGGGCGCCATTGCGAGCAGGTGACGAGGCCTGGCTCGACCAGCTCCCAGCCGCCTGCGAAGAAGCGGGCGATCTCGGCCGGGTCGCGCACGGTCATCGGGGCCGCGCCGCCGTCGTTCCACATCGCGACCGCGCGGTCGACCGCCTCGGGGCTGACCTCGCGGGTGGGGTGCGAGATCACCAGGTAGCTGCCGGCCGGCACCGCCTTGGTCAAGGTGGCGACGATCTCGCGGGCCTGGTCGTCGTCGGTGACGAAGTTGAGGATGCCTAGCAGCATGACGGCGACGGGACGGTCGAAGTCGAGGGTGCGGGCGGCGGCGTCGAGGATCGCGGCCGGATCGCGCACGTCGGCGTCGATGTAGTCGGTGGCACCCTCCGGGCTGCTGGTGAGCAGGGCCCGGGCGTGGACGAGCACCATCGGGTCGTTGTCGACGTAGACGATGCGCGCGTCGGGCGCCGTGGCCTGCGCGACCTGGTGGGTGTTGTCGGCGGTGGGCAGACCGGTGCCGATGTCCAGGAACTGCCGGACGCCGGCCTCGCCGGCCAGGAGGCGGACGGCACGACCGAGGAACTCACGGTTGAACCGGGCGGACTGCACGAGCTCGGGCAGGAACGCGAGCACCTGCTGCGCCGCCTCCCGATCCGCGGCGAAGTTGTCCTTGCCACCGAGCAGGTAGTTCCACAGCCGCGCGGAGTGCGCGACGCTGGTGTCCAGCATGGCCAGTTGGTCGTCCGTGCCCGCCGTCTCCACCGGATCCCCCTCCATCGCCGACAATCAACACTCCGGCGGCCAGCATAGACGGACGAGCCGCCTCGGCGCCCACCAGAGAGGGGACACCGGACGATGGCCCTTCGGCTCGTGCCCCGCCGCTGGACGACGCTGCTCCGACCACGAAGCGGCGACGTGGACGATCGGGTGGTCGGTGCCCTGCTCACCTACCATGCCCTGATCGAGATCCGGCACCACGCCGGAGCGGCGCTGAGCGGCCGAGAGCCCGTTCCTCCCGCCGCGGAACCATCAGCAGGCGGGAACTTTCAATGCGGACCCGGCCGATGAGTTGGACCTGGCACACGACCGGGGCGGCTGGGCGGGAATGGCTGCTGGCCCACCTCGCTCGGGCCGGGTACCGGTGGACGCCACTGGCACCACTCCCCACGGCCCGCACGTTGACCGTCCCGCAGCGCCTGCGCGCGCTGGCGGGGTGGCCCGTGCGCACACCGCCGGGACGGAAACGCCTTCCGCGGCAGGCCCGCACTCTCAGGGCTGTCGACCGCGACTCGCTCTACGCTCTGGACAGATCGTCCGAGGGCGATGTTCCATCGACGGGGTGACTGATGGCGACGACTTTCTGGTTACGAAGAAGGGCAGGGCGGCGGTCGTCGTGCTCCTGTTCGGCTCGTTGGTGGTCGTCGACGCGATCGTCGCGGGTCTGGCGGCCGTCGTCGCGCTCGGCACACTCGACCTGGCGGCGCCCGACCTGCTCGAAGGCCCGGCCCCGCTAGCAGCGGCGTGGCGGATCGCCACGGTCCTGACGATCCTCGAGCTTGCGTCGCTGGCCGCAGTGGCCCCGTTCTTCTGGCGGCGAGGTCTCGGCGAGATGATCGCGAGCGGTCTTCCCGGAACCTCCACCCCGCCGATCTCCACCACCCTGACGGCAGTCTGGGCTGTCGTGGAGCGGGCGGCCGCCGTAGGAATCGTCTTCGCTTGGCAGTTCCGGGGATCCGTCGGTGCCTTCCTGCTATCGGCCGCCGTCACCGTCGCCGCCCTGGTCGCCGCGAGAGCCCTGTTCCGTCACTGGCTCCGACGGCGAGAAGAACAACGCCACGAAGATGCACCGGCTGAACTCTGACCGCGATGTGCGGCAAGGGTGACGCGACTACGCGCACGCGCCGGATCCGCTGTTACCTCGACAAGGCCCGCGAGCGCCCGGACAGCCCGCGCGGGACTGGGGGTCGATGGTGAAATCCCTGCTGATCATGGTCGTGGCACGGCATGTTTGAACGATGGAGGTACTCACCAGCCGCATCCTGCTCCGCCCGGTCGATCGCGAGCGCAGTCAGCGCTTCTATCGTGACGTACTCGGGCTCGCGGTCTATCGCGAGTTCGGGCCGCCAGAGCATCCAGGGCTGGTCTTCTTCCTCGGCCAGGGGCTGCTCGAGGTGTCGGGCACCGCAGACGGTGGCCCGACGGGACCACTTCAGATCTGGCTACAGGTCCGTGACGCCAGGGCCGAGCATGAGCGGCTGGTGGCGGCGGGGGTGACCGTCACGCGTGAACCCCGGCTGGAGCCGTGGGGGCTGATCGAGATGTGGATCGAGGACCCGGACGGCGTCCGTATAGCCATCGTCGAAGTACCCGCCGACCACCCGCTACGACGCGACCAAAGATGACCTTTTGAGCTCCCCGCCCTGCCGCCCGACGCCGTCCGGAGGTCGAAGGGCAGGAGTTCCGGGTTCGTGCTCCTTGGTCCCGCCGTCTTGGTGCTCGTCGCAGGGGCGCCTTCGTGGCCAGCCGGGACTGCGGTGTCCTCGTCCTCGGCACAGGTGCCGACAGGGCGGACGTGTCCGTCGGCCGCAACGTCCTCGTCGAACGCGGCGTCGTTGACGCGGGCGGATCGAACGCCGGCAACCCGTTCACGCTGCTGGCGGTGACGCCGTGCGGCGGCGGCGTCGGGCCGCTGCCCCGTGCGACAGCTGAGGCGGGCCCCTCAGCGGAGGTCGACCTCGACGTCGTTCTCCGTGAAGATGCCGAGCAGATCCGCCAGGGTGACCGCCGGGGCAAGCCGTCGCCGGTCGTAGCCCGCGGCGAGGTGTTCGCGGGCGACGGCCGAGTCGTGCCACACCAGCCGGAACGGCGTGCGGGCGCCGAATTTCCCGACGAGGCAATCGTCGAGGGCGTCGAGGTTCCAGCCGAAGTAGCCACCGGGACCGTTGATCGCCTCGCCGATCGCACAGTAGAAACCCTCGATGTCGGTCACGAACCGGCCGTCGAGGTCATAGGTGGTGCCGGCCGGTCGATCCGGGGCGCCCGACATGTGTGTCAGCGCCACGCCGGCCCAATGGTGGCGAGTTTCCCGGTCATAGCCCGCCCACAGGTTCCTTCGGGCGGGGCGCCCTTCGTGCCAGTGTTCGAGGATGCCGAGGATCCCCGTTGGCAACGGTTCCTGCGCATCGCTGTCGACGGTCACGTCGACGAGGCCGGCCCCGCGCGGCGACGGTTCGACAGCGCCCACCGTTCCGGACACCACCGCGCCGATCACCCGGCCGGCCGAACCGTCGGCGGCGATCGCGAGGACCTCGGCGCGAATACGGCGGCGACGCAGGCTCGCTTTGGACGACTGCCCGACGGCGTCGAGTGCGGTCAGCAACGGCGTTTCCGGTCGACAGCCGAGGAGCCGGACCTGCGGAACCGGTGGCGGGGCCTGCACGCGGAACACACCGGTGACGGCTCCGCATGTGCCGTACGGCGTCTCGCCCGGACCCAGCAGGACGAACCGGCTGACGTCTCCCGGACTCGGCACCCCGTCCGTGCGGTCGTAGCCGCGGACGAACCCATCGAGATCGATGTCTCCGTTTGCCCGTCGGGCGAGCACGACGACGTCGCCGAGGTCCTCGCCCCACCACGTCGGCGGTGCGAAGGGCGGAGACGCCACTATCGACACGTTGCCGAGCCAGGCCCGCTCGGTGCCGAGCGCCTCGGCGGGCAGCCGATCGAGCAGGTCGGCGAACGCGCCCTGCGCGGCGCACCCGACAAGCGTGAACCGCTCCCGCGGCCGCGGCGGCAGGTCGACGAACAACCCTTCGATCTCCGTACACCGCGCGAGCGGGATGCCGTCCTCGCCAAGAAGCAACCACCGCGCACGGTCTGCACTCGCCACGCGGGGAGCCTAGCGATCCGGGACTTTCCAGCGTGCCGGCCGCAGGCGGTGGGACAGCATCGCCAGCACCAGGAGGGCCAAGGCGAGCAGTGGTGCCGACCAGCGGGCCGCCGTCAACAGGGCGGCCGCGACGGTCGCGCCGGCGGTCAAGGCCGCCAACTGGCCGAGGGCCGCGGCCCGGGTGCCCGAGCGGCCGGTGACCAAGTCGTGCACCGCGCCGGTCAACGTGCCGGTCAGGTATGTCGTCGACTCGTGCAGCCAGCGCGCCACCACGCTCTGCACGCCCATCGCGACGCTGCCCGTCGCGAGCAGCAACAGCCGTGCGGTCCGGCCCGGTGAGCCGTCGGTGGCGATCCAGCCGGCGGTCAGCGCGCCCAGCAGCGCAAGCTCGATCACCAGGTGGCCCGGCCAGCGAAACCGCGGCAAACGCAGGGCCACCGCGACACCCGCCGCATAAGCGCCGACCGCCACGGCCGGCGCCGCGAACGCGTGGTCGTCAGTGGCGCCGATGCCCAGGCCGGCCGTGACCAGGTTGCCGGTCACCACGCTGGCGAACGCGCCGCCCAGGCCGACGATCGCGGTCAGGTCGACCGCGCCGGCGCAGGCGGCAAGGGAGAGCGGGGTGACCCGGCGCCCGCCGCGCCGGGCCAACCCCGCCAGCACCACGAACACACACGGTACGCGGTGATCCGGACTAAAGGGTCGAAACCGAACTAACCCACGCGGCGGGGTGGGCGGCGGCAGGCCGCGGGGCGACGGCGGCGCGGGCGGCGGGGCGGGCGTGCGCGGCGGCGTCGGGGGTCCGGTGGCCGGGCGTTCACCGGGCCGACCAACGTGGACGGAGCATCGAGGGGCCGCTCTTGATCGGGTTGTGCCGCCCGACAATACGAGGCCCCTGTCAGAACCGGTGTGTCCTTAATCCGAACCTAATGCCGACTTGAGCCCGAGGATGCCGTCGCCACGGCCACAGGGACGGCGACGGCCGTGGCGACGGACACCCCCGCGGCCGCCAGTCGGCGCGTGGCGGCCGGGCTCAGAACTTTCCGTCGGAACCGCACTTGTAGCCCTGGTCCACGCAGTCGCGTACCCGTTGGGCGAGCGCCGCCGGCTCCCACGCGTTGAAGAAGTCCGCGTGCATCGAGTAGCCCGTACCCGATGCGAGCTTGATGCCTGTCGTGTTGGTGTTCAGCGGGTAGCCGATGACGAACGAGACCGACGGGATCGCGACCGGGAACTTGCCCGAGCACTTTCCGTCGCGGTCGGCGGGCCCGACGTGCGACTTGTGGTCGGGGCTGTCCAGGTGCTTGCCGTCCCAGCAGTCCGGGAACGTCACCTGGCGCACCAGGTTGGCGGTCTTCGCGCAGACCGGCCACTCCCCGTCGGGCGTGCGGCCGGTCTCGCCGCCGATCCCCGCGCACCAGAAGTGGTTGCCCTGCTTGTCGGGCGTGTCCGTCTGCCGCTTGGCGTCACCGGTGATCATCCGGAACCCGAACGGGAACGGCACCGTCTTGCTCGGGTCCTTCAGCCGCGATCCGTAGTAGACGGTCACCCCGCTCGGCAGCACCGGCTTGCCGTCCTTGAGCAACGTCGGGATCCAGTACGCGGAGTGGTCCTGCGCCGGCGCACACGTCGTCTTCTTGTTGGCGTACAACGACTTCGCGGTGGAGAAGGCGTTCGTGCTCGTGTTGCCCATGAACGTGTGGTTGTGCGAGGCGCCGACCAATCCGGGCGCGACGATCGGGTCGTCGCTGTTGCGGTGGCTGACCGTGCACGAGGCGTTGAACTCCGGCACCTTCACCGGGTTGTTCGTGATCTTCCGGGGCGTACGCGCGAAGAACGCCTTCACGTCGGCCGCCTGCTTGGCCTGGTCGACCGGCACCCAGCCGGGCCGGGCGGGCGGCGGCGCCCCCGGCGTCTTGGTGGTTGGCGGCGCAGTGGTCGGTTGCGCCGGCGGTGTGGTGGTCGGCCCGGCGGACGGCGTCGCGTCAGGCGCGGCAAAGCTGGTGCCGCCGTCGTCGGTCAGGGACTCGGCGGCCGCGGCCGGTGCCGGGTCCGCCGCGGCGGAGCGTGAGCAGGCCGCCGACACGGCGACGACGAGGACGAGCGGCAGGGCGACGACGAACCGCCGCCGGAAAACGTGCTTGGGCATCGGGGCCTCTCGGAAAACCGATTCAGGGGCAGCCCGAACTGTAGGTACGCGGTAAAGCCGCGAGCCGTTCCTTAAGCCGAAGATAAGCAGGCTTTACAGATCACTCGACTGGCATTCCGGCACCGGCACATGGATAACAGAAATCCACCTGGAACTTTGTGTTATTCGGTCGGCTCGCGCACGTCGCCGCGCGGGAACAGGGCCGCGGCGATCGCGATCACGACCGCCACCGCGAACACGCCGACGAACACGTTGTGCACCGCACCGACGAGCCTAGCGGGCGCGGCATGGTCGCCGCGGAGCTTCGCGTTGGCCACCGCGCCGAACACCGCCGTGCCCAGCGAGCTGCCGACCGACCGGAGGAACAGGTTGTTGGCGGTGACGACGCCGCGCTCGCGCCAGCCGACGCTGGACTGCGAGGCAATCAGCGTGGGGCTGACGGTCAGGCCCATCCCGAGGCCGATCACCAGGCTGGTCGCGCCCACCTGCCAGATCGAGCTGCCGCCGCCGAGCAGGAGCAGCAACGCGCTGCCGAGGACGATCAGGCTCGCACCGGCCAGGGCACAGCGGCGGAAGCCGTAGCGCAGGTAGAGCCGGCCGGACTGGGACGCCGCGATCGGCCAGCCGATGGTGAGCGCGGCGAGCGCTAGGCCCGCGACGAGCGGACCAACCCCGATGACCTCCTGCGCGTACGTGGGTACGTAGGAGCTCAGGCCGAGCAGGATCGCGCCCGCGCCGGCCGAGACGACGCCGCTGGCCACCAGCAGCCGGCGGCGGAACACCCACAGCGGCAGCACGGGCTCGGTGGTCCGGCGCTCGGCCAGCAGGAACGCGCCGAGCAGCAGCGCGCCGATGCCGAGGGTGGCGGCGCTCGCCGGCGAATCCCAGGCCCAGGCCTGCCCGCCCTCCAGCACGCCGAGGATGACCAGCGTCAGGCCGGCGGTCAGCAGCACGGCACCGCGATAGTCGATCACCGGGCGGGCCGGCGTACGCCGCTCGTGGTAGTTCTTCATGATCATCGCACCGGCCAGCAGGCAGAGCGGGATGTTGACGAGGAAGATCCAGCGCCACGACACGTACTCGCTGAAAACGCCGCCCAGCGTCGGACCCACCACCGACGAGATGCCCCAGACGCTGGCCACGTACCCCTGGACCTTGGCCCGTTCCTCGACCGTGTAGAGGTCGCCGACGATCGTCACCGTCATCGGCGCGATGGCGCCGGCACCGAGACCCTGGACGACCCGGAACACGATCAGCATGGTCATGCTGGTGGCCACGCCGCAGAGCACCGAGCCGACGAAGAACGTGGCGATGCCGAACAGGATCACCGGCTTGCGGCCGAACAGGTCCGCGAGCTTGCCGCACAGCGGCACGGTGACCGCCTGGGCCAGCAGGTAGACCGAGAAGAGCCAGGGAAACTGGGCGAACCCGCCGATGTCGTCCACCACCGAGGGCACGGCGGTTGCGATAATGGTGGAGTCGATGGCGACCAGGGCCGTCGAGAGCATGACCGCGCCGAGCACGGGTCCGCGTTCCGAACGGAAACCGACGCCAGCAGTTGCAGAGGGGGTGGCAGGCACGTTTTCCCACCTTCCACCCGGACGGGTGACAGCGCCAGCGTGTGTCCGATCACTCCGAGGTTCGCGTGATCTCTTCACATCATGCGGAGCTGGCTACTTTCGGTCGTTACCACCCTCACCGTCTGTGTAGGACAGGCGGTGGCGGAGCCCACGGAGGGGCCGATCGCCCCGCCACCGTCGTCGCCGGTCGCGACGCACGGCGCGCTGCGGGTCTGCGGCCTCCAACTCTGCGACCGCGCCGGGCAGCCGATCCAACTCCGCGGCATGTCGACCCACGGCATCCAGTGGTACGCGGGCTGCGCCAGCGGGCCGGCGCTGGACGTGCTGGCCAGCGACTGGCAAGCCAACCTGCTGCGGATATCCATGTACGTGCAGGAAGACGGCTACGAGACCGACCCGGAACGGTTCACCGACCTGGTCGACACGCTGATCGCTCGGGCGACCTCGCGCGGGCTCTACGTCATCGTCGACTGGCACATCCTCACCCCCGGCGACCCGGCGAAGAACCTCGACCGTGCCAAGACCTTCTTCGCCGAGATCGCCAGCCGTTACCAAGGCGCGGACAACGTCCTCTACGAGATCGCCAACGAGCCCAGCGGCGTCTCCTGGAGCGAGATCCGGTCGTACGCCGAGCAGATCATCCCGGTGATCCGGGCTGAGGACCCGGACTCGGTGGTGCTGGTCGGCACCCGGGGCTGGTCGTCGCTGGGCGTCTCGGACGGCGCCGACGAGCAGGAGGTCGTCGACGACCCGGTGCGGGCCGACAACGTGATGTACACGTTCCACTTCTACGCGGCCTCACACGGCGACGAGTATTTCGACGCGCTGTCCCGTGCCGCCGACAAGCTGCCGATGTTCGTCACCGAGTTCGGGACGCAGAAGTACACGGGCGACGGCTCCAACGACTTCGACCGCGCGGCGTCCTATGTGGACCTGATGGACGCGAAGGGCATCGGCTGGGCCAACTGGAACTGGAGCGACGACGAGCGCTCCGGCGCGGTGTTCAAACGCGGCACATGCGAATCGATGGACTACGCGAACACCGACCGCCTCAAGCCCGCCGGTGTGTGGGTGCGCGACCGCCTGCGTACACCACCCGTGTTCGCCGGTTCGGCACCGTCCGGAAAGCCGGTCGCGTAGCGTCGGATCCGGTGGACGAAGAACGGTATCTACCCATCGGCGAGCATGGCCTCATCGGCAACTTGAGAACCGTGGCCCTCGTCGGCACTGACGGGACCATCGACTGGTGTTGTGTCCCGCGTTTCGACGCGCCGAGCATTTTCGCCTCTGTCCTGGACCGGGACAGGGGTGGGTTCTTCTCCCTCACCACCGACGTGCCGGCGATCACACGCCAGTTCTACTTCCCCGACACGAACGTGCTCATCACCCGTTTCATGTCGGACGACGGTATCGCCGAGGTACAGGACTTCATGCCCGTGCCGGCCGACCGGCACGAGGCGGAACGGTTCCAGCTGATCCGGCGGGTCAGGTGTGTCCGCGGCGAGCTGCCGTTCCGGGCACACGTGGCCCCCCGGTTCGACTACGGCCTCCAGCCGCACACGCTGCGTGAGCACGAGGGCCGGGCCGTCTTCGAGTCGGCGTCGCTGAGCGTGGCACTCAACTCGACCGCGCCGTTCGAGCTGGTCGACGGCGACGTGCTCAGCTCGTTCCGCCTCAAGCAGGGCGAGGACGTGGTGTTCTGCCTCGACCGGGCGGAGATGGGAACACCACCGATGTACGGCACCGCCGAGCAGGCGGAGGCGGCGTTCACCGAGACCGTCGAGTACTGGCGGCGCTGGCTGTCCGCGTCGCGCTACCGGGGCCGGTGGCGGGAGGCGGTGCACCGTTCGGCGCTCACGCTCAAGCTCATGACGTACGCGCCGTCGGGTGCGATCGTGGCCGCACCGACGACCAGCCTGCCGGAACGCGTGGGTGGCGAGCGCAACTGGGACTACCGCTACGTCTGGGTGCGGGACGCCGCGTTCTGCGTGTACGCGATGCTGCGGCTCGGCTTCACCGAGGAGGCCGACCAGTTCATGGAGTTCCTGTCCGCGCGCGTGCGGGCAAGCTCACCGGACCCGGAGGGCCCGCTGCAGATCATGTACCGGGTGGACGGGAGCGAGTCGCTCTCCGAACGCCGCCTCGACCATCTCGAGGGGTACGAGGGCTCGGCGCCGGTGCGGGTCGGCAACGACGCGGTCAACCAGCTCCAGCTGGACATCTACGGCGCGCTGGTGGACTCGATCTACCTCTACAACAAGTGGGGCCAGCCGATCTCCAGCGGCGTCTGGGAGGGCGTCACCACGTTCGTCGAATGGGTCTGCGAAAACTGGGACCAGGCGGACGAGGGCGTCTGGGAGACCCGCGGCGGCCGGCGCGACTTCCTCTACTCGCGGCTGATGTGCTGGGTCGCGATCGAACGGGCGATCCGGGTCGCGCACCAGCGGGGCCTGCCGGCGGACCTGGTCCGCTGGGGTCGCGCCCGGGACGCGATCTACTACCAGATCATGGACCGCTTCTGGGACGCGGACCTGAAGGCGTTCGTGCAGCACCGCGACGGCCACGTACTCGACGCCTCGGTCCTGATGATGCCGCTGTCGAAGTTCGTCGCACCGTCGGACCCGCGCTGGCTGAGCACCCTGGACCTGCTCGGCGACAAGCTGGTCTCGGACTCACTGGTCTACCGCTACGACCCACACCTGAGCCCGGACGGCCTGCAGGGCGAAGAGGGCACGATGTCCATCTGCACCTTCTGGTACGTGGAGGCCCTGTCCCGGGCGGGCCGGGTCGACGAGGCCAGGCTGGCCTTCGAAAAGATGATCACGTACGCGAACCACCTGGGCCTTTATGCGGAGCAGCTGGGCCCGACGGGCGAACAGCTGGGCAACTTCCCGCAGGCCTTCACGCACCTGTCACTGATCAGCGCGGCCTTCAACATCGACCGCGCGCTCGGTTGATGCAGACGTTCCTGCCGTTCCCGGATTTCGCCCGCTCGGCGGCGGTCCTGGACCCGCCGAGGCTGGGAAAGCAGCGGGTGGAGAACGTCCAGATCCTGCGCGGCCTGACGGTCGCCGGCCACGGCTACCGCAACCATCCGGCGGTGAAGATGTGGGCCGGGTACGAGGAGGCACTGGTCCGCTACGGCCTGATCGTCTCGTCGACCTGGACCGCGGGTGGTCGCGCGGACACGACGGCGACGACCCTGACCACGGACCTGGCAGCGGCGTGCGGCATCACGTCGGTGAGGTCGGTGCCGGCGTTACGGTCGGCCGGAGACCTGCCACCGTGGCTGGGCGACGAGGCTTTCCACCGGTCACACCAGTCGGCCCTGATCCGGAAGGACGCGGCCTTCTACGGCCCGATCTTCGGCGACGTCCCACCGGACCTCCCGTACGTCTGGCCACCGTCGGACCGCCCCAACGGCTGCACCCCCCGTTGAGCCGGCGTCGGCCGCACACCGAGGTCGGCCCGAACGGCCGTGTAGAAGTCCTCGCGGGCGGCCCACACGCCGTCGAGGGCCTGGCGCCAATCCTCGGCCCCGCCCTTCTTGCGCCCCTGCACCAGATAGGCAAGCTCCCAGGCCGCCCGATGCCAGGTGCGGGCGGCCCGGATCGTCGCCTCGTCGCCGAGCAGGAGCACGTTCTCGAACTTCCCCGACCGGTCCTCCTCCGCCGCGTCGGCGAGCGGGACGCCTTCCTCGCGCCCGATCGGATGTGCGACGTCGTCAAGCCCCATGCTCCCGGCGATCCGCCGAAGAATGGTCACGTAAGCCTTGACGGTGAGCGCATAGTCCGAGTACGCGGCGATGCGCCGCTCATCCCAACGACTCTGTTGGTGGCGCAGCCACTTGTCGCGTTCCATCCGCGCCGTTACCACGTAGGTCGCGAGCGCACCCACGATGACGCCGATCAGGGCAGGCAGTTGAGCGACCACCAGATCCATTTCGGAACGGTACGGCGCACCACCGCACGAGCGGTGACCGCTGTCACCTCTTGGACAACCCGGGCCGCCGCCGTCAGACCTGGAAGATGCGGACGCCGTCCGGGTCGTCGATCCAGATTTCGATGAGCCCCCAGCGCCATCCGTCACCCCGTCGATGGAACATCTTCCTCAGACGATCTGTTCAGCGATCGCGCGACGCGCGGTGATGTCCGTAACGATGGCGTAGCTCGTTGGTTTGTCGTAACCTGCCGCTAGTCACAACGGGAGCTCGGAGCACCGGGCTGAGAGGGCGGCTGACGCGCCGCCGACCGTCGGAACCTGGTCCGGGTAATGCCGGCGTAGGGAGCGTCTCGTGTCAGTGTCCTCGTCCAGCGCCGTCGCCGTCGAGCCCGGTGCCGACCCCGCACGTACCCTCGGATTTCGCGATACCGCCGGGCTGTTCGGCAGTCTCGGTGTCAGCCTGTTGTTGCCCGTTGCGGCAACCTTCGCCGTGCTGCCGGGGCGGTCGCTCTGGGTGACCGTGCTCGCGATCGTGGTCGGTGCCGTGATCGGGTCTCTGCTGCTCGGGCTCGGTGCCGCCGCCGGCGCTCGCGAGGGCGCGCCGACCATGGTGCTGCTGCGCGGGCTGCTCGGGCGCCGGCTGTCGTACCTGCCGACCGTCTTCAACCTCATCCAGTGCATCGGGTGGGCGACCTTCGAGATCTTCATCATCGCGACCGCCGCCGCGCAGGTGCTCGACGCGCCCAAGTGGCCGTTCGTGCTGGTCGCGGGGGTTGCGGCAACCTTCATGGCGATGCGACCGCGCGGGGCCGTGCGGCTGCTCGCCCGCTATGCGGTCTGGGCCGCGTTGATCGCCGGCGCCTACCTGTTCGTCGAGGTGCTGCGGGCCGGGCCGCAACCGCTGACCGGCGACGCCGGCTCGTTCTGGACCGCGGTCGACGTCGTCATCGCGATGCCCGTCTCGTGGTTTCCGCTGGTCGCCGACTACACCCGGTACACACGCAGCGGGCGGGCCGCGTTCGCCGGCGCCGCGGTGGGCTACGGCGCCGCGACGATCGCCTGCTTCCTGCTCGGCGCGCTCGCCCTCGCCGCGTACGGTGCCGGCGGGCTCGACGTCGTCGGCGCCCTCCTGGCCGTGCCGCTCGGCGCCGTCGCGCTGGCCGTGCTGGTCGTCGTCGAGGTCGACGAGGCGTTCGCCAACGTCTACTCGACCGCCGTCTCGGCCGGCAACATCGTCGAGCGGATCGACCGGCGGTTGCTCGCCGTCGTCGTCGGCGCCGCCGCGACGCTGCTCGCGCTGGCCGTCGACATCGTCTCGTACGAGCCGTTCCTGTTCCTGATCGGCGCGGTCTTCGTGCCGCTCGTCGGCGTGTTCGCGATCGCCTACTTCGTGCTGCCGCGCGGCCGCTGGGACGTCTCCGCGACCGCGCCCGCCAGGCCGTGGCTGCTGCTCCCCTGGGCCGCCGGGTTCGTCGCGTACCAGCTCACGTTGCCGACCTTCTTCCCGGAGGTCGGGCACGGCTGGACCGCGTGGTGGACCGCGCGGCAGGCGGATCTCGGCATCGACGCGGCCAACGGGTGGTCGGCGTCGTTGGTCAGTCTGGCGGTGGCCGCACTGCTGACGTTGTTGATTCTGCTGCCGGGACGGCGGCGCCGGGAGGTGGCGGCATGATCGGGCGGCTGCATGTGTTGACCGACGCGGCCGGAGGCCCGCCGGCTCTGGAGGCGGTGCGGGCCGCGCTGGCCGGCGGCGCGCCGGTGGTCCAGGTCAGGACGAAGACCGGGACCGATCGTCAGCGGTACGCGTTCGCGCGCGAGGTGGTGCTGCTGTGTCGCGCGGCCGGCGCCCAGTGCATCGTCAACGACCGGGTCGACCTGGCGCTCGCCGCCCGGGCCGACGGGACGCACATCGGCGCCGACGACCTGCCGGTCGAGGTGGTCCGGCGGATCGCCGGGCCGGCGCACCTGATCGGCGGCACGGCCCGGGATCCGGAGCGGGCGCTGGCGCTCGTCGCGGCCGGTGCGGACTATCTCGGCGTGGGGCCGGCGTTCGCGACCTCCACAAAGGACGGCCTGCCGGATCCGATCGGACCCGAGGGCGTCGCCGCGGTCGCGGAAGCGGTACGCGTACCCGTGATCGCGATCGGCGGGGTGACCGCGGAGCGGGTGCCGTTGCTGCGAAAGGCACACGGCGTCGCCGTCGTCTCCGCGGTGTCGGCCGCGGACGACCCGGCCGCGGCGACCAAGGAAATCCTCGCCGCCCTGGCAGGCCGGTCATGAGCGTGCTCGTGGCCGGCGGCGGTTTGATCGGGCTCGCGGTCGCCTGGCGGGCGGCCCGGCGCGGGCTGTCGGTCATCGTGGTCGACGAGGACCCCGGCAGCGGCGCGTCGCGGGCGGCGGCCGGGATGCTGGCCCCGCTGACCGAGGCGGCCTACGGCGAGGAGGCGCTGCGCGCGCTGAGCCGGACCTCCCTGGACCGCTACCCGGCCTTCCTCGCCGAACTGGCCGCCGACGGCGGGGGCACCGTCGCGCTGCGTACCGCCGGCACGCTCGAGGTCGGTTTCGACGCCGACGACATGGCCGCGCTCGACCGGCTGCACACCTACTATCTCGAGTCCGGCCTGCCGGTCGAACGGCTGACCGCCAGCCAGGCCCGGCGCCGCGAGCCGGCGCTCAGCCCGCGGGTGCGCGGCGCCCTGCACGCGGCCAGCGACCACTCGATCGACCCACGCGCGTTGCACGCGGCCCTGTTCGAGGCCGCCAGCGCCGTGGGTGTCCACATCGTCCGGTCGAGGATCGCGGAACTGGTCGTCACCGACGGGCGGGCAACCGGCCTGCGGCTGGCCGGCGGCTCGGAGCTGACGGGTTCGCCGGTGGTGCTGGCGCTCGGCGCGTGGAGCGGCACCCTGCCCGGCGCTCCCCCGCTGCCGGTGCGGCCGGTGAAGGGCCAGATCCTGCGGTTGCGGGGCGACGAGGGACTGCTGACCGGGACCGTCCGGGCGCTGGTCCGCGGCCGGAGCGTCTACCTGGTGCCCTATGCGGCCGACCGGCTGGTCGTCGGTGCCACGACCGAGGAGCTCGGCTTCGACGCGACCGTCACCGCGGGCGCCGTGCACGACCTGCTCCGGGACGCCATCGAGGTCGTGCCCGACGTCGCCGAGCTGGAGCTGGTCGAGACGCTGGCCCGGTGGCGGCCCGGCACGCCCGACAACGCACCGCTGCTGGGCCCGTCGCCGCTGCCGGGGTTGGTGCTGGCCACCGGCCACTACCGCAACGGCGTGCTGCTCACCCCGGCGACCGCGGACGCGATCGCCGACTTGTTGACCGTGGGTGCGCTGCCGGACTACGCGGCACCGTTCACCGCGGACGGGAGGATGCCATGACCCTGACCGTCAACGGCGAGACCGTGGACCTGGCGCCGGAGGTGACCGTGGCCGCGCTGGTCGCGGAACGCACCGACCAGCGCCGGATCGCGGTGGCCCGCAACGGCGAGGTGGTGCCGCGCGGCGAGTGGGCGACCACGACGCTGGCCGACGGCGACGAGGTGGAGATCCTCGCGGCGGTGGCCGGTGGCTGAGCAGGACGCGTTCCGCCTCGCGGGCCAGGAACTACCCTCGCGGCTCATCCTCGGCACCGGCGGCGTGCCCAGCCTCGACGTGCTGGCCCGCGCGGTCGCGGCGTCCGGCACCGCGCTCGTCACGGTCGCGCTGCGCCGGGTGGAGGCGTCCACCGGCGGTGCGCTGGCGGACGTGCTGGAGCGCGCGGGCGTGCGGCTGCTGCCGAACACGGCGGGCTGTTTCACGGCGCGCGAGGCCGTGCGTACCGCCAGACTGGCTCGGGAGGCCTTCGAGACCGACTGGGTCAAGCTCGAGGTGATCGGCGACGAGCGGACCCTGCTGCCGGACCCGGTCGAGCTGCTCGACGCGGCCGAGCAGCTCGTCGCGGAGGGCTTCACGGTGCTGCCCTACACGAACGACGACCCGATCACGGCACGCCGGCTGGCCGACGCCGGTTGCGCGGCGGTGATGCCGCTGGGCTCGCCGATCGGCAGCGGCCTCGGCATCCGGAACCCGCACAACATCGCCCTGATCCGCGAGGCGGTCGACGTGCCGGTGATCCTGGACGCCGGTCTGGGCACGGCGTCGGACGCGGCGCTCGCGATGGAGCTCGGCTGCGACGGGGTGCTGCTGGCGTCGGCCGTGACCCGCGCCCGCGATCCGGAGCGGATGGCGCTGGCGATGCGGCACGCGGTGGACGCCGGGCGGCTGGCGTTCGGTGCGGGCCGGATCGAGAAGCGCTGGCACGCCGCCATGGCGTCCACACAGGACGCCGGCCTGGCGGCGCTGTGAGACTGCCGCGGCTGCTGGTGCTGACCGACCGAGGCAGGTGCACCGGCCCGCTGGTGGCGACGGTCGCGGCGGCGGTGGAGGCGGGGGCGCGCGCGGTGATGCTGCGGGAGAAGGATCTGCCGGCCGCGGAACGTGCCGTGCTGGCGCGCGCGCTTAGGCGTATCCTTAGTCCTGTGGACGGGACTCTGATCGTGGCCGGCGGCGGCGCCGACGCGGTGCACCTGGCCGCCCGGGACGCGTTCCCGGCGCAGCGGCCGGCGCTCGTCGGCCGGTCCTGCCACGACGAGGCCGAGCTGGCCGCGGCGACGGCCGAGGGCTGCGACTACGTGACGCTGTCGCCGGTCTTCCCGACACCGTCGAAGCCGGGTTACGGCCCGGCGTTGGGCGTCGACGGCCTCGCCGCGCTCACCGCCGGCGCACCGCCGGTCTACGCCCTGGGCGGCGTGCTGCCCAGCAGCGTCAAGGCGTGCCGGGCCGCCGGCGCGTACGGCATCGCGGTGATGGGCCCCGTGATGCGCGACCCCGAGGTCGTCAGATCCTATGTGGACGCTCTAGAGGAGGAGAAACCGTGAACCCGCCTGTCGCGCTGACCATCGCCGGCTCCGACTCCGGCGGCGGCGCCGGCATCCAGGCAGACCTCAAGACCTTCGCGGCACTGCGGGTCTTCGGCACGAGCGCGATCACGGCGTTGACCGCGCAGAACACGCTGGGCGTACGCGGCGTGCACGCGGCGCCGACAGAGTTCGTGGTCGCCCAGATCGCCGCGGTCCTCGACGACCTGCCGGTGGCCGCGGTGAAGACCGGCATGCTGGCGACCGCGGCGACGGTGACGGCGGTGGCCGACCTGGCCGCCCAGGGCCGCCTCCCCCACCTGGTCGTCGACCCGGTGATGGTCTCGTCGAGCGGCGACCGCCTCCTCGAACCGGAGGCGGAGGCGGCTTACCGTGACCGGCTGTTCCCCCACGCATCGGTGGTCACACCCAACCTGCGCGAGGCGGAGGCGCTGCTCGGCGCGACGATCCGCAGCCGGGCGGACCAGCACGAGGCGGCCCGCGCCCTGGGCGACCTGGGCGCGGCGGCCGCGGTGGTCAAGGGCGGCCACCCGGCCGGCGACCCGGACGGCGAGGCGGTCGACGTGGTCTGGGACGGCAAGGAGACGCACGAACTGCGGGCCCGCTGGGTGGACACCCCCAACAACCACGGCACGGGCTGCTCCTTCGCCTCGGCCACGGCCGCCTTCCTGGCCCAGGGCGACGACCTCCGCACGGCCCTTGCGGGCGCGAAGGCCTTCGTCACGAAGGCGATCGCCGGCGGCGCCGCCTGGCGCCTGGGCGCCGGCCACGGGCCGCTCGACCACTTCGCCTGGGCGCAGGTCAAGTAATCGTTCAGTGCCCTTTCACAACGCGCTCCTAGCGTCGGTCTCGACAAACCCAGGTAGTGGAAAGGGACACCATCATGTCGCCCAAACACGGTCTGCCGACCGTCGTCCTCGTGCACGGCGCCTTCGCGGACAGCAGCGGCTTCAACGCGGTCGCTGCGCGGCTGCTCGCGGACGGCTACCCGGTCGCCGCCGCGCCGAACCCACTGCGCGGAGTCGCGTCCGACGCGGCGCAGGTCAAGGCGCTGCTCGACAGCATCGAGGGGCCGGTCGTGCTGGTCGGTCACTCGTACGGCGGCGCGGTCATCTCCGCCGCCGCCGCGGCGAGCGAGAACGTGCGGGCGCTCGTCTATCTCGCGGCGTTCGTGCCCGACACCGGAGAGGCGGTCGGTGACCTGGTCACCAGGTTCCCGGGCAGCACGGTGAACGAGTCGCTGAAGGTCGTGCCGCTGCCCGGCGGTCAGGTCGACCTCTACATCGAGCCGAGTGTCTTCCACGCCCGGTTCGCGGGCGACGTGCCCGCCGAGGAGGCCGCGCTCTTCGCGATCGCGCAGCGGCCGGCCACCGGCAGCGCCTTCGGCGAACCCGCCGCCGGCCCGCAGGCGTGGCACACGATCCCGAGCTACAACCTGATCAGCGGCGCCGACCTGATCATCCCGCCGGCCTTGCAGGACTTCATGGCCAAGCGGGCCAACTCCACCGTGCAGACGGTCGAGGGTGCCTCGCACATGGTCTTCGTCTCCCACCCGGACACGACCGTGGCTTTCATCGAGCGGGCGGCCCACGAGACGGCCGGCTGAGGACGACCGTGGAGGCGCCCCGCGGGCCGACCCTGGACGGCGACCAGTTCGACCGGCTGGCCGACTACGGCGAGCCCGAACACGCCGAGGCCGGCCGGGACCTGTTCCGGACCGGAGACACGGCGTACGACTTCTTCCTGCTCCGGACGGCGACCGTCGACATCGTCAGGGACGCGACGGCGATCGAGCCTGAGCGCCTGATCTACCAGGGCGGTCCCGGCGACTTCCTCGGTGAGCTCAACCTGCTGACCGGCCAGCACGTCTACCTGACCGGGCGGGTGGTGTCGGCCGGCACCGTGGTGCGGATCGGGCCCGCCCAGTTGCGGCGGGCCCTCGCCGAGCAGGTCGACATCGCCGACGTGCTCCTCGCGGCGTTCCGGGAACGACGGGAGGTGATCCGCGACGCGGCCGGCAACGTCCTCGAGGTCGTCGGCCGGCCGGACGCCGCGCGGACGCGGGACCTGCGCGGCTACCTCACCCAGATGCTGCTGCCGCACTCGTGGCTCGACGCGGCCTCGGAAGCGGGACAGTCGCTGATGAGACTCGCCGGGCTCGGCGTGGACGAGCTCCCGGCGGCGACCGTCAACGGGTCGACGCTGCGGCGGGCGACCCCCGGGGCGGTCGCCGAGGTGCTCGGGCTCACCTATCGCGACGACGGGCGTCCCGTCGACGTCGTCGTGGTAGGCGCCGGCCCCGCGGGCCTGGCCGCCGCCGTCTACGCGGCGTCCGAAGGGCTCGCCACGGTGTTGCTGGACCGCACCGGGCTGGGCGGTCAGGCGGCCAAGAGTGCCCGGATCGAGAACTACCTGGGCTTTCCCGCGGGCGTCAGCGGCGCCGACCTGACCCGGCTGGCGATGGTGCAGGCGCTCAAGTTCGGCGTGCGGATGCACGCACCCTGCGCGGTGGCCGGCCTGGACCTGTCCGACGACCGGCGGCCCGCCGTGCTGCTGGCGGACGGCGTGCGCATCGAATGCCGTGCGGTGATCGCCGCGACGGGCGCGCACTACCGGCGTCTCGACGTCCCGGGGTGGGCGGCGTTCGAGGAGGCGGGCTGCATCCGGTACGCGGCGACCGAGCTGGACGTCCGAGGCTACGAGAACCAGCGTGTGACGGTCGTCGGCGGCGCCAACTCGGCCGGGCAGGCCGCCTTGTCACTGGCGGCCCACGGCGCGACGGTGGACCTGGTCATCCGCGGTGCCGACCTCGGAGCAGGCATGTCGTCCTACCTGACCGACCGGATCCAGGCGCATGCCAGGATCCGCACGCACGCCGGCTGCGTCGTCGGCGAGCTCGGCGGCGACGACACCCTTGACGCGGTCGTCCTGCGAAGATCCGAAAGGTCCGACGCACGCCAGCACACGATCGAGTCCCGCGCCCTGTTCTGCTTCATCGGCGCCGACCCGGTCTCGGGCTGGCTGTCGCAGGTGGCGAAGGACGAGCACGGCTTCGTCCTCACCGACTCCGCCGGTCCGACCCTGCCGTTCCAGACCAGCGCGCCGCGGGTCTTCGCGGTCGGCGACCTCCGGGCGGGCTCGACCAAGCGGGTCGCCACGGCCGTCGGCGAGGGCGCGAGCGCGGTCTCCTCCGTCCACGCGGTGCTGTGACCCTCGCCCTACGTCGACCCGATCTGTTGGGCGCCGATGACGGAGAGCAGTTGCAGTTTCTCGTAGCTTTCAGTGCCGGGAACGGCGGTGTAGACGAGCAGGATGTGTGACTGCTCCGGGTCGACAAGTGATTGGCATTTGAGTTCGAGCAGGCCGACCTCGGGATGGATGAAACGCTTGACGTCGTTGTATCCGATGCCCACCTCGTGTTCCTGCCAGACCGACCGGAATTCCTCGCTCTGGGCCAGCAGCAGCTTTTGGAGGTGGGCCGCCCACGAGTCGGGGCCGCGCAGGGTGACCAGCTTGCGCAGGCCCGAGGCGAAGACGCGGGAGTGCAGCGCGTGGTCGTCCGGGTGGTACAGCGCCCGGGTGGCCGGGTCGGTGAACCACCGGTAGCCGATGCTCCGTGAGGGACCCGTGTAGCGGGTGAGATCGCCGGTCAGCGCCACCCCCGGCGGCGTCTGCCGCAGCGTCTCCCCCAACTCGGTGACGATCTCGGCGGGGGTGTCGGTGAGCCGGTCGAAGATGCGCAGCAGCCCCGGGCTGATGTGCTCGCTGATCGCGCCGCGCGTCGGCGGGTTGTGCCCGGCCAGCCGGAACAGGTGGTCGCGCTCGTCGAGCGACAGGTGCAGGCCCTGCGCGAGCGAGGCGATCATCTGCGGGGACGGGTGTGGCCCGCGCTCCCGCTCCAACCGGCTGTAGTAGTCGGCGGAGATGTGGCAGAGCGCCGCGACCTCCTCGCGGCGCAGACCGGTCGTCCGGCGCCGCTGGCCGCGCGGGAGGCCGACGTCCTCGGGCTGCAGTGACTCCCGGCGGCGACGCAGGAACTCCGCGAGCCCGGCTCGATCGATCATTTCTCCTTTCTATCACCGGCGCCGGAACCCAACCTCGGACTGTCAATCCCACCCTGGCGGCCTGGGATTCAGAGGCCGTGGATAAGCCCTCGAATCGGGTGCAGCGTGAATGCGCAGCCACATTCGAGGCACCGCCGAAACGAGGAGCAGCACAATGGCACGCACCCGACCGGAGATCACGGTTCCCGACCTGGCCGGAAAGCTGGCCGTCGTCACGGGCGCCAGCGACGGCGTCGGGGTGGGTCTCGCGGCCCGGCTAGCCGCCGCCGGGGCCGAGGTCGTCATGCCCGTGCGCAACCGCCGCAAAGGCGAGGCGGCGGTCGCGAGGATCAAACAGCAGCACCCGAATGCCGTCGTGTCCCTGCGCGATCTCGACCTGTCGTCGCTGGACTCGGTCGCCGCCCTGGGCGACCGGTTGCGCGGCGAGGACCGTCCGATCCACATCCTCGTCAACAACGCCGGCGTGATGACGCCGCCGACCCGGCAGGTCACGGCGGACGGTTTCGAGCTGCAGTTCGGCAGCAACCACCTGGGCCACTTCGCCCTGGTCGCGAACCTGCTGCCGCTGCTGCGCGCGGGCCGCGCCCGGGTGACGTCGCAGATCAGCGTCGCCGCCAACGAGAACGCCATCAACTGGGACGACCTGCACTGGGAACGGTCCTATCACGCCCGGCGCGCGTACAGCCAGTCCAAGATCGCTTTTGGCCTGTTCGGGCTCGAACTGGATCGCCGCAGCCAGGCGGGCGGCTGGGGGATCACCAGCAACATCTCCCATCCCGGCATCGCGCCCACGAACCTGCTGGCCGCCCGCCCGGAGCTGGGCAGAGCCAAGGACACCGCGGGTGTACGTCTCATCCGCCTGTTCTCCCGCAGCGGCATCCTGGCCGGCACGGTCGAGTCAGCGGCCCTGCCGGCCCTGCTGGCCGCCACCTCACCGACCGCCCGCGGCGCGCGCTTCTACGGCCCGAGCGGCCTCGGCAACCTGTCCGGGCCGCCCGCGGAGCAGACCGTCTACTCCCGACTCCGCAGCACCGACGAGGCCGACCGCGTCTGGCGGATCTCGGAAGAGCTGACCGGCACGACCTTCCCGGCCGAGCTGTCGCCGAACCGGTAGCGACGAGCGGCTCAGGTAGGCGATCGGACCGGCGCCGCGGCGAGGGCGGCCGTCACGGTGTCGCCGTGTGCGGCCACCCAGCGCGCGGCCGCCTCGGCGGGTGCCGCCGCCTGGGGTTCCAGGACGGCAAGGGGCGGTGCCGGCACGGCGGCACCCAGCTCGGCGAGCAGATCGCGCAGGGCCGCGCCCACCGACAGCCGGTGCGCCTCCGACGCCGCGACGGCGACCGGCACGGCGACCACATCGGACAGTTCGTGGTGGCCGAACCGGTCCAGGAAGACCTTCAACAGCCCGGTGTACGTGCCCTTGTAGGTCGGTGTCGCGACGAACAGCAGGCGCGCCGCGCGAACGACGGCGAACGGGTCGGCCAACGGTGACCGGGCCACCGCGGGCTCGGGTCCGAACGTGACGCCGACGAGCTCACCGAGCTCCAACACGGTCGGCCGGGCGAGCCCGGCCCGGGCCGACAGCTCGGCGACGGCCGCGTCGGCCAGGGCCCGGGTGCGCGAACCGGGTCGCGGGTTGCCGATCAGCGCGACCACCGCGCTCATGCCGCGGCCCGAGCGGCGACCGACCCGTAGGCGCCCATGTGGTAGAGCAGCGGGCGGCCGCTCTCGTCGTGCTCGCCGTCGACCGGTTCGGCCAGCACGATCGCGTGGTCGCCGGCGGTGACCCGCTCGGTCACCCGGCACAGCAGCCAGGCGACCGGCGCCGCCAGCAGGGGCACCCCGAACGGTCCGAGGCGCCAGTCGGCGTACGCGGTGAAGCGGTCGATGCCGCTCGTGGCGAACGTGCGGGCCACGTCCTGCTGGCCCTCGCCCAGCAGGTGCACGCCCACGTGCGACGCCCGCGCGAGGGTCGGCCAGCTCGACGAGGCGCGGTCGAGGCAGAACGAGACCAGCGGCGGCCGCAGGGACACCGACGTGAACGACGTCGCGGTGAACCCGGCGGGTGGCGTGCCGGGCGCCGTGACGACGGTGACCGTCGCGGCGTGGCGGCGCAGCAACGTCCGGAACGAGTCCGGACCAAGGGATGCAACCATCGGAGTCTCCTTCACCAGCTGCTGGTCTCGGTCTCGACGATCGGGGCGAGCGGCGGCGTGCCGCGCAGCGCCTCCAGGAACATGACCACGTGCGCGGCCACCGAGCGGTGCGACAGGTCGTTGAGCACGTCGTGGTGGGCGCCGCGGACGACCGACAGCCGCACCGCCGGCAACGCCTTGGCCAAACGGCCGAGGGCGGCCCGGTCGGCGAGCGGGTCGGCGTCGCCGACGAGCAGCAGGTGCGGCACGTCGGCGGTGCTGCCGTAGACGGCGTCGAGCAGATCCGCCGGTACGGCCGCGGCCAGCGCACCCGGCCGGACCGACGGGTCGTCGGTGAGCACGCCACGGTGGACCGGACAGTGGGTGCGGGCGTCGAGCTCCTCGTCCCAGTCGAGCACCCGGTGGGTGTCGTGGCCCGGCAGCCCGGCCAGCACGACCGCGTCCGGCCACCATCGCGCCCAGCGCTGCGGGCGGGCGACGAGCGCACCCAGGGCGACGGCTCCGGTGTCGGCGCCGACCAGGACCAGCGGCCCGACCCGGTCCGCGATGCCGCTGACAGCGGCGCCCAGGGCGGCGGCGAACTCGCTCGACGGGGCCGACAGCACCCGGACGCGGTACGCGTCGGCGGCGAGCCGCGCACCGAACCGGGCGTAGCTGTCCGGCGTCTCGCCCCGGCCGGCGACCACGACGACGGTCCCCCGGGTACGCAGCCCCGGCGGGGCGGTGAAATCGCGTTCAGACGTCATGGCGGATCCCTTCCTCGGTGCGGAGCAGCGCGCGCAGCCTCCGCCGCGAGGCCCGGTCGGCCCGGGCGGAGCGCAGGGTCGGTGCGGAGCCGACGAGCAGGCGGGTGTACGCATGCCGTGGCGTGTTGACGACGGCGCGGGCCGGACCGTCCTCGACGATCTCGCCCCGGTAGAGCACGGCGATCCGGTCGGCCACCCCGGCGACCGAGCCGAGGTCGTGCGAGATGAACACGAGCGCGGTCCCGGCGTCGCGCAGCGACGTGAGGAGCTCGAGCGCCTTCACCCGGTTGGCGGCGTCGAGGGCGCTGACGGGCTCGTCGAGGATGACCACCCGTGGTTCCGTCACCAGGGCCCGGGCGATCGTCACCCGCTGGCGTTGACCGCCGGACAGCTCGCCCGGCAGCCGCGACAACAGCTCCTCGTCGAGGCGCACCCGGGCGAGGTAGGCCCGCACCCGCTCGACGGCCTCCCGGCGCGGCCGGCCCTGGATGAGCAGTGGTTCGGCGAGGGACTCCTCGACGGTCAGGTCGGGGTCGAGGCTGCGCAGTGGGTCCTGGAAGACGTACTGAACGATGCCGCGTCGGCGCAGCGCCCGCCACTGCCGGGCGCGGAACGCGGTGACCTCCGCCCCCGCGACGGTGATCCGTCCGGCGGACGGGCGGACGAGTCCGACGACGGCCCGGGCGAGGGTCGACTTGCCGGAGCCGGTCTCGCCGATGACGCCGACGGTCTCACCGGGCGCGACCGACAGGCTGACCCCGCGCAGGGCGTGCAGCCGGCCCTGCCGGCGGCGGTAGTGCACGTCGAGGTCGGTGACCGCCAGCACGGGCTCAGGCGACATGGGCCAGCTCCCGCACCCGGTCGAGCCCGTACTGCTCGTGCTCGGCGATGAGCAGCCGCGTGTACGCGTGCCGCGGTTCGTAAAGGATCCGCTCGACCGGCCCCTGCTCGACGGTCTCGCCGTCGCGCAGGACCAGCACCTCGTCGCAGAGCTGCGCGACGACGGCCAGGTCGTGCGAGACGACGACGAGGGCCAGCCCGGTGCTCTCGCGCAGCTCGGCGAGCAGGTCGAGGATCTCCGCCTGCACCGTGACGTCGAGCGCGGTGGTCGCCTCGTCCGCGATGAGCACCTGGGGGTCGGCGGCGATCGCGGTGGCGATCAGCACCCGCTGGAGCATCCCGCCGGAGAGCTCGTGCGGATACTGCTGGTAGACCTGCGCAGGGTCGCGCAGGCGCAGCGCGTCGAGCAGTTCCACCGCCCGGCGCCGGGCGTCCCGCCGGCTGAGCCCCTTCTTGACCCGCACCACCTCGGCGATCTGGCCGCCGACCTTGAGCGACGGGTTGAGATACGACGCCGGGTCCTGGAAGACGGCGCTGACGGTCGCCCCGCGCAGCGCGGTCCACTGCCTGCCGGTCAGCCCGGCCACGTCGCGGCCGTCCACCGAGATCGCCCCGCCCGACACCGTGAAATGCGGTGGCAGGATGCCCAGCACCGCCCGGCAGGTCAGCGTCTTGCCGCTGCCCGACTCCCCCACGATGCCGACGGCCTGGCCGGCCTCCAGCGCGAACGAGACACCCTTGACGACGTCCCGGTCGCCGACGCCGTCGTGGATCCGGACGTCGTGCAGTGACAGCAGCGCCATCACGCCTCCCTTCCCGCGCCGGACAGGCCAGCGCGCACTGTGCGGGTGTTGAGCAGTGCCCGGCCGGCCTCGCCGGTGACGTCGCGGATGGCGTCGGCGAGCAGGTTGCAGGCCCAGACGGTGGCCATGATCAGGGCGGTCGGCACCAGCGGCGCCCACGGCTGGAAGCTGAGGTAGCCGAGGTCCGCCGCGAGCACGCCGCCCCAGGTCGGTGCGGGCGGCTGCACGCCGATGCCGAGGAACGTCAGGCTGGACACCACGACGAAACCGACGCCGGTGGTGTTGGCCAGCGCCACCGCGATCGGCGGCAGCACCTTGACCCAGACGTGCCGGCGGATCACCCAGCCGACCGACGCGCCGGCGATGATCGCCGCCTCCACGTACTGCGACCGGGCGACCGACAGCGTCGCGGCCCGGGCGACCCGGTAGAACAGCGGCGAGACCATGATGCCGACCACGAACATCGCCTGCGGGATGCCGTTGCCGAGCAGCGCGGTGACGGCGACCGCGAACACCAGGAACGGCAGGGCGACGAGGGTGTCGGCCAGGCGCAGCGTCAGCCACTCGAACGGCCGGCCGAGATAGACCGACAGGATCCCGGGGACCACGCCCACCACCAGCGCGATCAGGGCCACCTGGACGGCACCGAGGATGCTGACCCGGGACCCGTCGAGCAGCCGGCTGAGCACGTCCCGGCCGAGATAGTCGGTGCCGAGCAGGTGCGCCCACGACGGCGACGCGAGAATGTCGGCGCCGCTCTCGAGCGGGTCGTACGGCGCGAGCACCGGCCCGAACACCGCCAGCAGCCCGACGGTCGCGAGGATGCCGAGTGCGATGCGGCCCGTGGTCAGCCGGGCGATCCGGCGGAGCATGTCACACCCCCCGCGCCGACGCCGGCGCCACCCGCGCCAGGATCAGGTTGACCAGCAGGTTGAACACCACGACGAGGACGACCGAGACGACGAGGACGCCCTGCACGGCCGGCACGTCCCCGCGTTGCGCGGAGCCGGCGGCGAACTGGCCGAACCCCGGCATCCCGAAGATGGCCTCGGTGACCACGGCGCCGCCGAGCAGGTTCGGGAACTTCAGCCCGAGCACCGCCAGGGACGGCCCGATCCCGTTGCGCAGCACGTGCCGGAAGAAGATCCGATGTGGACCGAGGCCGCGCACCACGGCGCCGGTCACGTAGTTCTCCCGGTACGCCGCCACCAGCCCGGCCCGCAGCTGCCGGGCGACGTCGGAGACGGTGTCGAAGCTCAGCGCGATCGCCGGCAGCGTGATGTGCGCCAGCCACACCCCGAACCCCCGCTCCGCCGGCGCATAACCGGCGGAGGGGAACCAGCCCAGGCCCACCGCGAGCACGCCCACCAGTGCGATGCCGACCACGAAGGACGGCATCACCGAGATGAACGTCATGACGCCGGTGACGGCCCGGTCGACCCAGGTGGTGCGGCGCAGTGCCGCGAGGACGCCGAAGCCGAACCCGAAGACCACGCCGATGAGCAGGGCCAACCCGGCCACCGAAAGGCTGATCACGGCGCCCTCGGCGAGCAGCCGGGAGATCTCGGCGCCGTTGTGCCAACTCGTGCCGAGGTCGCCGCGGAGCAGGTCGCCGAACCAGTCGGCGTACTGCGTCAGGAACGGCCGATCCAGTCCCCACTGGTGCTCGATCGCCGCGACGGCCTCCGGGGTGGCCGACTCGCCGAGTTGGAGGTTGGCCGGGCTGAGCCCGCTGAGCGCGCGCAGCGCGAACGTCACGAACGTCGCCACCAGGAACACCGGCACGAAGATCGCCACAGATCGGCCGAGTACGCGTGCCGTGGCCCGCAGGAACCTGGTCACGGCTGGACCCGCAGCCCGGTCCAGTGGATCTGGCCGGGGATCGGCGTGAGGTCGGAGACCTTCGCGGTCTTCACGAAGATGTTCGGCTGGGAGTACGTGAACACCAACGCCCTGCTCTCCAGCCCCGCCCGGGTCGCCGCCTGCAGCTTGGCGGCGTAGTCGGGCGAGTCCAGCGGCGTGCCGCGGGCGGCGGCGACGGCGGCCTCGAAGCCGGCCGGCTGGTACGGCGTGCTCAGGTTGAGCGGCCCGTCGGGTCCGAAGTGGGCGGTCAGCGTCTGCACCGGCGACTCGCGGCCGGTCGTCCCGTACACGGAAAGGGTGAGGTCCTTGGCGAAGAACGGCTTCTCCCAGTTTGGGTCGACCTTGATGGTCACGTCGATGCCGACGGCCTTGAGCTGGGACTGCACGATCTCGGACGCGGTCGCATAGAGGGCACCCTGGATGACCAGGTCGACCTTGATCTGGCCCGGCGCGTAGCCCGCCTCCGCCAGCAGTTGCCTGGCCTTCTCCGGGTCGAACGGGTACCGGTTGGCGGACTCTTCGTCGTAGGCGATGTAGCCCGGCGGGAACGGCTGATCGGTCGCCTTGCCCTTGCCGAAGGTGATCTTGTCGACGTACTCCTGCCGGTTCGTCGCGTACCGGACCGCGTCGACGACCTTCGGGTTGGTGAACGGTTCCTTGTTGACGTTGATGCTGATGTTCGACGCGTTGAACCCCGGCTGGTAGACGACGTCGAGCCCCGCCGCCTCGGCCGTCTTGATCTGCGCGGCGGCGAGGTTCGCGAAGTCGTACACGCCGGTCCTGAGCCCGGAGACGATGGTCGCGGCGTCGGGTGCCGGCAGCAGCTCCACCCGGTCGACATGGATGTTGGCCGCGTCCCAGTAGTCGGGGTTCTCCTTGAGGTAGACGTGCGAGCCCGGCACGTTCTCGGTGACCACGAACGGCCCGGCACCGACCGGCGACTGGTCGAGCTTCGCCGGGTCGAGCGCCGCCTTCGGGCTCGTGATCTGCGCGACCCGCTCCCCCAGCAGCAGCGGAATCTGGTAGTCGACCTGGCTCAGCGCGATCACCACGTCGACGTCGCCCTGCGCCGTCACGGACTTGATCGAGGTGAGGTCGCCGAACAGCGCCGAGTTCTGCTGGGTCTTCGCCCGCTCGAGGTAGGCCTTGACCGCGGCCGCGTTCAACGGCTCGCCGTCGCTGAACGTCAGGCCCGGTCGCAGGTGGAAGGTGACCGCGTCGCCCTTGTCGTT
This sequence comes from Asanoa iriomotensis, assembly GCF_016862515.1. GTDB lineage: Bacteria > Actinomycetota > Actinomycetes > Mycobacteriales > Micromonosporaceae > Asanoa > Asanoa iriomotensis. The sequence goes on from NZ_BONC01000008.1 coordinate 66,376, forward strand.
GTAGTCCCAGCTCTGCGCGAGGCCGGGCACGGCCTTGCCGTTCTCGTCGATCTCGGTGAGCGAGGCGTACGCCAGGGACAGGATGCGGAACTGGGCGCCGCTGCCGCTGACCACCGGGTCCCAGTGCGCGGGCAGCGTCACCGCCCAGCGCAGGGTGGACTCGCCGGCCGCGCCACCGCTCCCGCCGTCACCGGCGCAACCGGACAGTCCCAGGGTGAGCGCGGCGAAGGCGGCGACCCATCGTCTGAGCGTCATCGTCAGACCGTCCCCGAGGTCAGGAGGCGGGCGGCCGCGTGCACGTTCGCCGGTACCGGCAGGCCGAGGTTGCCGCGCAAGGTGGTGGCCTCGTATTCGCTGCGGACGACGCCGCGCTCGCGCAGGATCGGCAGGACGCCCTCGGTGAAGCGGGCGAACTCGCTCGGCGCGTTGACGGTGACGTTGACGCCGTCGAAGGCACCCGCCTCCCACCAGCGCTGGATCTCGTCGGCGACCGTGAGCGGCGAGCCCACGAACGGCGACCGGCGCGAGTCCAACTGGTGCCGCACGACCTGGCGCAGCGTGAAACCGTTGTCCGCGGCCAGCTTCTTGATCCGGTCGGCCTGGGTGCGGAAGCTGCGGTCGCCGAGATCGCCGAGTTCGGGGAACGGCGCGTCGAGGTCGTACTGCGTGAAGTCGTGCCAGCCGAACGGCCGCCCGAGCTCCCTGAGCGCGCGGTCGAAGTCCTTGCCGCCCAGCAGCGCGCGCTCCTTCTCGCGGGCCTGCGCGTCGGTGTCGGCGAGGACCAGGCTGATGCCGGGGACGATCAGGACGTTGTCGGGGTCGCGTCCCTTGGCGGCGGCCCGGGCGCGGATGTCGCGGGCGAACGCCTGACCCTGCTCGATCGTCTGGGCGTGGGTGAAGATGGCATCGGCGATGCCGGCACCGAGGTCGCGGCCCTCGTCTGAGTCGCCGGCCTGGAAGATGACCGGCTGACCCTGCGGCGACCGCTGGATGTTGAGCGGCCCGACCACCGAGAAGTGCTCGCCGACGTGGTTCAGCGCGTGCTGGCGCGACGGGTCGAAGAACACCCCACGCTCCTTGTCGCGGGGGAACGCGTCGTCCTCGTACGAGTCCCAGAGCCCTTGCACCACGCGGACGTGTTCGAGGGCGCGGCCGTACCGGGTGGCGTAGTCGTAGTGCTCGGCGCGCCCGTAGTTGCCCGCCGTGCCGCCGTCCCCGGTGGCGACGACGTTCCAGCCGGCCCGCCCGCCGCTGATCACGTCGAGCGAGGCCAACCGGCGCGCGACGTTGAACGGGTCGTTGTAGGAGGTGGTCAGCGTGCCGACCAGCCCGATGTGGGTCGTGTGCACCGCCACCGCGGACAGCAGCGTGAGCGGTTCGAGCCGGTTGAGGTAGTGGTGCGGCGAGTCCGGGGTGATGAACTGGCTGTCGACGATGAAGACGTGGTCGAACTTGGCGGCTTCGGCCTGCTGTGCGCGGGCGACGTACCAGCGGATGTCGACGCTGGCGTCGCCGGGAATCTCGGGATCGAGCCAGGTGCGATGCTGGCCGGGGCCGCCGACTCCAAGGAGCACGGCGCCGAGCTTGAGCTGTCTGCGAGTCATTGTGTCCTCTTCGAGGGTGCGTGGAGGCGCGCGACGACGCGGCGGAACCGCGGCAGGGCGCGCGGGTACGCCGTCGGGGTCGCGACGGAAGCGAGCTGGATGCGGGGCGGGCGGCGGAGCTAGCGGCGGTGCCAGCTCCGGGTCAGCAACAGAGGGCCGCCGCGCTTCGACCGTAGTCGAGCCAGCGGCGACTGGTCAGCAGCACTGCGGGTCGCCGGCTCATGCAGCTGAGTATGGGTTGACGCGACGAGCGGTGTCCAACGACGGATTGTGATGTGGATCCATTACCCCTGCTAATCGAATTCCTAGTAAACTGGTAGGCATGCGCGGGAACCTCGGCATCATTCCGCTACGCAGCTTCGTGGCCGTCGCGGACCGCGGCGGCTTCCAGCGTGCGGCGGCGTCGCTGCACCTCACCCAGGGCGCCGTGAGCCAACACGTGCGCCGCCTCGAGGAGACGCTCGGCCGCGCGCTGGTCGAGCGGCACGGCCGCGGCTCCCGCTTCACCCCCGAGGGCGAGGCGCTGCTCGGCCACGCCCGGCGGATCCTGCGCGCGCACGACGAGGCGTTGCGGGCCCTGGGCGTGGAGGCCGATCCGACGCTGGTCATCGGGTCGACGGAGCACGCCGCCGACCAACTGCTGCCGGACCTCGCGTCCGAGCTGACCGGCACGTTCGCCGACTACCGGATCCGCTTCCGGATCGACCGCGGCGCCCAACTGCGGTCCCGGCTGGCCGAGGGCTCGCTCGACCTGGCGCTGCTGATCGGCCCGGCCGACGAACCCGAGGCACAGGCGGTCGGCCAGCTCACCCTCACCTGGTACGCCGCACCGGGCTGGCGCCGGCCCGCCCGCGACCAGCCCGTCCCGATCGCGGCCTTCGACGCGCCCTGCGCGCTGCGCACCCGCGCGCTGGAAACGCTCGCGGCCGGCGGCGTCGCGGCCGAGGTCGGCGCCGAGGCACCACACCTGGCCGGCGTGCAGGCGGCCGTCCGGGCCGGCCTCGGCATCGCCCTGATGGCTACGCTGGGACAGTGCCCCGAAGGGCTGGTCGCCCGCGACGACCTGCCGGCCGCGCGACCACTGGTGCTGTCGCTGTCGCGCCGGCGGGGCCTGCCCGCCCGGCTCGCGGACACCACCGCCGCCTCCGTGACCCGCCTGCTCGCCGCCACACCGCTGTTGGGAGCCGCCTGATGTCCGTCGTCCGTACGCCCAGCGGCGTGTTGGTGCCCGCCGGCATCGACCCGTTCCACCGCCGCCTCCACCGCGTCGCACCGGCCGGCCTGGTCGACCAGACGTCGCAAACCACCGGGATGCGCCGGCGGGAGGCGATCAGCGGCAAGACCGTCGGGGCCGCGCACCTGTGGATGGGCCAGACCCACGTGCCGGCGTTGACGAACTCCGGCAACCACCACCACGGCGACTCGGAGACCGCCATCTTCGTCCTGTCGGGCACGCCGGTGTTCGTGTTCCTCGACCTGGAGGGCGACGAGCCGGTGGAGACCCGTGTCGAAACCGGGCCCGGCGACTACGTCTTCGTGCCGCCGCACGTGCCGCACCGCGAGGAGAACCCGGACCCGGACACGGAGGCCGTGGTGGTGATCGCCCGCACGACCCAGGAGGCGATCGTCGTCAACCTCGACGGTCTCCAGTGGTGAAGCGGGTGAGCTTGTCGGGGTTGAGGACGCCGTAGATGGCGTGGATGCGGTCCGCGCGGATGTCGAACGCGACCAGTTGGCGCTGGCCGCCGATCACCGACCAGATGGCGGCGCCGCCGTTGGCCTCGACCAGGGTCGCCTGCTCCATCGGGTAGCGGGACAGCAGACCGGCCACGAAGGCCAGCACGTCGGGTCGGCCGGTGACCGGGCGCAGCGCGGCGCGGACCTTGCCGCCGCCGTCGTTGTAGGCGACCACGTCCTCGCTCAGCAGGTCGGTCAGCGCGGCCAGGTCGCCGCTGCGGGCGGCCGCCAGGAAGCGGCCGAGCAGCGCGCGGTGTGCGGTCGCCGACGGCGCGAACCGGGCGTCCCGGCCGTCGGCCAGGCGCCGCGCCGCACGGCGGTGCTGCTGCCGGCAGGTGCCGGGCGGACTGCCGAGGATCCGGGCGATCTCGTCGTACGGCAGGTCGAACGCCTCGCGGAGCACGAAGACCGCCCGCTCCGGCGGCGAGAGCCGTTCCATCAGGTGCAGGGTCGCGTACGACAGGGTGTCACGCAGTTCCGCCGAGTCGGCCGGGCCGAAGGCGTCCGCGGCGACCGGCTCGGGCAGCCACGGCCCCGGATAGGCCTCCCTGGTCACCCGCGCCGAACGCAGCTGGTCGAGGGCGAGGCGGGACACGACCGTCACCAGGAAGGCGCGGGGTTCGCGGACCTCCGACCGGTCCGCGCGCGTCCAGCGCAGGTACGCGTCCTGCACCACGTCCTCGGCGTCCCACATGCTGCCGAGCAGCCGGTAGGCGAGCCCGAGCAGCCGTGGCCGCAGCTGCTCGAACTCGGCCTCCAGGTCGTCCACCTCAGGCCGCCTGCTCCGCGGTGCCGCCGAAACCGTCGGTCCACGAGGCGTACCGGGGTCGCCAGTTCAGTTGCAGCCGGGCCCGGGCGTTGCCGGCGCCGCGCAGCTCGTTCATGAAGGCGACTCCCCACCCGCCGACGGCCAGCCGGGCCAACGCGGCCGGTGCCGGCTTCGGCGCCGGGGCGCCCAGCGTCCGCGCGTATGTGGGCAGCCATTTCCGCAGCTCAGCGGGGTTGTCGTCGACCACGTTGAGCACGCCGCCGACCGTATCATGATCAAGTGCGGCGACCACCGCGCTCGCCGCGTCACCGGTGTGGGTGAACGAGAACACCGCATGGCCGCCACCCACCAGCGGCACCTTTCCCGCGCGGACCTGGCGGGCGAACGACCCGTCCGCGGCGTACGCCGTCCCGGGGCCGTAGAGGTGCCCGAACCGCAGCACCAACCCACCCGCCGCGGTCGTCAGCCGCTCCAACTCCACGAGGGCCGCGAGCACAGGGGCGAACTGCCTCGGCGTCCCGTCCATCCACAGTGGGTCGTCCTCGTTGGCCGGTCCGGGCGCCGGCTGGTACGCGTACGCCAGTCCCTGGCTGATGATCCGCGCACCGCCCGCGGCCTCGACGAGGTTGCGCGTGCCCTCGACGCGCAGCCGGTTGGTCAGGGCGAAGTCTTTGGCCAGCCGCCGCGGGTTCGGCGCGGCCGGGATCGCGGTCAGCATGTTCACCACCGCGTCCGGCGCGGCGGCCCGCAGCACGCGGCGCACCGCGACGGGGTCCAGCGCGTCCGCCTCGACCACCTGGACTCCGGTGCCCGCCGCCGCCCCGGCGGACCTGGCGAGCGCCACCACCTCGTGCCCCACCGCGCTCAGCAGCGGCACCAGCCGGCTCCCGATCACGCCGGTTGCTCCCGCGACCAATACCCGCATCGTTCCTCCTCGTGCCGTCCGACCGTGCCGGTCGGACCCTGCTCGATACGGGAACTGGACGGGCGGGCCGCGGCCCGCGTTACAGGACGGCCGTGTGACCGCCGCCACGGTCGGGATCAGGCCGGCGCGGCCACCCGGAGGACCTTGAGGAACTCGCGCATCCAGGCCGGGTGGTCCGGCCACGCCCGGCCCGAGACGAGAGAGCCGTCGATGTGGGCCTCGCTGTCCACCCAGGTGCCGCCCGCGGCTCGGACGTCCGGCGCGCAGGCCGGGTAGGCGCTCGTCGAACGGCCGCTCAGCACGCCGGCGGCGGCCAGCACCAGCGGGCCGTGGCACAGCGCCGCGATCGGCTTGCCGGCCTCGGCGAAGTGCCGCACGAGGCGCAGGCAGTCCTCGTCGGTGCGGATGTATTCCGGTGCCCGGCCGCCGGGGACCACCAGGGCCGCGTAACCCGCCGGGTCGACGTCCGCGAACGCCGCGTCGGCCGGCCACGAGTGACCCGGCTTCTCCGTGTACGTGTCGAAACCCTCGACGAAGTCGTGGACCACGAACTGGAGCTTCTTCGCCGTCGGCGCGGCCAACGTGACCTCGTAGCCCTCCTCCAGCAGGCGCTGGTAGGGGTACATCACCTCGAGATCCTCGGCCGCGTCTCCGGTAATGATCAGGATCTTCGTCATCATGCACCTCCACACGAATCAAAAGTCGACTTCCCATCCTGGTCATCGACAAACCCGCCGGTGTGTCTCACGATGAGACAGATGGTGCCGCTGACAGGCGGTGGGATGCGGATATGCAGCCGACGACGTTCGCGCAGGTGGCCGAGACGGTGGCCGGGTTCGGGGCGCTCGGTCTCCTCACCGGTGCCCTCAACCTGTTTGCCCTCCGGGTCGTCCGCATCGACGAGGTCCCCGGCTGCGTCCAGGCCCGGATCCGCTGGTGGAGCGCGCACAACCCGGCGTTCCTGGTCACCAGCGCGGGCGTCACCCTCGCTGGGCTGGTCATGATGGTGATGGCGGCGCTCTAGCCGAAGAACGTGTCGTACAGCAGGAACACGTTCAGGGCGATGATCAGGCCCGCGATCGTACCCGCGGCGATGTTGGTCAGGCGGCCGTTGACGAAGGTGCCCATGATGTCCCGGCGCCGGGTCAGCAGCAGCAACGGCACCAGCGCGAACGGGATGCCGAACGAGAGCACGACCTGCGAGATCACCAGGCTGTCCGTCGCCGGCAGGCCCAGCCCGAGGACGACCAGGGCGGGCGCCATCGTCACCGCGCGGCGCAGGAACAGCGGGATCTGCCGGCGGATGAAACCCTGCATCACGACCTGACCGGCGTACGTGCCGACGCTCGACGACGACAGCCCGGACGCCAGCAGCGCCACCGCGAACGCCAGCGCGGCACCACCGCCCACCATGGACCCGAGGCCGGCGTGGGCCGCCTCGATCGAGTCGATGTCGGAGCGCCCGCCGCCGTTGAACAGCTGCGCGGCGATCACCAGCATCGACAGGTTGATCAGGCCGGCCGCGCCGAGGCCCACCACCACGTCCAGGCGCTGGAAGCGCAGCAGTTCCCGGCGCTCGGCATCGTCGCGGCAGGCGACCCGGGACTTGGTCAGCGCCGAGTGCAGGTAGACCACGTGCGGCATGACGGTCGCGCCGATGATGCCGCAGACCAGCAGCAGGCTCTCGCCGCCGGCGAGGTGTGGCACCAGGCCCGAGGCGAAGCCGGACGGGGAGGCGCCGACGACCAGCAGGTCGTACAGGAAGCCGAGGAAGACGATCCCGAGCAGCGCGATGATCGCGAGCTCGAAGCGGCGGTAGCCGCGCTGCTCCAGGGCCAGGATGGCGAACGCGACGATCGCCGTGATGATGCCGGCCGCGAACAGCGGCACGCCGAACAGCAGATAGAGACCGACGGCGGCGCCGACGAACTCGGCCAGGTCGGTGGCCATGGCGATGATCTCGGCCTGCACCCACAGGCCGCGGGACACCGGCTTGGGCAGGTGCTCGCGGCACAGCTCCGGCAGGTCGCGGCCGGTGGCCACGCCGGCCTTCGCGGAGAGGTACTGCACGAGCATCGCCATCAGGTTCGCGACGACGATGACCCAGACGAGCGTGTAGCCGAACTTGGCACCGGCGGTGAAGTTCGTCGCGAAGTTCCCCGGGTCGATGTACGCGACGGCCGCCACGAACGCCGGCCCGAACAGCGCCACCGCTCCGCGCATCCGCCCCCGCGACCGCAGTTGGCGCAGCGCGGACTCGGTGTCGGCCGCAGAGGCGACCGGGGCGACGGCGGGCACTGCCACGCCGTCGCCCTTGACCGGTCCCACGGCTGCGCTACCCGACCGACGGGCCGAGGCCGAGCGACTGCGGTGTGCTCGAGTCGGGCGAGGGCTGCTTGAGGCCCTCGTCCAATGGACCGAACTCGGTCATCAGCGCCGCGCTGCCGCCCCACGGCGTCTGCTCCTCGGCGACCAGCGTGTTGGTGGTCAGCAGCAGCCCGGCGACCGAGGCGCCGTTCTGCAGCGCCGACCGGGCCACCCGCAGCGGGTCGACGATGCCCATCTCGATCATGTCGCCGAACCTGCCTTCGAGCGCGTCGAAGCCCTCGCCCGGACCGAGCTTCGTGATGCGGTCGACGACCTCCTGGCCGGAGTAGCCGGCGTTGGCGGCGATCAGGAACGCCGGCTCGGTCAACGCCCGGCGCACGATCTCGACGCCGGTCGCCTTGTCGTCCTTGACGTCGAGGCCGTCGAGCGCGTCCTCGGCGTGCAGCAGGGCGGCGCCGCCGCCGGGGACGATCCCCTCGGCCATCGCGGCGCGGGTCGCGGACAGCGCGTCCTCGACCCGGTGCTGGAGCTCCTTGAGCTCGGCGTTGGTCGGCGCGCCGACCTTGATCACGGCGACCTTGCCGGACAGCGCGCCGATCCGCTCGGTCAGCACGTCCTCGTCGGCGCCGAAGGTGGCCCGCTCCAGCTCGGCTCGCAGCTGGGTCACCCGGAAGTCGACCGACTCGGCGTCGCCGCCGCCGTCGATGATCGCCGTGCGCTCGGCGTTGACCCGCACCTGGGACGCCCGGCCGAGCTGGTCGATCGTCATCGTCTCCAGCGTGAAGCCGGAGTGCCGGCTGTAGACCGCGCCGCCGGTGATCGCGGCGATGTCCTCTAGCTTGTGCAGCCGCCGGTCGCCGAACCCGGGCGCCCGCACCGCCACGCACTGGAAGACCCCGTTGACGTGGTTGTGCGCCAGCATCGACAGTGCCGTGCCCTCGACATTCTCCGCGACGATGACCAGCGGGCGTGGGGCCCGCATGATCTTGTCGAGGATCGGCATCAGCTGCTGGACCTTGGTGATCTTTTCACTGCAAAGCAGGATATAGGGGTCGTTGACGATCGCTTCGAGGCTCGCCGGGTTCGTGACCATGTAGGGCGACAGGTAGCCGTTGTCGAACTCGAAGCCCTCGACGAACTCCACCGACATGCCGTGCCGCGGCGACTCCTCCACGGTGACGATGCCGGCGTCGCCGACGGTGTGCAGCGCGGCAGCGATGACCGAGCCGACCGCGTCGTCGTCGTTGGCCGAGATGGCCGCGACCCGCGACAGCTCCTCCTGTGTGGACACCGGCCGGCTCACCGCCCGCAGGCGCTCGACGAGCTTCTCCACGGCCAGATCCACACCCCGCTTCACGAGTACGGGGTTCGCCCCGCCGTCGATCGCCCGCATTCCCTCGTGGACGATCGCCTGCGCGAGCACGGTCGCCGTCGTCGTGCCGTCACCCACGATGTCGTTGGTCTTGATCGCGGCTTCCTTGACGAGCTGCGCACCCATGTTCTCGAACTGGTCCTTGAGGTGGATCTCCCGTGCGATGGTCACGCCGTCGTTGGTGACGACCGGGGAACCGGTGATCTTCTCCAGGATGACGTTGCGCCCCTTCGGGCCCAGCGTCGACTTGACCGCCTCCGCCAGCTTGTCGACGCCGCTGAGGAGGAGGGAACGCGCGTCCGCGCCGAAGCGCAGTTCCTTGGCCATCGCTACTGCTCCTTAAGGGACGAGAATGGCGCGGCCGCGGACCCGGCCGGCGTCGAGGTCCTGGATCGCGTCGACCGCGGCGTCCAGTGGATAGGTGCGGGTGTGCAGGGTGACCCGGCCGGCCTGGGCGAGCACCATCAGCTCGGCGAGGTCGTTGTAGGTGCCCACGATGTTGCCGACGATGTTGCGTTCGGTGGAGATGATGTCCAGGGTCGGTATCTGCACCGTGCCGCCGTACCCGATGACGAAGTAGGAACCCGCCGGCGCGGTCATCGCGAAGCCGTCCTGCTCGGCGCCCTGCTCGGCGACGAAGTCGAACACGACGTCGGCGCCGCGGCCACCGGTGAGGTCCTGCACCGCCTGCACCTGCGCGCCGTTGGCGACCACGGTCTCGTTCGCGCCGATCTGCTCGGCGAGCTTGAGCGCGTCGGGGTTGCGGTCGACCACGATGACCTTCGTGGCGGTCAGCGCCGCCAGGCACTGGATGCCGATGTGCCCGAGCCCGCCGGCGCCGATCACGACGGCCGTGGTGCCCGGGTAGAGCAACGGCACGGCCTTGCGAACGGCGTGATATGCGGTGATGCCGGCGTCGGCCAGTGCCGCGACGTCCTGCGGCCGCGTGGCCGGGTCGAGCTTCACGCACGCCCGCTCCGAGGTCAGCAGGAACTCGGCCATCCCGCCGTCGCCGGACAGGCCGGGGAACGAGCTGTTGGCGCAGTGCATGTCGTTGCCCGCCCGGCAGGCCTGGCACAGCCCGCAGGTCGGCGTCGGGTGCAGGATCACCGTGTCGCCGACCGCGACGCTCGACACCGCCGAGCCGACGTCCTGCACCCAGCCGGCGTTCTCGTGCCCGAGCGTGTAGGGCAGCGGCGGCGCCATCGCCTGCGCCCACTGCCCTTCGACGATGTGCAGGTCGGTCCGGCACACGCCGGCGCCGCCGACCCGGACGAGCACGTCGAACGGGCCCTTCACGGTCGGTTCGGGCACGTCCTCGACCACGGGCAGCTGGTGGTACGCGTGCAGCCGGACGGCTTTCATGACTCCTCCACTCCGTAGCGGTGCCGCAGCATGCCGCGGCAGATGCCGGTGTTCGCGTCGAGGCTGGTGCGGGTCAGCCGGGCCCGCCGCAGGTGCAGCGGGACCGCCTCGTCGCCGATGGCCGCCCCTGACGCCGGGTCGACGAGCAGGGGGCTGTCGTCGTCCGCGGGCAGGCCCAGCTCCGTGCGGCGCCGGCGCAGGCGGTCGAGGGCCGGCGACGGCGGCACCTCGCCCACCGTCAGCGCCGACAGCGCGGCCGGCGCGAACCCCGCATCGACAAGTGGCCGGCACACCAGGTCGGTGCCGGCCAGCACGGCTTTGCGGAGGAAGCTGACCCGCAGCCCGTCGAGCTCCTCGACCGCCTCCCCCGCGAAGGAGGCGACGAAGCCCGCCCGCGCGGCCACCCCCTCGTTGATCGCGTCGGCGGCGAAGTGGTCGTCGAGCACCACCTCCGTCCGGCGGACGCCGGCCACCGTGGACACCGCGTCGTACGCGTCGGCCACCATGAGGTACGCGAAGTTCGGCGCGCAGAAATAGGTCGGCAGGCGCAGGTGCACGGTCGCGTCGCCGGCCGCCGACAGCGACGCCGACGCGACGAAGCCGAGCGTCGTGATCGGCTCGTCGAGCTCGGGGTCGCGCACCCCCTCGAGCGCGTCGAGGAGGGTGCGCGACCCGACCGCTGCTGTCATGACGGGTCCCCACTCCGTGGTGACCCGCCCTGCCCGGGCGGTCTGAGCTGATGATGCCCTCGCCAAGGCTCGGTCATGGCGACTCGACCAGCGTGGCGTCCTCCCGGGCCGCCGGGGTGCCCTCGCCGGCGTCGAGGCGGAACTCCGCCGGCACGTCGATGCCGTAGAGCTTCGCCGCGTTGAGCCCGAGGATCTTCTTCTTGGTGGCGGTGGTGACCCGCGGGTAGTCCGAGAACTCGTCGCTCGGGTAGTCCCAGTCGACGAACCCCTCGACCTGCCACTTGGGTTCCCAGATGCCGTAGTCGCTGCCGAAGGTCATCTTGTCCTCGCCGACCCAGAACAGCAGCTCGCCCATCACCTTCGCGAAGAACTTCGGCCTGGCGTGCATGAGGCCGCCGATGACGACCGACAGGCCCGCGTACACGTTGGGCTCCTGGGTCGCCATGAAGCAGAAGTCCTCGATCCGCGGCAGGCCGACGTGCTCGACGATGAAGTTGAGCTCCGGGAAGTCCGTCGCGGCGTGGTCGATGTCGGACACGTCGAACGCGTCCTTGTCGAGCGGCCAGATCGTCGGTCCCTTGTGGACGTGGATGTTGACGATCCCAAGCTCCTGGCAGGCCTCGAGGTATTTGTAGGCCTCGGGGTCGCTGAGCTTCCAGCCGCGCGAGCCCTCACGCCACTCGGCCGTGTAGAGCTTGACGCCCTTGGAACCGAAGCGATCGACGTTCTCGGCGAGCTTCTTGAGCCCTTCCTCGCCCTCGCGCGGGTCCCAGCGGGTGTTGGGGATGAACTTGCCAGGGTGCTTGGCGCCCAGGGCGGCGTTGCGCTCGGTGGTGTTGAAGCCGTCCTTGTACCACTCGGTCAGGTACGTCGGCTGGAACACCGCGACGTCCACGTAGCCCTCGTCGAAGACGTCCTTCATGAGGTCGTCTTCCGTGTACGACATGAACTTCTCGATCGGCCAGTGCGTCTCTGCCGGCGCGAGGCCCTGATACGCGTGGAAGCACTCGATCCAGCCCTTGGCGTAGTGCTCGGCACCCGGCACCCAGGTCTCCGGACCCGCCTGCCAGTAGTGCATGTGGCTGTCGACGATGAAGTACTTCTCCCCGTCCTTCTCGTACAAGGCGGCTACCTCGATCCGGCGGTGAGGTCGAAGCCGATGTAGTCGGCGGCGTCCTCGGGGTTGGCGAACATGATGGTGCGGTCGTCCTCGTGGATCATGCGGCCGTAGTGGGTCGACATGCTCTCCTCGAACTCGGCCGCGTCGAAGAAGCCGGGCTCCTCGCCGAGCGCCTCGGAGATCTCGTCGTAGACGACGTCCATCCGGTTGAGCGCGTCGACGCGGATCATCGACGGCAGCGGGGTCACGCGTACGTTCGGCTTGGTCTTCATGACCTCGGCCACCACGACGCCGACCTGGTTGTTCATCAGCGTGAAGCCGCACATGTTGGAGGCCGTGTTGTCGGACTTGAACGGGCTCTCCGAGAGCTTGAACTGCGTCACTGTGCCAGCTCCTTCGGTGTCTCGAGGCCGAGGTCGGTCACGATGCCGGCGAAGCGGCTCTTGGCGCTGTCCAGCGCGTCCTCGAAGCGCGGCGGCTTCGCGTCGGGCTGCGACCACAGTGGCTGGAGCGCCCGGGCGGCGGCGATCGAGGCCGGCACCCAGTCGGCGAGCCACGAGTGCAGGATCCGCTTGTTGTGGTCCGCGAACTCGCGGTCGGCGGTCAGCAGCTCGAACATCGCCTTCGTGTAGCGCAGGTCGCGCTCGGAGAAGTCGTACTCCTCGGCGCCGACGATCGTCGGGGTGACGAAGTCGCCGTTGCGGGGCGCGGCGTGCTGCACGAGGTGGCTGCGGAACAGCTCACCCACGAGCGGTTCGAACACCACGTTCGCCGCGAATACCGCCTCGCACCAGTCGTCGACCGCGGTCAGGCGCTCGGCCGTCTCGCGTACACCCTGCCAGGCCGGGTCGCTGTTCCACGCGTCGAGGTGCGCCGACCCGTCGAAGCCGTCGATCTCCTCGCTGAGGGTCAGCCCGTAGAGCGCCAGGTCCTGCGCGGCCCGGATGCGGTGCATGCTGTTCACCGAGATCGCGTTGTTGTGCATGTTGGTGGGCGCCCGCCGGTTGGCGTTGGCGAACAGGTAGAGGCCCAGGCCGTGGTCGACGTGCATCCACGCGCCGACGTGCCGCTCGACGAACCGCACCCAGTTGGGGTTCCACTGCCCGAACGCCTTCGAGCGGCGGGCGGCCTCGACGTTCTGGCCGACCTGGCGCACGACGTTGGCGTTGTAGCGGTAGAGGGACAGCTCCCATTCCTCGTTGGGGTCGCGGAACTCGTGCCAGCCGTGCGCCGGCCACTCGTAGCCCTTGCCGCCGGAACCCGGACCACGGACGGGCTCGGGCCGGTCGGAGCCCCACGCCTTCAGCACGGTCCAGTCGAGCGGGTAGCCGCCGCGGCCGTCGGAGAACCCGTACAGCCAGCCCTGCGCGAGGTAGTGCCGCGGGTCGGGCTGGACCTCGACGGTCACGTCCTCGTAGTGGGTCTGCTTGCGCTTCTGCGGGACGTAGTAGTTGAACCGGCGCGCGGTCGAGTCCGGGAACTCCTTCGCGCCGGCCTCGGCGTCGGTGAAGACGGGCTTGGGAACGCTACGTTCCGTCGCGGTCGTCATCAGACCTCCCCACCTGTCGTCGTGAACTTGTCGAAGTAGATGTGCTTGTCGGGCACGCCGAGCAGGCCGAGCAGCGGCATGGCCGCCTCGACCATCGGGGGCGGCCCGCAGAGGTACGCGTGCGCGCGGCTCAGGTTCTGTTCGTGCCGCTTGACCACGTCGGTGATCAGGCCGACCTCGCCCTCCCAACCCTCGTCGTCCGAGGGCTCCGACAACGCCGGCACGAAGCGGAAGTTGGGCAGCTTGTCCTCGAGCGCCTTGAGCTCGTCGACGAAGCAGAGGTCGCGGCGGCGCCGGGCGCCGTAGTAGAACACCGCCCGGCGGTCGATGCCGCGCTCGGCCATGGAGCGCAGCAGGGCCAGGATCGGCGCCAGCCCGGCGCCGCCGCCGACGAAGACGATGTCCTCGTCGTGCCCCTCGCGGAGCGTGAAGACCCCGAAGGGTCCGGTCAGGTCCAGCCGGTCCCCGACCGCCAGCCGGCCGTCGAGGAACGACGAGAACAGTCCGTCCGGGTAGACCTTGATGACGAACTCCAGCCGCCCGCCCTCACGGCTGGAGGTGTTCGCCATCGAGAACGAGCGCGTGGCGTCGGTGCCGGGCACCGCGATGTCCACGTACTGGCCGGGGAAGAACGTCAGGTCCGCCGGCTCGATCAGCCGCAGGACGAGGTGCCGGAGGTCGTGCGTCACCGGGTCGATCGACACGACCTCCGCCACGGCGTTCTGGATGGGCAGCCCGGACCGGATCATCTCCTCGTCGAAGTTGAGGAGCTCGATCGTCACGTCCTCGTAGACGTGCGCCCGGCAGAGGAGCGTGAAGCCCTCCTCCTTCTCGTAGTCGGGCAGGGCGAAGGTGGAGTACCGGTCGAGCTCGATGTCGTCGCCGTCGAGCACGAACGACTTGCAGGCCGCGCACTGGCCCTCCTTGCAGCCGTGCATGAGCATCAGCCCCTGCTCGGACGCGGAGCGCAGCACGGTCTGCTCCTCGTCGACCTCGATCTCGATGCCGACGGGCTCGAACCGGACCCGGTGCTTCTCGCCCATGATCGGCCGTTACGCGTCGGTGCGAGCCGGGCGACCGGCCGGTCCACCCTGGATGTAGGCGGCGTGGAACGCGTTGCGCTCCTCGTCCGTCATCTCGTTGAGCAGCACGTTGGGGCTGAGCAACGGGTCCATCCGGCGCAGGTGGTCGAGTGTCCACATCTTCGACGGGTCCAGGTTGAGGTGCGGCTGCGCCACGAGGGTCTTGCCGTCGTCGCGGACGAAGCCCATGTCGGAGACGACGTCGGCCCAGTTCCAGCCGTGGTAGAGCGTCTCCCACTCGCGGGACCCGATGAGCTGGCCCATGTTGGGCGTCTCGCGGCCCTGGTAGGTCGGGCGGAACGCCTCGACGTCGGTCCACCGGCAGGCTTCGTGGCAGTAGGTGCGCCACTGGCCGTTGACCTCGGCCATCACCATGTCCTCGCGGACCAGGCACGGGACCATGCAGACCCAGCAGCGGTGCGGGTACTGGTAGTCGACGTCCTCGGCGACGATCGGGTGGTGCCCGTTAGGCGTGGACAGGCGGTTGTAGTTCTCCCACCACTTGCCGTACCGGTCGTACCAGCCCGGGTACTTGTGCTCGAACCACTCGAAGTCCTTGTCGGTCATCGGGTCGATCCGCCAGTAGTTGGCGAGCCAGCCGGTCGCGAAGAACTGGGCGACCTCGTGCACGTAGCCCTTGTTCCAGATCTGGTTCCAGGCTTCCTCGATGAGGTCGTGCGGAATGACCAGACCATACTTTTCCAGCGGTACGAGGTACGAGCGGTAGTAGTCGTCGTAGATCCAGCGGCGCCACATCTCGGCGTACGACTCGCGGTCCTTGCGGCGGTCCTTCGTGCCGTACTCGATGAAGGTCCCGATCGCCGCGTCGACCACGCGGTGGTTGTTCCACCAGGCGTACCGCAGGTCGCGCTCGAGCAGTTGGTGGTTGCCCTCGTCGGCGAGCGCCATCAGCAGCGTCGCGTACCCGTTGCTGATGTGCCGCGACTCGTCGGACTGCACCGAGTGGAACACCGTCGGCAGCAGGTAGTCGCCGTTCGCGGCGGCCTCGGCCGGCATCGCGACGAACAGCGTGTTGGTGAACGCGGTCTCGGCGACGATCGTCAGGTAGATGCTGGCGGCCGTGATCGCGTCGCCGGTGATGAAGCCCTCGGCGAACTGCCGGCCGATCGTGCCGCAGTAGTCGTTCTGGAAGTTGCGCAGGCTCGAGTTGAAGCCGGCCGGGTCGATGTAGTTGTTCATGTACAGGCGCTTGAGGTTCTGCTGGATCGTCGAGTGCCGGACCTCGTCGATCATCTGGATGGCTTGGCCGTTGTGCAGCTCCGGGTTCGGGACCGTGCGGAACAGCAGCGGCATCGCGCGGGCCGCGGAGATCTCCGGCAGCGGGATGATCGACAGGAACAGCTTCTGCCATTCCAGCCAGCGCTCCTGCACCTGGCGGAACATGTTGCCGCGGATCGCGCCGTCGGAGGCGCCGTACACCCGGTGGTCCTTCTCCTCCTGCATCGGGAAGTACGACCGGAGAACCTGCTTGAGCGGGTCCTTCTTCTGCGCCTTGCGGAAGGTGTAGTCGGTTCCGTAGTGGGACACCGGCTCGTGGTACATGGGTTCCCAGGACAACTCCTGGATCTTCTGATGAGCCCTGGCCACGCTCTGCCGACTCATGGGTCACTCCTCACCGTTGACTGTGCGCCATGCGACGGATAAGACCGCACGTCGGCTCGGGGTGCGGTCTCACATTGAGTCAGGAGCCTGCCTCGTCGAACATCGCCGCCCGGATCTCGGCGAGCTGCCGTTTGACGTTCTCGCCCACCTGCCGGTCACCCTCGGCCGCGGGCTCGATGCCCAACGCCCGGAGCAACTCGGCGGCGGGCGCGCCCGGGTCGGCCCCGCCCAGGATCGGATGCAGGCCCTGCGCCGCGAGGTGGTGGAAGACCACGTTGACGACGCTCCACGGGTTGAACGACTCGCGCGTCGGCTCCATCGCCCGAGTCCACACCCACCGGCCGGCTCTGGGGTCTCAACATGAGACGGTCGGCGTCGACACGGCGCGTAACGTGTAACCACGATGTAACAGGAGTGTGCAGCGGCGATCCCGCGCGGGCCGGCGCGGTTCGAGCGAACAAGGGGGCCCCATGCTTCCGGGTTCGAAGATTCCCTACCAGATAACTGATGGCGAGCAGCTTGCCAGGACACGTGAACAGTTCCTGACCGCCGAGGACGTCGATCCCAACCAGGTGCGCGACGCGATCCTTGCCTCGTGGTGGCGGTCCAGGCGCTTCAACGTGGCCGCCGATCATGTCGATTTGTCCTATGTGCGCGACCCGGACCTCGACACGCCGCTGACCCGCAGCGCCTTGCCGGTGTTGCGCCATCTGCGCGAGCACCTCGACGGCCAGCCGATCAGCATCATCCTCACCGACCCGCAGGGGCTCGTGCTCACCCGGATGGACGCCGGTCGTGATCTCGACGCGCACCTCGATCGGGTGAATTTGGCGCCGGGTTTCAGCTACGCCGAGGAGTACGTCGGCACGAACGGCATCGGCACGGCGCTGGAGGGCGGCCGGCCGATGCACGTGTTCGGGCACGAGCACTACGCCGAGCACCTCGAGGACCTGGCCTGCGCCGGCGTGCCGATCCACCATCCGATCTCGGGCAAGACCATCGGCGCGGTGGACCTGACCTGCTGGCGCAAGGACGCCGACCCGCTGCTGCTCACGCTGGCCAAGACGACCGCCGGGCAGATCCAGCAGGCTCTGTTGACCGAGAGCGGCATCCGCGAGCTGGAGCTGCTCCAGGAGTACCTGCGCACCTGTCGCCGTACCGCCGGGATCGTCTTCGCCCTCAACAACGACGTCGTGATGATGAACGACCACGCCCGCCAGGTGCTCGACCCCACGGAGCAGTCCGTGCTGCTCGCGCAGGCCGCCGAGACCCTGGCCAGCCGCGCGCCGACCGCGTCCGTCGTGGTCGAGCTGCCCAGCGGGGTGCGGGCCCGGCTCTACTGCCGGCCGGTGCGCGGCGAGGGCCGGCTCGCCGGCGGCGTCGTGCATGTCAAGCTCACCGAACCCGGCGCCCGGCCGCGACCGGAGACGGCTCCCCGGATGTTCCTGCCGGGGCTGGTCGGCTCGGGCGCGCTGTGGCTGCGCGGTTGCCACCAGGTGCAGTCCGGGTACGACGCCGGCGAGTGGCTGGCGGTCGAGGGCGAGCCGGGCGTCGGCAAGCTCGCGGTCGTCCGCGCCGTGCACCAGCACCGGCGACCGGGTGTCCACTTCGCGGTCCTCGACGGCGCCGCCGCCGGCCGGCGGGGCTGGCTCGCGGACGCCCGCCGTGAGCTGCTCACCGGCCCCGGCACCGTGGTGATCAGGCACGTCGACCGGCTCAGCAGCGGACGTTCCCGGGCGCTGGCACGGCTGCTGGACGAGGCCCGGGCCGCCGCGCCGGCGCCCTGGGTCGCGGTGACCCTGAGCCAGCGGCGCGACGCCGGCGAGATGGCCGGGCTGCTGCGGTTCTTCCCGCGGACGGTCGAGCTGCCGCCGCTGCGCCACCACGTCGAGGACGTGCAGGCCCTCGTGCCGTTCTTCCTGTCGCGGCTGGTCAACGGCGGCAACCTGACCTGCTCCCCCGAGGCGATGCAGCTCCTGGTGCGGTCGAGCTGGCCGGGCAACACCGAGCAGCTCTACCAGGTGCTGCGCCGGGTGGTGCAGCACCGCCGCAGCGGCGCCATCCGGCCGGCGGACCTGCCGCCCGAGTGCCGGACGGTCAGCCGGCGGCTGCTCAGCCCGCTGGAGGCGATGGAGCGCGACGCGATCGTGCGGAGCCTGATCGACTGGGACGGCAACAAGATCAAGGCAGCCGGATCACTGGGCATGTCCAGGGCCACGATCTACCGCAAGATCCACGAGTACGGGATCGTCACGCCGGTCACCTGACCGCCGCAGCAGTCGGACCGCGAACGCGAGCAACCAGAGGCTCCACAGCACGTAGCCGACGAAGTTCGCGAGGTCGACGCCGGGTAGGTCCAGCGGCGAGAGCACGCCGACCAGGACGAGGATCGCCGAGGCGGCACCGAGCAGGTTGAACCAGGCCGGGCTCTTGAGCGCGGCCAGGACGAGCAGGGTCCAGGCGGCGGTGAGCAGGTAGCCGAGCGTCTCCCCGATGATGTTGCCGAGGACCAGGTGGGCGAGGGCGAACGAGTCCCGTCCGCCGGCCGCGACGGCCGGGTCGGCGCTGGCGGCGTCCGCGGCGAAGCCGGGGACCAGCAGGGGCCAGCGGGCCAGGCCGATCACCTGGACCACGGCCGCCGCGACGCCGACCGGCACCGCGACGCGCATGGCCCGGCTGCTCGACAGCCGGCCGACGCCGATCGCGATGGGCGCGAACAGCGCCGCCGACAGGGCCAGCACCGTGAACCAGGTCGTCACGGCGCCCTGGTGGTCGCGGAACGCGGCGAGCACGTCGGCGACCGGCTCCTTGAGCACGTCCGGGTAGTTGAAGACGCTGCCCAGCGCGGTGAAGGCCACGTTGGTGAGCACCGCGGCAGCGATCAGCAGGGCGGCGGTGAGTTTTCGGTTCATCGTTCCTCCTGGTGGTGTGCGCCCGCGATCCAGGCGACGAGGATGTTGTCGGGGTGGTCGGCGAGGTGGTCCCGGGCCAGCGCGTCCACCCGGTCCCGGTCGCCGCGCAGGTGGGCGGCGGCGATGGCGACGAGCTGCCTGTCCCGGGTGCTGGTCGCGGCGCGTTCGGCCCGGGCGAGCCAGGCGGGTTCGACGAGCGCGGCGGCGACCAGCAGCACCGGATCCGCGCTGGTCCGGGCGTGTTCGACGAGGCGGGCGGCCGCGGCGGGGTCGCCGCCGATGAGCTGCCGGATCAGCGGGTCGGTCATGCCGCGAGCATCGGCCCGCGCGCTGACGGTGCACTGACGGGCGGCTGACGGACCTATGCTCCCTGTCATGGTGACCGTGGCAGTCCTCGGTCCGGTCTCGGTGCGGCGGGACGGTGTCGCGCTGCCGCTGCCCGCCGGCAAGACGACCGAGCTGCTGGTCCGGCTCGCCCTCGACGCCGGCGAGCTCGTGCGGACCGAACGGTTGATCGAGGACCTGTGGGGCGGTGCGGCGGGCCGGAACACGCTCCAGGTCAAGGTGTCGGCGCTGCGCAAGGCGCTCGGCGATCGTGGGTTGGTGCTAGGCGGCGCCGCCGGCTACACGCTCGCGGTCGACCGCGGCGGGGTCGACGCGTTGGACGTGCTCCGGGTCGCGTCGACGGTCGGGTCGCTGGGCGACGCGGCCGAGGTCGAGCGCGAGTGCGCGGCGGCCCTGTCCTTGTTCGGCGGCGGCGGCGAGCTGCTGAGCGGAGCCGGTGACGGCGCGTGGGTCGCACCGCACCGCGGCCGGCTGGCGGAGGCGCGGCTGCGGCTGACCGAGGAGGCGTTCGCCGCCCGGATCACCCTGGGTGAGGCCGGCTCGTTGGTCGGCGAGCTCGAGAGCCTGGTCGTGGCCCATCCGGTGCGCGAGCGGTTCTGGGGGCTGCTGATCACGGCGCTGTACCGGGCCGGGCGGCAGGCCGACGCGCTCGACGCGTACCGGCGGGTGCAGCGGCTGCTGGCCGGCGAGCTGGGTGTCCAGCCGGGGCGGGAGCTGCGGGAGCTCGAGCGGCAGGTGCTGCGGCAGGACCGCGGGTTGGACCCGCCCGTCGGCAACCTGCCCGGCGTCTCGGCGTCGCTGGTGGGCCGCGACGCGGACATCGCGGCGGTCGCCGGGCTGCTCGGCATGCGGCGGCTGGTGACGGTGGCCGGCCCGGCCGGGGTGGGCAAGACGCGGCTGGCGGTCGAGGTGGCGCGGTCGCTCTCACCGGCCTGGCTCGTCGGCCTCGACGGCGTCGCGGGCGGTCCACTGTGGCCGCACGTCGGCGAGGCGTTCGGCGTGGCCGGCGCCACCGAGGCCGTGGTCGTCGACCGGCTCCGGGGCGGCGCCCTGCTGGTGGTCGACAACTGCGAGCACCTGCTGGACGAGGTCGCGGACCTGGTCTCGCGCGTGCTGCGGGCGGCGCCCGCGGCGCGGGTGCTGGCGACCAGCCAGGTGCCCTTGGGTGTGGACGGCGAGGTCGTGCACACCCTGGAGCCCCTGTCGCTCGCCGACTCGGTCGCCCTGTTCGCGGAGCGGGCGGTGCAGCAGCGCCGGTCGTTCGTGTTCGACGGCGACGCGGTCGCCGCGGTGTGCCGGTCCCTCGACGGCTTGCCGCTGGCCATCGAACTGGCCAGCGCCCGGGTGAAGGTGCTGTCGATCGCCGAGATCGCGCGGCGCCTCGACGACCGGTTCGCGCTGCTGGCCGACCCGACCAGCCGGCGCCCGGCCCGCCGGCGGACGCTGCGCGCGGCCATCGGGTGGAGCTACGACCTGCTGTTCCCGGACGACCAGCGCGGCCTGTGGGCGCTGGCCTGTTTCCCGGGCGGTGCGCCGCTGCCCGCGTTCACCTCGGTGCTGGGCGCGCTCGACGTGCCGGCCGCCGCGGCGGTCGACGTCGTGGACCGGCTCGTCGACCGGTCGCTGGTGCGGGCCGCCGGCGCGGACCGCTACGGGCTGCTCGACAGCGTGCGCGCGTACGCCATGGAACGGCTTCTGGATGCCGGGCTGGTCGACGTGGCCTGGGGCGCCCAGGCCGCGTGGGTCGCGGAGGCCGCCGATCGGGCCGCCGTCGGTGCCCGCGGCGCGGAGCAGGCCGTGCAGGTGGCGACGGTGCGGCGGGAGCGGGCCAACATCGACGCGGCGTTGGCGTGGACGGCCGAGCATGATCCGGCGCTGGGTCTGCGGATCGCGACCGGGTTCGGCTGGACCTGGGCGGTGCTCGGCGCCGGTCCGGACGGGGCGCGGCGAATCCGCGACGCGGCCGGCGACCTGCCTCCCGCCGCGTTGCTGCTCACCGGGTTCCTGGAGGCGTCCGGTGGCGACCTCGACCGGGCCACCGCCGACATCTCGCAGGGGATGGCCGACGACAGCGATGTCGGTCGGCTCTATCTGGCGTTCGTCCGCAGCCAGCAGGGCCGGGCGGCCGACGCGCTGGCGCTCCTGGCCGAGTGCCGGGCAGGGTTCCGGGCGCGTGGCCAGGACTGGGAGGAGGGCGTGAGCTGGCTGCTGGAGGCGTGGGCGTCGATCGCGCTCGGGGAGACGGACCGGGGCCGGGCGGCGTGCGACGAGGCGCTGCGGCTGCTGGCGCCGATCGGCGACCAGTGGGCGCTCAGCCACGCCGAGGCGCTGCTCGGCGAGTTGGCCCAGGCCGAGCAGCGGTTCGTGGACGCGGCCGCGCACCTGCGCCGGGCCGCGTCCGCGACGCACGCGCTCGGGTTCGCCGCGGCCGAGGCGCACCACCTGGCCAACCTGGGCCGCGCGCTGCAGCAGTCCGGCGACCCGTCGGCCGCTGCGCAGACGCTGCGCCGTGCGCTCGACGTGGCACGCGGCACCGGCGACCTCCGTACGGCCGCGCTCGCCGGGGTCCGGCTGGGCTGGGTCCTGCGCGCCCTCGGCGAGCCGGCGCGCGAGCCGCTCGAGTCCGCCCACCGGTGGTACCGGGCCGCGGGCCGCGGGGACGCCGCCCTGCTCGCCGAGTATCTGCTGGCCGCCCTCGACGCCGACGACGGTGTGGCGGGCGCCGACGATCGTCTGGTCTCCGTGTTGGCATCGGCGCGGCAGGCCGGCGACGGCGTTGTCGAGGTGCTCACGCTGGAGACACTGGCCCGGGTGCGGGCCGCCACGGGTCGGATCTCCGACGCACGGGACCTGCTCGCCGCCGCCGAGACCGCCCTCCCGGCCGTCAAACACCTGGTCACGGCCGCCGACCGTGCCGACCGGGACCACGCACGCGCCAATCTGGACTCATTGACCTGATCACGGGCCCTGAACTTGGATGGCTCCCACCAGCCGAGGAGTGGCCATGGGCATCCAGGTCGTCAAGGGAGACATCGGCACCGGCGCCGGCCGGGCCCAAGGCGTGCCCGGTCTGCGCGTGGACCTGTGGGAGCGCACTCCGACCGGTGACCGCCACGCCGCCACGACGCTCACCGACCATGCTGGACAGTTCACTGTGGCGGTCGACGACGCGACGGGTGCGCTGACGGCCGTGGTGACCGACCGGCACGGCACGCAAGTGC
Source organism: Asanoa iriomotensis (assembly GCF_016862515.1). Classification (GTDB taxonomy): domain Bacteria; phylum Actinomycetota; class Actinomycetes; order Mycobacteriales; family Micromonosporaceae; genus Asanoa; species Asanoa iriomotensis. Next base: position 89,017 of record NZ_BONC01000008.1, read on the forward strand.
ACCGGGGGCCGCTGGAGGCCGCGCGGTCGATCGGCGTCAGCCCGGAGGCGCTCGCCGCCCACCTGGCGGAACCGATCCTGATCGACCGGGGCGCGCCGCCGCTCGATCCCGACGGCCTCGTGCACGCGCTCCGCGAGCTGATGACGGTGGCCCTGCCGCACTGGAGCCCGGCGGCGCTCGACCGGGTGTTCGTCGACCTGCGCTGCCCGATCCCCGGCACGGCCACGTTCGCGGCGCTGGGCCGGGAGGCGCAGCGGGTGCTCGACGGCGATGCGCGCGCGGGCGTCGCGTTCGCGGCCATGCTGGGTGGGAGCGCCGAACCCGCGGGCGGCGCGCCCTGCGCGGGGTGCGCGGGCACTCGTGCGTCTGTTGCAAGAGAGGACCCGGCGCCGCTGTACGACCGCGTGGAGCCGTACGTCGCGGCGGACCATTCCGTGCCGTTGATCGCCGCGGCCGCCCTCCTGGAGGCTAGCGGCAAGTTCGGCGGCGGACTCGTCCTCGGCGTCGTCGACCGGCTCTGCTCCCTCGAACGGCTCGGCCAGATCCACCTTCTCGCGCTCGAGGTGGCCGGCGACCGGGCGGCGCTCGGGAACCGCCTCGAAGGGCTGCTCGGGCCTGGCGGCCCGTTCCCGGAGTGTCCGCGCGGCCCGAAGCTCCCGGACCTGCCCGTGCCCGCGTTCTGCGAACCGCTGCGCCGCTGCGGCGACGCCGCCGGCGGTACGTTCGGCGGTGTCGCGTCCTATGTGATCAACGCGGTGTCGCCACCGGTCGCCTGCCCCGGCGACACGGTGACGCTGTCCGGCTTCGGGTTCGGCTCCATACCGGGCACCGTGAGCTTCGGCGGCGCGACCGCGACCGCGTCGGCGTGGAGCGACACGTCGATCACCGTCACGGCGCCCGCCGGTGCCCGCAACCCGCTGGGCCTCATCCTGCCCACCCAGAAGTACCTGATCTGCGGTCGTCTCGTGGAGGCGCGCCCGACCGGCACGGTGACCGCCGACTTCGCGATCGGCGTCCCGGTGATCGAGGCGTTCTTCGCCGGCTCGCCGTGGAACAACCCGTACTGCGTGGAGCCCGGCGCGCCGATCCCGCTCCAGTGGCGGGTCAGCGGCGCCAACCACGTCCGGGTCGAGGTGCGCGACCAGAACGGCACGGTCGTGGCCGCCAGCGACCCGGCGCCGGCGCACGGCATCTTCGCGTCGCTCACCGCGGCACAGACAAACGCGACGACGACCTGGACGGCCCGGATCACGGCGTCCGGTGTCTGCGGCGGCCCCGCGCAGGCGCAGGTCGCGATCAGGATCACCCGCGACCCGATGCTGGTGATCTCCGGGATCGAGGTGACACAGGCGATCCAGCACTTCCAGTCGTACGCGCATCTCACCGACGCCGCAGACCGCGGTCCGGACAACAGCCTCGTCCTGGCGGCGGGCAAGGCCGCGTTCGTGCGGGTCTATCCCCAGTCGGTCCGTGATCCCGCGTTCAACCAGGGGATCCTCGGGCAGATCGACGGCAGCCTGACCGTCGAGCGGCTCGGCGCGAACGGCGTGTGGCAGCCGGTCCCGGACGTCACACCGACCGGCGCGCCCCTGTTCGTGACGACGGGCGCCCGGCCGGTCACCTTCCGGGCCAGCGACACCTACGACGACCGCCGCCGGAACCTCCCCCGCAGCCTCAACTGGATCATCCCCGCCGGCGTCATGACCGGTCGCCTGCGGATCGGCGTGGCCGTCCGGACCGGCGAGGAGCTGTGCGGGCGGCCGCCCGTGACGGGTGCGGTCGAGGTCAGCACCATCGTCCGCCAACTGCGGATCGCCGTGGTGCGGGTCGGCTACGACGGCCCGCCGAGCGCGACCTCCCCGGCCGGCACACCGGCGATCACGGTCGCCGCGCCGCCGCTGGGCAACGTGAACGCGACGGCCGGCTACACCCTGGCCACCTACCCCGTCGACGCGCAGTTGACCGTCCGCGACGCCGGCACGGCCACCGCGACGCTGCCGCTCGACGACCCGGTCACCACTCCCGGCGGGTGCACACCGAACTGGGGATCGCTGCTCAGCCTGGTCCAGACCGCCCGCACGAACGACGGCAACCAGCCCGGGTTCTTCTACTACGGCCTGATCGGCAGCGGCACGCCCGTCGGCATGGTGATCGGCTGCGAGGGCAGCACCGCGGCCGGCTTCGACGGCAACGGCACCACCCTCGCCCACGAACTGGGTCACGCGCTCGGCCGCCCACACGCACCGTGCGGGAACGTCGGCGCCTTCGACGCCGGCTACCCGTTCTACGAGCCGCACGACGCCGCGCCGCCGGTGCCACCGGCGCTGCGGGCGAGCGCCTCGATCGGCGAGTACGGCCTCGACATCAGGAGCGGCACGATCATGCATCCGGCCACCAACCACGACTTCATGTCGTACTGTGGCCCGAGATGGGTGTCGATCCGCGGGCACGACCTCTCCGCGAACGCCCCGCTCCTCGGCGCCCCCGCTCCGACCGCGGTCGCCATGGAAGGAGCCGCCATGGCCGGTGACGCGGGACCGGTCGACGTGGTCAGCGTGATCGGTCAGTTCGGCGGGGACGGCCGGCTGCACATCGAGTCCGTAGCCCGGGTGACCACCCACACCGACCTGCCCGGATGGCTGACCCACGAGGCGGTCGCCGAACTGCTCGACGACGCCGGCACCGTGCTGTCGAGCGCCCGGGTCCGGGTGCGGAGCACCACGGCGGCCTGCGGGTGCTCCGGTGCGGCCGGCGCGGCCGGGCCGTCGGACGCCGAGCCTGGTCCGAGCGTCTTCCAGGCGTTCCTGCCGCCGGCCCCGGAGGCCGTGGTCCTCCGGGTCCGCGTGGGCGACGACCGCCACGACGAGCGGCGGGCGCGCGCGTTCCCACCGCGGGTCGCGGTCACCTCATCCACTGTGGAGCGTGACGGCGTCCGGCTCACCTGGTCGGCGGAGCTCGCCCCGGACGCGACGCCGGAGGTGTGGATCCAGGCGGCCGAGCGCGGCCGCGACCGCTGGCGCGGTGTCACGGTCGACGCGGGTGACGGCGCGGCGACGATCCCGCTGTCCGCCCTGCCGGCCGGTCGCACCCGCCTGCGGGTGCTGCTGCACGACGGCTTCTCGACCGCGCAGGCCACCGGCCCCGTGATCGACCTGCCGGCGCGCGAGCCGACCGTGTCGATCGTCCACCCGCCGGACGGGGCCGTCGTCGACCCGGACGCGCCCGGTCTCGCGTGGGCGGCCACCCTCGACACCGCGGAGCCGGTCACCTGGCTGCTCGACGGCGCCACCATCGGCACCGGCGTCCAGCTGCCCCTGCCGGCGCTGGCACCGGGTGCCGCGCACACGCTGGAAGCGCGCGTGGCCGGGGCGTCGGCGACCGTGACGTTCCGGGCCGGCGACCGCTGACTCAGCCGAGCAGCTCCGGGCGCCGCCACTGTTCGCCCTTGACGTGCTGGGCCAGGAACGCGAGCACGGTCGCGTACCAGGCCTTGGCGTTGCCGGGTTTGAGGATCCAGTGGTTCTCGTCGGGGAAGTAGAGGAACTTGTGTCGGTCGTCCCCCGACCGCGACAGCAGGTCCCACCAGAGGCGCAGGGCCTCGCCGATCGGGACGCGGTAGTCCTTGTCGCCGTGGATGACCAGCATCGGCGTCGTGATCGCGTCGACGAAGGCGTGCGGTGAGTTGGCCGCCAGGCGCTCGGCGGTGAACTCGCGCGCCCAGTAGAACGCCGCGTCCGTCGTGGTCATCATCTGGTCGAGCGCCCACAGGGACGCGTGCGTGACGATCGCGTCGAACCGGTCGGTGTGCCCGGCGATCCAGTTGGCCATGTAGCCGCCGAACGAGCCGCCCATCGCCGCGGTCCGCGTCTCGTCGACGTCCGGGCGCGCCACGGCGGCGTCGGTGAGAGCCAGCAGGTCCGTGTACGGCGCGTCGCCCCAGCTCCCCCAGCCACGCTTGACGAACTCGTGCCCGTAGCCGGTGGACAGCGCCGGGTCCGGCATCAGCACCGCGTAGCCGTGCGCGACCGCGATCCACGGGTTCCAGCGCCAGGTCCACCCGTTCCAGGAGCCGAGCGGACCGCCGTGGATCCAGAGCAGCAGGGGCGCGGGCCCGTCCGTGCGCGGCAGCGCGAGCCAGGCACGCAGCGGGGTGCCGTCGGCGGCGGTGGCGGTGACCTCCGCGACGCGGCCCGGCACCTGGATGGGCTCGGCCGGTCCCGGGAGCGGCTCCACGCCCGTCGCGGCGCCCAGCGGCACCCGGACCGGGGTGGGCGGGCTGTCGATCGCGTTGCGCAGCGCGTAGACCCAGCGCCCGTCCGGCGCGATCCGGATGTCGGTGTAGGCGCCGTCGTCCTGGGTCAGCCGGGTGACCTCGCCGGTGGTGGCGTCGACCCGCCACAGTGGCGCGCGCCCGCTGTCGTCGGCCGCCACGACCAGCGCGGCACCGTCCGGCGTCCAGCGCGTGCCGTAGGGCACCCTGTCCCACGCCTCGGTGAGGTCGTGCGCCGGCCCGCCGTCGAGCGGCAGGACGGCCAGCCAGGCGTCGCCGGGATCGTCCGCCGAGGACCGTCGCCGGACGACGACGGCGACGCGGGCGCCGTCGGGCGAGACCCGCGGGGTGCTGTATCCGTGGCCCGCGTCGTCGGCGAGCACGCGCCGATCGCCGGTAGCGGTGTCGATCGCCACCAGCGTGGACCGCTCCGACCCGGCGGGCTCCGCGACCGTCCAGGTGACGACGACGGTGCGGCCGTCGGGGGCGACGTCCCATTCGCTGTCGTCGTGGATCGCCCGCCCGACGTGGCCGGTGAGGTCACGGAATCGCAGCTCGCCGTCCCCGAGATCGGCGGCCAGCAGGCGGGACCGGTCCGGCCCGAGGTCATGGTCCCAGCGGCGGATCGGGTACTCCTCGTGGAGGATCGCCGAGACGCCCGCGTCCTTGCGCTTCTTGCGGGCCTCCTTGTCGGCCGCCGGGTCGGCGGACGCGGGCAGCAGCGGCGAGCCGGCCACGACGGTCCCGTCGGCGCTGACGAGCACGCCGTGGACGCCGCCGGGCAGCTTCGCGATGACCCGGGCGTCGCCGCCGGCGGCCGGCTGCAGCCACAGCGCCGCGCGTGCGTCGTCGTCGGGCTCGGCGTCCGGGTCCGGCCGGGCCGAGGTGAACAGCAGGTCGCCGGCGGGCGTGAAGGCGGCCGCGGCCTCGCCCTTGACGCTGCGGGTCAGGCGCCGCGCCGGCCGGTCGCCGTCGGGGTCGACCTCCCACAGGGCCGTGCTGTAGCGGGTGTTCTCGCGGTCGGGCGTCGCCACACCGACGACGAGCCGGCGACCGTCGGGCGAGAGCCACAACCCGCCAAGACGAGGCAGCCGAACGTACGCGTCGAGGTCGAGGAAAGGATCAGCGCTCTGCACCGGGCCTTTCTACCATTGCGCGGCCCGCGATGATGGACTCATGGTTGTCGAACTGGGCCCGTATCCGCTGTGCGACCGGTGCCGGCGGACCAACGGCGGGCTGGTCGCGACCCGCCACCGGCAGGTGCACGTCAGCGTGGCGGGCCAGGAGGCCTGCGTCGACCAGGGCTTGGCCGGCGTGATCGCGGCACTGTGGCCGCTGTGCAGCACGCGCGCCTGTTGCGAGGACGACGATGGGCGGGCCTACGTCGTGCCGACCGCCGACACGGCGAACGCCGCGGAGAGCGCGTTGGTCGCCCTCGGACTCGATGTCGAACGAACCGCGGACGGCACGCTCCGCTTCACGCTTCCCGCGACGCCCTCCAGGACGGTGCGGCCGGACCTGTCGGTCGACGGCGACTTCCTGGTCGCGGTGGACGTGGCTCGCCGCGCGGTCGCCGAGGCGGCCGAACAACTGGGCCGGCACACCGTGGGCATCGAACATCCGCGAGTCACGGAGGCCCGGAACCAGCTTGCCGCCGCGCAGGAATGGCTGACGGTCGCGATGGTCCGGCGGGTCAGCGTGTTCCGCGGACCGAGCGGCACCCTGCGGCCCGGTGGCATCGTCCTGCACGTCGGGCTGCTGGCTGCGGCGTGTTGGGGCGCCGCCTCCGCGGCCGGCTTCGTCGCGGGGGGATCGACGGCGTGGACGCTGGTCGGCGGCGTCGCCGGCGTGATCGCCGTCCTCGTGCCGATCATGCTGCTGACCAACTTCCTCGAAAACCGGGTCGGTCGGTGGACGGTCGCGCGGATCCTGCGGAAACGCGGCGAAGCCGCTCATGCCGAGCCACCTTGGCCCGGCGTGTTCGTTCCGGTGGATCGCGCGCTGGTCGACATCCGGAAGTCCGTCGACGCGGTGCGGCGCGGCGTCGCGGAGATCGCCGAGCGACACATGCGCGGCCGGGGTCACCAGCCCCCGGCGGCCCCGGTGTTCCTCGCCTACCAGGCATTCGACTTCGAGACGCGCGCCACGGCCGAGGCAGACCTGGCCCTGTGCCAGGCGTCCGACGCCATCCGCATCTGGCTCGAAGCGCCACAGGGGTAACCGATGACCACCGACCCTTACGAGATCGCGTCGCGACTGCGGAACGCAGCGGTCCGCGCACGGACGCTCAGCGGCGACTTCCAGCACACCTGGTGGTTCGGCGGCCCCAACCGTTCCACAGCCGTCGCGAACCTCGAACGTGCCGCCGCCCACCTCGACCAAGCCGCGGCGGCGCTCGCCGGGTCGGCGCCGCCGGCCAAACGCGTGATGATCGCCTCCGCGGTGAGCACCGGGACCTGGGCCGCGGTGACGGCGGCGGTGCTGCTGGTAATTCCCGACCCGGGTCTCCCCGAAGTCATCGTCGGCGCCGTCCTGGCCGGCTTCCTCGCGGCGGACATTCTCGGTCGGGTCAGGTCCAAGGTTCGCCTTCGCCGACTCACCGCCGAACCCGCCGTCCCACCGACGGTCCCGGCCGCCGAACGCTTACGCCAAATCCGGGCGGCGGTCGACGAGTTGCTCCCCGCCGCCGAGCATAACGAAGCCGCCGTCGAACACGTGCGTGGCGCACAGGTCTGGCTCGCCTAGGTGACGGGTTGGATCGAGACGGCCTGCGTCGCCGTGCGGCCCTGCTCGACCAGCAGGGCGACGCCGCCGCAGGACAGGGCGGTGTCGTCGAGGTCGAACAGCTCGGCGCCGTCGAGCGTGGCGGTGATGCGGGAGCCCGCGACCCGCAGCGTCAGGCGGTGGGTCTCGCCGAACTCCCACGTGTACGGCGTGGCCGCGAGCACGGTCGGCTCCGGGCCGTCGAGGTGGCGGACCAGCTCGACCCGGTCGCGGCCGGCCAGCCGCAACGCGTAGTAGCGGCGCAGGCCCTGCACCCGGGCGGCCAGGCCGACCGCCTCGGCCAGGTGCGGGGTGACGTCGGCGGTCACCGTGTAGTCCCGCCATTCCCGGTCGCCCTGGATGAGCAGGCCCGTGCCGCGGTTCTGGACGAGCCGGAACGGCTCGGGCCAGTGCTGGTCCCAGCGGTCGACGGCCTTGACCCAGGCCCGCCGCCACATGGCGTCGCCGCGTTGCCCCGTGAGCGTGACCGTGGGCGCGCCGTCCCAGGTCAGCGACTCCAGCGCCACCGGCCCGGTGGTGCGCAGGCCGACGTAGACGACGGGCTGGCCGCCGACGTCCGGCACGGTCCAGGCGGTGTCGCCGGGCGGACCGTCGACCCAGGCCAGTGTGCCGTCATCGGCGGCGTAGTGCGCGATCGTCAGCCGGAAGCCGGATCCGCCCGAGACCCTGGCCCGTAGCGTCTGTCCGCTGTAGAGGGTCGGGCTGGCAATCAGCCCGTAGCCCGGCATGTCCAGCGCCTCCGGCGGGATGAACGTCGGCGTGGCGACGGTGCCGGCGCCGTCGATCGCCAGGCGGCCGCCGGGGTTGTGCACGGTCGCGTCGCCGGCGAGCACGGTGAAGCCCTGGACGCTGCCCGGCAGCGCGAAGTGGAACCGCGCTCCCCCGGTCAGGTCGCGGGCCGGCTGCCCGGCCCAGGCCCGCCCGTGGCCCGCCAGGGTCAGCGCCTCGCGGGCCGCGTCGGTGACCGTCGAACCGCCGTCGGTGCTCGGCAGGTACATCCGGTCGGCGACCGGGCCCCGGTAGTCCGGCCCGGCCTCGATGCCGGCCACGCCGCCGAACACGCCGCAGATCGCGCCGACGTCGCCGGCGTTGGAGTCGGTGTCCCAGCCGGAGGTGTTGACCACGGTCATCGCCGCCGGGTACGCGCCCCGACTGCGGGCCACCGCGTGGATGACGGTCGCGTGGTTCGGCACGACGTGGCAGTTGCCGCCGTAGCGGTGGTAGCCGTAGCGCTCGTCGATCCGGTCCCGGGTCGTGGTCCACTCCGCGTCGGCGGCGGTCCACTCGCGCACGTCGTCGACCACCCGGCGGATCAGGCTGTCGGCGGGGATCAGCCCCGTCGCGACGTCGAGCAGCTTGTCCATGTCGGTCTCGGTGAACGCGCCGGCGACCAGCGCCGCGACCACCCGGGCCGCGTGCACGGACTCGCCGTCGTGGCTGACCCGGGCGGCCCGCTCGACCAGGTCGGCGGCCGCCTCCGGGTCGCCGGGGCGGGTCATCGCGAAGCCCTCGACGAAGATCTGCGCGCCGACCTGCTCGGCCACGACCAGCCCGTTGCGGGCGATGCTGCCGCTGTCGGGCGCCCGTACGCCATCCTTGAGGTTCAGGAATGCGGTGTGCTCGGTGGAGTTGCCGACCCCGCCCCACCACAGCACGGAGATGCCTTCGAGGATCTCGTTGAGCCACACGTCGCCGATCTGGGCGGAGGTCGGCTCGATGCCATGGTCGCGCAGTGCCCTCGGGAACACGAACGTGCCGCTGATGTCGTCGTCGGTGACGACCAGCAGGTGGTTCTTCAGCACGAGGTCGGTCCGGTGGTTGACGTAGCCGGTGATCTCGCCGAGCTCACGGGTGATCCGCTCGTGCGTCCAGCCCTCGAACGGGCGGCCGAGGTAGACCGCGATGGCCTTGCCGAGCACGCCGGCGTAGACGCGCTCCTCGTAGTCGGTAGGGAACATCAGACAGTCACTCCCGCTGGTAGTCGGCGACGAGGAAAGAGTCGAGCTCCGCGGCCATCGGCATCGCCGACTGCGCGCCCATGCGGGTGGTGGCGAGCGCGCCGGCCGCGCACCCACGGCGCACGGCCTCGTCCAGCTCGGCGCCCTCGGCCAGGGCCGCGGCCAGTGCGCCGCAGAACGTGTCGCCCGCGCCGGTGGTGTCGACCGCGTCGACCCGGAACGGCCGGTGTGTCCGGGTGCCGGTCGCGTCGGCGCTGACCGCGCCGCGGGCGCCGAGGGTGATCACGCACGCCGCCGGGCCGCGGTGGCGCAGCGCGGTCGCGTCGCCGCCCAGCTCCGCGGCCTCGCCCTCGTTGACCACCAGCACGTCGACCTCGCGCAACAGCTCGGCCAGCGCCGGCGCGCCGGCCGGTGGCAGGGGCGCGGCGTTGAGCAGCACCCGGGCGCCGGCCCGGCGGGCGTGGCGGGCGGCGGCCAGGCACGTGTCGAGCGGGATCTCGAGCTGGAGCACGAGCAGGTCGGCAGACCCGAGGAGGTCGGGCAGGCCGGCGAGCGCCGCGGCGTCGAGCCGGGCGTTGGCGCCGGACGAGACCACGATGGTGTTCTCGCCGTCCGCGTCGACCACGATCAGCGCGATCCCGGTCGCGCAGTCGTCATAGGTCACCACGTGGTCCGGCGGCAGGCCCTCGCCCGCCAGCGCGACGCGCAGGTCCGCGCCGAACCGGTCGCCGCCGAGCGCGGCGACCAGCACGGCGTCGGCGCCCAGCCGGCGCGCGGCAACCGCCTGGTTGGCGCCCTTGCCGCCGGGGCTGGCCACGACGTCGGAGCCCAGCACGGTCTCACCCGGCCGCGGCAGCTGCCGCACGCCGACACCGAGGTCGAGGTTCGCGCTGCCGACCACCACGACACGGTTCATGCCGCCGCCTCCTCGCTGATCGGGTCGCCGCCCGGCGGGTCCGGGCAACCGCAGGAGCCGCGCTTGACGAGGGTCACCGGCAGCACGTCGGTGGGGCCGGCGGGTGGGGAGAGCAGGTGCGCGACCGCGGCGGCGGCCAGCATCGCGAACGGCTGGGCCATCGTGGTCAGGGCGGGCGTCGTGTACGCGGCGCCGGGGATGCCGTCGAAGGACGCGACCGCGATGTCGTCGGGGCAGCGCAGGCCGGCTTCGGCGATCGCGCGCAGCACGCCGACCGCCTGCTCGTCGCTGGCGACGAAGACGGCATCGGGCCGGTCGGGGCCGGCCAGCAGCTCGCGGGCGGCGCCATAGCCGCCGCGGCGGCCGAACCCGGTGTGCACGGCGGGCATCGCGATGCCGTCCTCGGCGAGCGCCGCGCGCCAGCCGTCGACCCGGTCGGCCGCCGGCATCAGGTCGCGCGGGCCGCCGACACAGGCGATCCGGCGGCGGCCGTGCGCGAGCAGGTGCCGGGTGGCCGCGTAGGCACCGCCGCGGTTGTCGACGAGGACGCCGGGCGCGGCGGCGCCGGGCACCTGGCGGTCCAGGCAGATCCACGGCGTGCGGGACCGTTCCAGGTCGCCGAGGAAGCCGGCGGGACCGTGGGCGGGCACGATGAACAGCCCGTCCACCTGTCGGGCGAGGAAGGTCCGCACGTACGCCGTCTGCCGCTCGTCGTTCTCCGCGGCGTTGCCGATCAGCAGCGTGTAGCCCTCGGCGAAGGACTCCTCCTCGATCGCCCGGGCCAGCTCGGCGAAGTACGGGTTGGCGTTGTCGGGGATGACCAGGCCGAGCGTCATCGTGCGGCTCATCCGCAGCGAGCGGGCGATGCCGTTGGGCCGGTAGCCGAGCTGCTCGACCGCGGCAAGCACCTTTGCCCGGGTTTGTGCCGACACCGGGCGGGGACCGCCGTTGAGCACGTAGCTCACCACCGCGGGCGAGGTCCCGGCCAGCCGGGCCACGTCCATCCGCCGCGCCGTCACCCTGGCACCTCCGGTCAACACGTGTTGCGTCCGACTTGCTGGAGATCATGCGCGGCACGCGTCGCATCACGCAACACGTGTTGACCGGCCGTTACCGGACCGCGACAAGTGATCGTCCGGCTCCGGAGAGTGGACGTACGGTGGTGGCAATGAGCGGTGACGTGGTGCTGCGGGTCAACGGCGAGGACCGGGTGCTGCACCTCGACAACCGGGTCACCCTGCTCGACGCGTTGCGGGAACACCTGCGTCTCACGGGCACCAAGAAGGGCTGCGACCACGGCCAGTGCGGCGCGTGCACGGTGCTGCTCGACGGCGAGCGGGCCAACAGCTGCCTGCTGCTCGCGGTCGCCGTCGCCGGCCGCGCGGTGACCACGGTGGAGGGTCTCGCCGACGGGGCCGAGCCGCATCCCTTGCAGCGGGCGTTCATCGCACACGACGGGTTCCAATGTGGCTACTGCACGCCCGGGCAGATCTGCTCCGCGATCGGGATGCTCGCCGAGGCCGCGGCCGGGCTGCCGAGCGCGGTGAGCGCGGACCTGGCCGGGACGGCTGCGGTGGACCTCGACGACGAGGAGATCCGGGAGCGGATGAGCGGCAACCTCTGCCGGTGCGGGGCGTACGCCGGGATCGTCGCCGCGATCCGCGAGGTGGCCGGCGGATGAGGGCCTTCCGGTACGCGCGGGCCACCGACCCCGGCGAGGCGGCCGCTCTCGTCGCGGGCGTGCCGGACGCCGTCTACCTCGGCGGCGGCACCAACCTGGTCGACCTGATGAAGCTCGGCGTGCTCCGCCCCGGCCTGGTGGTCGACGTCAGCGGGCTGCCGTACGACACGGTCGCGCACCGCCCGGACGGCGGCGTGCTGATCGGCGGCGCGGTCCGCGGGCGCCGGCTCGGGCTGGACGAGGGCATCCGGAGCCGCTTCCCGGCGCTGACCCGCGCGCTGCTGTCCGGCGCGTCCGCGCAGATCCGCACTCAGGCCACGGTCGCCGGCAACCTGTTGCAGCGCACCCGGTGCCCCTACTTCCAGGACACCGGCACGCCGTGCAACAGGCGGTCGCCGGGCAGCGGCTGCGCGGCGATCCCGGGCGTGCACCGGGACCTCGCGGTGATCGGCACCTCGGACGCCTGCGTGGCCAGCCACCCGTCGGACCTGGCGGTGGCGCTGGCGGCGTACGACGCGGTGGTCGAGGTGCGGCGGCCGGACGGGGAGCAACGCCTGGTGCCGATCCACGAGCTGCACCGGCTGCCGGGCGACACGCCGTGGATCGAGACGGTGCTGGAACCGGGCGACCTGATCACGGGCGTCCACCTGCCGCCGCCGGCGGCCCCGTCCGCCACCTACCGGAAGGTGCGCGATCGTTGGTCGTACGCGTTCGCGGTCGTCTCGGTCGCGGCGGTGCTGCGGGTCGAAGCCGGGCGTGTCGGCGACGTGCGGATCGCGCTCGGTGGCGTCGCGCCGCGCCCATGGCGGTTGTGGGCGACCGAGCGCGCGCTGGTCGGCACCGATCCCGGTGACGACGACGTGCGCGCGGCGACCCGGCTGGCGTTCGCCGACGCCCGGCCGCTGCCGGGCAACGCGTTCAAGCTCGACCTGGCCGCCGACCTCGTGGCGGCCGTGCTGCGGGAGCTGCGTTGAGCGCCGGCACCGGACTGTCCCGGCTGGAGGGGCGCGACAAGGTCACCGGAGCGGCCCTCTACGCCTACGAGTACCCGGTCGAGGACCCGCTCTACGTCTGGCCGGTCGGTGCCACGGTCGCCAACGGGAGCGTCGTCGAGGTCGACCCGGCGGCAGCGCTGGCCGACCCGGAGGTGGTCGCGGTCCTCGACCACACCAACGCGCCCCGGCTCGGACAGGGTGGGATCGCCGACCAACACGTGCTGCAGTCGCCGGACGTCGCCTACCGCGGTCAGATCGTGGCCGGCGTGGTGGCCACCACGCCGGAAGCCGCCCGGGAGGGCGCCGAGCAGATGCTGGTGCGCTATGTGGAGCGCCCGGCCAAGGTCGTGCTCGACCCGTCGGATCCCTCGTTGGAAGAGCCCACGGCGGCCTTCGGCGGCCATCCCGGCAGCGACGCCAAGGGTGACGTGGACGCGGCGCTGGCCGCCGCCGACGTGGTGGTGGACCGGGTCTACACGACACCGACTGAGCACCACAATCCGATGGAGACGGTCGCCACGATCGCGCAGTGGTCCGGCGACCGGCTGCTGGTCTACGACTCCAACCAGGGACCGTGGACGGCGGCGGTCGCGTTCGGCGCGCTCTGGGACATCCCGCCGGAGCGGGTCGAGGTGGTCACCGAGCACGTCGGCGGCGGCTTCGGCGCCAAGGTCCGGCCGACTCCGGGAGCCGTGCTGGCCACCATGGCCGCGCGGGTCACGGGCCGGCCCTGCAAGCTGATGCTGACCCGGCAGCAGATGTTCACGATGTCGCCCGGCCGCTCCGCGACCCGCAGCCGCATCCGCCTCGGTGCGCGTCACGACGGGACGCTGACCGCGGTCGACCACGACGCGCTGCAGTACAGCTCGGTGATCCACGAGTACGTCGAGCACACGGGCGCCGCGACGCGGACGATGTACGCGACCGACAACCTGCGGATCACGCACCGCCTGGCCCGGCTCAACCTGCCCACGCCGCGGGTGATGCGGGCGCCCGGTCACGCGCCGGGCATGTTCGCGCTGGAGTCGGCGATGGACGAGCTCGCGTACGCGCTGGACCTCGATCCGCTGGCCCTGCGGCTGGCCAACGAGCCGGCGGTCGAACCGGCCGGCGGCCTGCCGTTCGCGGGCCGGCACCTCGTCGAGTGCCTGACGGTCGGCGCGGAACGCTTCGGCTGGGCGACCCGCGACCCGACGCCCGGTATGCGCCGGCACGGGCGGTGGCTGTTCGGCACGGGGCTCGCGGCGTCCACGTACCCGGCCCTCCAGCGGGCCGCGACGGCGACCGCCCGGGCCGAGCCGGACGGCGGCTTCCACGTCTGGGTCGGCGCGGTCGACCTGGGCACGGGCGCCCGCACGGCGCTGTGGCAGCTGGCCGTGGAAGCGCTCGACGCGCCGCCGTCCCGGGTCTCGATCCACATCGGACACTCATCCCACGGACAGGCGCCGTTGGCCGGCGGGTCGAGCGGGACGGCGTCGTGGGGCGGCGCCGTCCGCGCGGCGTGCACGGCGCTGCGCGAACGGCTGGCCGAGCACGGCGGCGTGGTGCCGGCCGACGGCCTGGCGGTCACCGGGTCCACCGAGCCGCCGCCGCCGGACCGTTCGCGGCACTCGTACGGCGCACACTTCTGCGCGGTCCGGGTGGACGCCGACACGGGCCAGGTGCGGGTCGACCGCCTGCTCGGCGTGTTCGCACACGGCCGCCCGCTCAACGCCCGCACGGCCCACTCACAACTGCTCGGCGGCATGGTGATGGGCGTGTCGATGGCGCTGCACGAACAGACGGTGGTCGACCCGCGGCTGGGCATGTTCGTCAACCACGACCTCGCGCAGTACCACGTGGCCACCAACGCCGACATCCGCGGCCTGGAGGCGCACTCGCTGGAACGCGCGGACGACGACGTCACCCTGGCGGGCGGCAAGGGCGTCGGCGAACTCGGCATCGTCGGCGCCGCCGCCGCGATCGCCAACGCGGTCCACCACGCCACCGGCGTACGCGTCCGCGACCTCCCCATCACTCTCGAACGCGTACGCGGTCAATAGTCAGCCGGCGCAGCGCGTCGCGAACGCTCACGGCGACGTCCGGTTGGTCCTCGACCGCCGGCAGCATCCCGTCGACGTCCGCGCAGATCTCTCGGATCCGCTCCTCGAAGGGGATCGCCGACGTGGCGGCAGCCTTGGCGACCAGCCGGCGGCGCCGCACCGCCTGGTAGATCCGGCCGACGATCTCGCCGACCACCGAGCCGCCCAGGACCGCGGCGACGATGATCTCGGGTCGGCCCGGGTCGGGAACCGCCAGCAGCGCGGCCGCGACGACCACGCCCGCCGTCCCGCTCGTCAGCGCCGAACGGATCATCGCGGAACTGCTGGGCAACTCCTCCTCGCCGGCCAGCTTTTCGGCGGCCTCGGCCAAGCAGACGGCCGCGCGTTCGAGATTCGCGATCTCCCGCGTCGCGGGCGGCCCGCCGAACCAAGACCCGTGCTGAAGCTCGGCTCTGAGCGTCCGCGTGCGGACCGCCGACTCGCGCAGCCGCGGGGCGAGCGCAGCCGAGGGTCTCATCCGCTCACCCCCGCCGCGCTTGCAGCCACGCGACGAGCGCGTCGGATGCCAGGCACAGCGCCAGGTCAGCCTCGGCAGCGGCGCGCAGGCGGAAGTCGAACTCCTGGTGCGTGAAGAACGCCGCGGCCGCCAGTGGCCCGTGACGCGCGGCGCGCATGCGCCGGCCGTGCAGAGTCGCCATCGCGCGGCGGACCGAGTCGATCGTCATCACGACGTCAGCCAGCGCGTCCTGAATCGGAGTGAGGACGGTCGACTCAGCGGGACCCGCCGCCGGGGTCTCGGCCCGCCGGCTGAGGATCCATGCGACCGCCAGCCGACCGAGCCGTCTGTCGACCACGTCGAGCACCCGGGCGGTCGGCGACACCATGGCGAAGAGGCCGGCGATGCCGCCGACCACCGTCCACGCTGTGGATCCACCGGAGACGAGGTGAGCCCCCCACGCGCCGAGCCAGCAGGCGGTCGCTGACAGCACACCGCGGACGGCAAGACCCGCCGGGCGCAGGTAGCCGTCCGGCCGCTCGATCAGGCTCACCTGGCGGATCGTTCCCCGTGCCGTCCACCGCCGTGCCTCGGCCAGCGCCGCCCGCGCCTCCCGGATGTCCGGGTGCTCCACACCCACGGTGTGCCGCCCGAGCCGCCGCGCCACCTCGCACAGAGCGCGGTCGGCGGCGTTCAGCCCGACCACGAAGTCGCCGTCGACCGGAACCTCCGCAGGCACGGCTTCAGCGGGCCGCGCGGGAAGTGCGAAGCGGAGCGCGCCGTCGGCCGTCCGCTCGATGCGAAGCCCGAGCCCCGTCAGCGCTCTCTCGGCGGCATCAGCCGTTTCGGGGGTCGGCACGACAGCGGCACGCCCACCGTCGTCCTCACAACAGCTCACGGTGTCGGCCACGGTCCAGAGCGTCGCGACGACGCCGACCAGCCCCTGGTCCACACAGGACTCCTTGCCGGCGACGCCGACGTGCACCTGCCGGTGCCGGGTCGCCACCAACCCACCGTTGGTTTCCTGGCAACGGTCACACAGCGGAAACGGACCCAGTTCGACAGTCATCGTGCCACCATCGTCGCAACCGGTGTAAAGGAGATGGTTCTCGCCGGCGCCCGATCTTTCCTACACTGTTCGCGATGGTGTCCCGGCGGTCGTTCGTGCTCGTCGCCCTGCTGCTGGCGGTCGCGGCGATTCTCGGTGGTTCGGTGGCGCCGCCCGTCCGCGCCGTGCGGCTGTTGCAGCTCAACCTGTGCGCCAGCGGGCAGGCCGCCTGCTACACCGGCCGGTCGATCGACGAGGCGGCCCGGGTCATCCGGGAGACCCGACCGGACGTGGTCACCCTCAACGAGATCTGCGAAGGCGACGTCGACACGCTCGGGGCGGTGCTCGCGGCCGTGCACGGCGAGCCGGTCGCGTCCGGGTTCCGGGCCGCGCCCGACCGGCCCTCCGGCGGGCCGACGCGATGCGGGCGCAACGGGCAGGCGTACGGGATCGGGCTGGTCGCCCGCCGCCCGACCACCGCGCACGAGGTCGTCGGCGGCGTCTACCCGGTGCAGGACCCCGTCGACCCGGAGGAGCGGGCCTGGCTCTGCCTGCTCGCCGCCGTCGACGTCTGCACCACCCATCTGGCCGGTTTCGACGCCGAGGCGGCCCTCCACCAGTGCCAGCACCTGTTCGGCGTCACCCTGCCCGCGCTGCACCGGCGGTCCGGCTACCGCCCGACGATCGTGGCCGGCGACCTCAACCTCCGATACGACCCGCCCAACGGGCCTGACCTGCGGGACTGCATCCCGGCCGGCTACCGCTGGCTCGGCGACGGCGCCTTGCAGCACGTGCTGGCCACCCGTGACCTCGCCCAGCCGACCATGCGGACGGTCGATCTGGCCCGCAGCACCGACCACCCGGGCCTGCTGGTCACCGTGGGGCTGACCGCCACAGCCTGAGCCCAGACGCCGGGCGTACGATCCGGCAATGGCGCTGCTGCACCGGGCGACTGTGACGCCCACGAAGCTCGAGTTGATCGCCGGCTGGCTGCCACGCCAGCGCTGGCACCAGGGTGCCGCCGGTGACCTCGAGCGGGTCGCGGCGTTCCGGTTCGACGACCCCGCGGGGTCGGTCGGCATCGAGACCATGCTCGTCCGTTACGGCTCGGGCCCGGTCCACCACGTGCCGCTCACGTATCGTGACGCGCCGCTGCCCGGCTGCGACGCCTGGCTGATCGGCACGGCCGAGCACTCCGTGCTCGGCAAGCGCTGGGTGTACGACGCCGCCGGCGACCCGGTCTACCTCGCCGCCCTGGCCGGCGCGATCATCGCCGGCACCGGCGAGGCCGAGGAGTTCGTCGACGTCGACGGCGCCGGCACCCTGGAACGACGGGCACCGGCCATGACCGCCCGCGGCACCGGCGTGGCCGGCGGCACCCCGCCGACGGTCGCGGAGATCCGGCGGATCGAGGACCACGGCGACCACACGGTGGTCCACGTGGGGCAACTACGCATCGTCATCCTCCGCCGGTTTACGGACGGTGACCTTCCACCCGCCGCGCTCTCCGGCCGCTGGGACGACCAACCGGAAGTTATCTTGGCGTTTCTCTCGAACGGTTGACATCGCTCGATCTGTGGACTGATGTAGGACCCAACGTCCTTCGATGTCCGCAGGAGGTTTCATGTCAACCAGACGGATCCGGGTGGCCGCTCCCACTCGCCGGATCTGGGTGGCCAGTGCCACCGCAGCCGTCCTGACCCTCGGGCTGCTCGCCCCGTCCGGATCGAGCACCGCCGCCCCGCCCGACACCGCGGCACCCGCCGCCGGGCCCAGCGTCAAGCTCGCCGCCGGCGAAACCGCACTCGTCCGCTTCCGCCTACCCGACGAAGCGATGCTGCGCGACCTGGTCGCCGGCGGCGCCGACGTGGCCGCCCGGCCGCGCACCACCCTCGGCCAGGTCCAGGTCGACCTGGTCGTCACCGACCAGGAACTGGCCGCGCTGACCGCCCGCGGCGCCGTGGCCACCCAGCTCATCCAGACGGCGACCGAGGGCTCCGCAAGGGTCGCGGCCAGCAGGCAGGCCGCCCGCACGCTCGCCGTGAACACCGACACCCTGCAGTTCCTCCAGTCCTACTGGTGGACCGCCGACGGCCAGAGCTTCCTCGCCGTCCAGGTCGCCACCACGGCGACCGACGACCCCGACGTCGAGATCACCGTGACCTGGAAGACCGCCGACGGCACCACCGGATCGTTCCCCCTCTCCCGCTTCGAGGACTCGGGCGAGTACCAGTACCACGTCGCCCTCCCCCAGCCCGTGCCCGCGCAGCCGGTGACCGTCACCGCCAGCTCCAGCCTCGGCGGCACCACCCGGGCCATCCGGCCGACCGCCTGGCCGGGCGCGACCCCGCCGCCGCTGCCCGCCGGCTACCAGAAGGACTTCATCGCCGCCTACCTGACGCCGACCGACATCCAGGCGCGGATCAAGCGGCTCAAGCGGCAGTACCCGGCGCTCGTCGACGTCATCGACCTGCCCGACAAGACCCAGGGCTACCGCCGCACCGCCGCCGCGTACCTGGGTAACACCGCCGACGCAGCGGTCGTCGTGGAGTCGGTCAAGTTCGGCGACCAGAAGATGAACGGCGTCCAGGTCAAGTCGGTGAACCCCGGCAAGAAGAACAAGCCGCTCAACGCCACGTACAAGGACCGGGTGTTGACCGTCTCGCTGGCGACGGACGCTGCCGGCACGGCGATCAGCACCACCGACGACGTCGCCGCGTTCGTCAAGGCCCGCTACCCGCAGGAGTTCAACGCGTTCGTCGAGGACGGCTCGGCCGGCAAGCTCATGCCGGTGGCCGGCCCGGCCCGGCTCGACGACGGCCTCGACGGCACCGAGGTGTCGAAGAAGCCGTGGACCGTGCAGGCCATGCGGCTCGGCTCGGTCCGCGACGGCTCGAAGATCGGCGTGCTGGCGTACTCGCAGGAGCACGCCCGTGAGTGGGCCACCCCGCTGGTCACGATGGAGTTCGCGGAGCGGCTGCTGGCCAACTACGCGACCGACGCCGAGACGCGCAGCCTGCTGGACAACGTGGACGTGTTCGTGCTGCCGGTGGTCAACCCTGACGGCGCGAACTACGCGTTCAACGACTACAACTTCCAGCGCAAGAACCTGGTCAACCACTGCACGGGCGCGTCCCGCGACCCGGCACGGGCCAACTCGTGGGGCGTCGACGTCAACCGCAACTACACGGTCGGTTCCTACTTCGACGGGTACGTGGGCGGCAGCGCGAACTGCCTGTCGGGCACCTACTCCGGCACGTCGGAGCTGTCCGAGGCGGAGAGCCGCAACGTCATCGCGCTCGCCGAGTCGCACCCGAACATCAAGTTCGCCATGAACGTGCACAGCTACGGTGGCTACTTCATGTGGCCGCCCGGCTCCTACAAGGCCGACGGCCGGATCACCCTGCCGCGTCCGTCCATCGAGGAGTCCGCGTACTTCATGGAGAGCGCGAAGCGCATCATCGGCGCGATCCGCAGCTCGCGTGGCACGGTCACCTGGCCGTCCTACACGGGCCCGGTGGCCGACGTGCTCTACTCGGCGGCGGGCAACTCCGCCGACCAGCTCTACTACGAGCTGGGCATCCTGGCCTGGGACTTCGAGGTCGGCAACGACCTGTGGAACGCGGAGACCCAGGAATGGGAGGGCGTCGGCTTCCAGCCGCCGTACGACGAGGCACACGCCGAGTCACAGGAGTACGCGTCGGGCCTGGTCGAACTGGTCCGCGTCGCCCGCGACCTGGCCGCGGAAGGCGCCGTCCAGCCCTAGCACTTCCATTGCCTGAAAGGAACGGTCCGTTGACGACGGACCGTTCCTTTCACGGCCGGGCGAAGGCCGTAATGATTCCCGAGATCAGCGCGGCCCGGTCGACGGTGGCGTCGACGTCGATGTGCTCGTCGCGGGCGTGCGCCCCGGCGCCGACGGCGCCGAGGCCGTCGAGCAGCGGCACGCCGAGCGCCGCCAGGAAGTTGGCGTCGCTGCCGCCGCCGACGGCGCGCTCCGCGAGGTCGTCGCCCAGGTTGGCCGCGACGGTGCGGGCCAGGTCGACCATCGCCGCGATGCCGGGTGTACGCGGCATCGGCGGCCGGTTCCAGCCGCCGTGGACGACGAGCCGCAGGCGCGGGTCGCTCGGGCGCAGGGCGGCCAGCGCCGCGTCGATCCGGGCCGCCTCGGCCGGGTCGCTCACCCGCACGTCGACCGTGGCCGAGGCGTGGCCCGCGATCACGTTGGGCCGCGTGCCGCCCTCGATCGTGCCGATGTTGACGCTCGTGCCGCGGTCGAGGTCGGCCAGTGCGCGCAGCGCGAGGATGACCCGCGCCAGCTCGTCGATCGCGCTCACGCCCTTGTCGGGGTCGAGGCCGGCGTGCGCCTCGACGCCGGTGACCTCGATCCGCAGCAGGCCGAGCCCCTTGCGGGCGGTCTTCAGCGCGCCGTCGATGCCCGGCTCCAGCACCAGCGCCGCGGTGACGCCCTCGGCCGCGGCCTCCAGCGTCGGGCGCGAGGTGATGCTGCCGACCTCCTCGTCGCCGTTGAGCACGACGCGCAGCGGCGGTCGCGCCCGGCCGGCGGCGTCCAGCGCGCGGACCGCCCAGAGCGCCTGCACCAGCCCGGCCTTCATGTCGAAGACGCCCGGGCCGCGAGCGACGCGACCCTCCACTGTGAACGGCCAATCGGCGAGCGTGCCGGCCGGCCAGACCGTGTCGTAGTGGCAGAGCACGAGCAGCCGCCGGGGCCCCACGCCGGCGAAGTCGGCGACCAGGGTGTCGCCGTGCGTCGCGGAGCGACGCCGGTGAATCGCCGTTGGCTCTCCCAGCGCACCCGTCAGGCGGGCGGTGACCCAGTCGAGCCCGCGGTCGAGGTGCGGTTTGCTGTCGCTCGGGGTCTCGACGCTGACGTAGTCGGCGATCTCGGCGAGCACGTCGGCCCGGCGGTCACGCAGCCACTGCCGCAGCGGCGCCGCGTCGACATCGGCCCGCGTCGGCAGGTCTGGTGCGCTGGTCACGGCACATCATCTCATCAGCGGCTGTAGAACTCGACCACGAGCTGTTCGTCGCAGAGCACCGGGATCTCGGCCCGCTCGGGCAACCGGACCAACGTCGTACGCAGGTCCGCGATCGCCGTCGACAGGTAGGGAGCCGTCCGCGCGCCGACGTGCGCGCCCGCCGAGGCGATCTGGAAGGGTGGCTTGGCACGGCTCTTCTCGCGCACCTCGACGGTCTGGAAAGGCTGGACGCGATAGGAGGGCCGGTCCACCTTGCGCCCGTCGACCGCGATGTGGCCGTGCGCCACGGCCTGGCGCGCCTGGTAGATCGTGCGCGCGAAGCCGGCGCGCAGCACCAGCGCGTCGAGCCGGCACTCCAGGCTCACGACCAGCCGCTCGCCGGTCTTGCCGGTGCCGCGGTGCGCCTCCGCGAAGGCGCGCCGGAGCTGCGCCTCGCTGACGTTGTACTGGTGCCGCAGGCGCTGCTTCTCCAGCAGCCGGACCTTGTAGTCGGTCTCCTTGCGGCGGGCGCGGCCGTGCACTCCCGGCGGGTACGGCCGGCGCTCGAAGTACTTGACGCACTTCTGCGTCAGCGGGATGCCGAGCGCCCGGGAGAGCTTCGCCTTCGGCCGCGACTGGTTCAACGGTGCCTCCAGTGGTTGGAATTGTCGAGAGGTTAGCCTAACCTAACCACAACGCGCACCCCGGGAGGCCAGTCATGACGCAGTCAACCGACCTCGTCGCGCTCGTCCGCACCCTCGCCTCCGGGCACGTGCCGGCCACGATCCAGGTGAGCCGGCGGGCGTCCGGGGCCGGCGGCCCGCACCCGGTCCGGCACGCCCTCGACCGCGCGGGATCGCCGCTGCTGCTCACCGCCGTGGACTCGCCGGCCGACCGGGCGCTGACCGGCTCGGACGACTACGACGTGGCGACGGTCCTGGCGGTGCCCGCGCCCGACGGCGGCCAGCTCTGGATCTCCGGCTGGTCGACCCGGTTGCGCGACCCGCTCTCCCGCGCGGCCGTGCTCGAGTTCGCGGCCCGGCATCCGCTCGCGGACCTGCTCGACGTCGGCGTCGGCCACGTCCTGCATCGCATGGACGTGGCCGAGGTCCACCTGGAACTCCCGGACGGCCGCTGGATCGAGATCGACCCCGAGGAGTACGCGGCGGCCTGACGCGGGGCTCAGCCGACCGGTCGAGGTGGCCAGGTCGCCGGGTCGTCCGGGTCGCCGGCCGGCGTGATCGCCGTCAGGACGGCGCTCGCCTCGGCCGCGTCGCCGACCGCGTAGTTGATCGAGACCCGCAGGCCGGGAAGAGTCCGCGCGATGCTCGCCAGCTTGACGTCGGACCGCACGGGACCACCCGTGGGCGTCGCGAACGGCGAGGTTGGCGCGGCGTCCGGTGTGCCCGAGAAGTCCGACGGGTCCGGCGTGTGCGGCGGAGACATGGTCGCCTCGGGTATCGGCGACGTGTACTCGACCGTGAGCGGGCGCGTCTCCGTCGCGATCCGCAGGATGCCGTACCGGTGCCGCTGGTTCGGCCCGGTCATGTCGACGGAGCCGGAGCAGCCGCGCAGCGGCTCACCCTCGGGGATCCGCAGCGGCGCCGTGCAGGCGGTCGTGGTGTCGAGCCGCACGGCGTCCGCGAACGCCATGAGATCCGCGACGTCCACGACCGAGGACAGCTCCGGCGGCGCGGTGACGCCCTCCTCGCCGACGGTCAGCAGACCCGACGCGACGAGCCCGACCTCCGCGGTCAGGCCGGGCGCCGGGTGCCAGGTCACCCACCGGTTCGGTCCCCAGTCGAACCGCTCCTCCGTCAGCACCGCGGGCTGCCCGTCGACGGTCACCGACGACGTCCGGTCGGGCACGTCCGCATTGCCCAGCCCGCTGTCCCCCTCTCCACGCCGCAACTCCACGTTGCCGCTGATCTGGCTGTTTCCGGACGACATCTGGATGCTGATCCGTTCGACGTCGGCCTCGGCGGACCAGATGACGGACTGCACGGGGAACGGCGTCCACGGCACACCGAACCGAAGCACCGTCGGGTCCGTGCCGACGAGGTCCGGGCGTGCCGCCGCGCCGTCCGCACCCGCCACCGCCGGGAGGGCGGGCATGGTGTCCCAGCCGACGGGCGGGTTGTCCGCCAGCGGGGCCGGGCCGCCGTTGAACACGAGCGTGGCGGCGACCACGCCGGCCACCCCGGCGCTGGACAGGGCGTAGGCGCCGTGCCGGCGGCGGGTCCGGGCCCGGCCGGCGGCGAGCGTGGCGGCGAGCAGGGCGTCGGCGTCCACGGGCCGATCGGCGCGCGCGCTCAACAGCGCGGTGAGCTCGTTCTCGATGGTCATCGCCGACTCCTCGTCTGGTTGGCGGAGGTCAGGGGGAAGCCGGCCGCGGGGAGGTTCGCGCGCAGCGCGGCGATCCCCCGCATCACGTGCGTCCGGACGGTGACGGCCGAACAGCCGAGGATCTCCGCGATCGCCGGGTCGTCGAGGTCCTCGTAGTAGCGCAGGACCAGCGCGGCCCGCTGCCGCGGCGGCAGGGCGGCGACCAGGTGCCACAGGGCCTGCCGGTCGGCGCCGTCCAGGCCGCTCTCGGCGGCGGGTTCGGGCACGACGGCGGCCACCGGCACCTCGTGCCGCCGGACGGCCCGCCGCCACCACGAGTTGCGGGCGTTGACCAGCATCCGGCGCACGTACCGGTCAGGGTCGTCGGCGCCGACGATCCGGGACCAGCGCGGGTACGCCTTGGCCAGGACGTCCTGCACCAGGTCCTCGGCACGGTGCTCGTCGTCGACCAGCAACCGCGCCAGCCGGACGAGCGCCGGCCCGCGAGTGAGCACGTACTCCTCGAACGTCACACCCAACAGACGCCACCGCGCCCCGGTCTGTTGACACGCCCGACGCTAATCGCGCACCCACGGCCCGACCGGGTCCGCCACGACGCGAAACCCCGCCGCCGTCGCGGCCGCGGCGGCCGCCCGGAACCGGCGCGCCAGCGCCTCCGGGTGGTGCGCGTCGCTGCCGAACGTGACCGCCCGCCCGCCGGCATCCCGCCACCAGCCGAGCAGCACGAGGTGGACCGGACCGGCGCTGGCCGCGTCCTCGGCTCCGTCCATTCGCGACGGTTCGGCGGCGGCCGGTTCGTCGACGTGAGTGATGCGTATGCTCGGTGAACGCGATCGCGGGCAGGCCCAGCTCGACCGCCCGCGCACACGTGCGGATCAGGTCGCCGCCGGGCGCGTCCCACAAGAACTGGGTGTGCACGTGCCCGTCGGCTGGAAGCGTCACGGCGCAAACCCTATGCCCAGTTTGGCGTCCTCGATGCGGGGAAGGTGGCGGGCATGGACCTGCGGATGCTGTCCGGCGTGACCGCCGGCGCCGCGGCGGGGGCGGCTGGGTGCGCGGCCCTCGACGCGACGACCTACCTTGACATGGCCGTGCGTGGCCGGCCCACGAGCGACGCTCCGGCGGAGACCGTCGAGGCGTTGATCAAACACCTGCCCGTCGACGTGCCGGGCACCAACTCGCGCCGCCACAACCGT
Source organism: Asanoa iriomotensis (assembly GCF_016862515.1). Lineage (GTDB taxonomy): Bacteria > Actinomycetota > Actinomycetes > Mycobacteriales > Micromonosporaceae > Asanoa > Asanoa iriomotensis. The sequence goes on from NZ_BONC01000008.1 coordinate 113,728, forward strand.
CTGGAGGGGCTCGGCGGTCTCTCCGGCTCGCTCACGGGCATCTCGGTCGGCGCGGCGTTCGGTCTGCTGTACGCGTCCGGCTGGCGGCCGCCGTTGCCCGTCGGCGCGGTCGTCGCCGGCCTCACCGCGCAGGCGCTGTCCGACGGATCCCTGGCGGGCACGCGCGTGTCCGACCCGCGCACGTGGTCGCTCACCGACTGGCTCAGCGACATCATCCCCCACCTCGTGTACGGCGCGGTCACCTACGCCACGCTGGACGCCCTGGAGCGCGGCGGCCGTTGATTCGGGTGGCGGTCATCCGGCCGCCCGCGTAGGGTGGCCGTCAGGATCGAGACGTTCCGATCAATCGATGGGGGGTCCGGAACTTCACATCGCTGTGCGAGATCCTCGCCGCTGGCCGGCGCGCGGGGCCCCATGGCAAGGGCCCCGAACAATGTGTGCCGCAAAGTGCGACCGTCTCGCCGTGCTCGACACCTCGTCGGCCTCTGGCACGAGCCGGCGAACGCCTGGTCACCCGTGACCGGCCGTGCGTCCGGCGTCCAATCGTGTCGGCGACGAACGACGCGTGACGCTGCCCCGGTCCGGGTGCCTCTGTTCACCCAGACACAGGAGGCGTCAGTTGCGCAAGAAGCTTGCCCTGGCCGTCGCACCGCTGCTCGCGGTAGCCGGCGGCGCCATCTCGTGGTCGCCGGCCACGGCCGCGCCACCCGGCGGCCCGCCCGCCGACAGCAACTTCCAGAAGGTCACCCTCAACGACTTTCCCGGCGAGCCGATGAGCCTCGCCGTCCTCCCGGACAACCGCGTGCTGCACACGGCCCGCACCGGCGAGGTGCGCATCCACGACCCGAAGTCGGGCCTCAACATCCTCGCCGCCGACGTGCCCGTCTACGAGCACGACGAAGAGGGTCTGCAGGGCGTCGCGATCGACCCCGACTTCGCCCGCAACAAGTGGGTCTACCTCTACTACTCCCCCGTGCTGAACACGCCGACCGACGACCCGGCGACGCCGGACGTCAACGAGGGCGACGCGCCGACCACGGGCACCGCGGCCGACTTCGCGCCGTTCAAGGGCCACCTCCAGCTTTCCCGGTTCAAGCTGGAAGGCAACAGGCTCAACCTCGGCACCGAGCAGAAGATCATCCAGGTCGCCACCGACCGCGGCATCTGCTGCCACGTCGGCGGTCAGATCGACTTCGACAGCAAGGGCAACCTCTATCTGTCCACAGGGGATGACACCAACCCGTTCGAGTCCGACGGGTACGTGCCGATCGACGAGCGGGCCGACCGCAACCCCGCCTTCGACGCCCAGCGGACGTCGGCCAACACCAACGACCTGCGCGGCAAGGTGCTGCGGATCAAGGTGAAGTCGACCGGCGGCTATACGATCCCGTCCGGCAACCTGTTCAAGCCGGGCACGGCTGAGACGCGTCCCGAGATCTACGCGATGGGCCTGCGCAACGCGTTCCGGTTCGCGGTCGACAAGCGCACCGACGACGTCTACGTGGGCGACTACTCGCCGGACGCGGGCGAGGCCGACCCGGCGCGCGGCCCGGCCGGCCAGGGTCGCTGGATGCGCATCGACAAGCCGGCGAACTACGGCTGGCCGTACTGCGCGACACCGGACCTGCCCTATGTGGACTACGACTTCGCCACGGGCGCGTCCGGCGCGCCGTTCAACTGCAAGCGGCCCGTCAACGAGTCGCCGCACAACACGGGGCTGACCCAGCTGCCCGCTGTCGAGAAGCCCGAGGTGGCCTACTCGTACGGCCCGTCGGCCGCGTTCCCCGGCCTGGGCGAGGGTGGCATCGGCCCGATGGGCGGTCCGGCGTACGAGTACGACAAGCGCAGCAAGTCGCGGGTCAAGTGGCCCGAGTACTACGACGGCGTGCCGCTGTTCTACGAGTGGACCCGTGACTACATCAAGGAGTTCCGCCTCGACAAGCGCGGCAACGTCGCCGACATCCGGCCGGTGCTGCCGTCGTTCGCGGTGGACAACCCGATGGACATGGAGTTCGGCCCCGACGGCGCGCTCTACGTCCTGGAATACGGCGACGGCTTCTTCTCGGAGAACCCCGACGCCCAGCTGGCCCGGTTCGACTTCGTGCGCGGCAACCGCACGCCGATCCCGGTGATCAGCGCCGACCCGCTGGCTGGCGACGCACCGCTGACCGTGCAGTTCTCCAGCGCCGGCACCGTCGACCCCGACGGCGACGCGCTGCGGTACGCGTGGGACTTCGACGCCGACGGCACGGTCGACTCGCGGGCGGCGAACCCGACCTACACGTACACCGCGAACGGCGTCTACCGCCCGACGCTGAACGTCACCGACAGCACCGGCCGCTCCGCGTCCGCGGAGATCCCGTCGTTCGTCGTCGGGCCGCGGGCACCCTCGATCGAGCTGACCCAGCCCGTCGCGGGCCAGCCGTTCGCGTTCGGCGACACCGTCTCCTTCCAGGTGAACGTCGTCGACAACGACCCCGTCGACTGCTCGCAGGTGACCGTCAACTACATCCTCGGTCACGACGAGCACGGCCACCCGATCACCGCGGCGACGGGTTGCAGCGGCACGATCACGACCTCGGCGCCCGGTCACGGCTCGGGCGACAACCTGAGCGGCGTGTTCGTGGCCACCTACACCGACCCCGACGGCCTGACCGCCACCGACCAGGTCGTCCTGACCCCCAGCACAACCCCGTAACGGGCATGGGCCGGGTGGTCCGGATAGGGCACACTGCGTTTCGTGGAACAGCCCTTCCGGACCACCCTGGCCCAGCTCCTCAAGGCCCGGTTCCCCATCGTGGCGATCGAGTCCCACGAGGAGCTGCGGGTGCTCTTCGAGGTGCGCGCGGTCGCCGGCGACGCCGACCTCGTGCGCACGCCGCGGCCGGTGTGGACCTGGTCGCTGACCGACGGGCTGCGCCGCGACGACGGCGAGGAGCAGGGCCGCACCAAGGACCCGGCCGACGCGCTCGACGCCCTGCTGCGGTTGCAGCAGCCGGTGGTCGCGGTCTTCCGTGACCTCCATCCGTCGCTCGGTGGCGCGGGCCAGCCCGGCGACGCGGCGGTCATCCGCCGGCTCCGCGACGTGGCGACCGCGTTCCGCTCCGGCGCCGTCCCCCGCAGCCTCGTCCTGGTCTCACCCGTCAGCCGGGTGCCGGTCGAGCTGGAGAAGGACATCACCGTCATCGACTTCCCGCTGCCGGCCGAGTTCGAGATCCGCGGGGTCCTCGAGGGCATGCTGCGCGCCAACGCCGCCTCGCCCCGGCTGCGGATCGACCTCGACGACGACGGGCGCGAACGGTTCGCCAAGGCCGCGCTCGGCCTGACCCTGCACGAGGCGGAGAACGCGTTCGCCCGCGCGATGGTCAACGACGGCGTCCTCGACCTCGCCGACCTGCCCGTCATCCTGGAGGAGAAGCGGCAGACCGTACGCAAGGCCGGGTTGCTCGAGTTCATCGAGACCGGCCCCCGCCTGTCCGACATCGGCGGTCTGGAAAACCTGAAGCGCTGGCTCGGCCGCCGCGAGGGAGCCTGGCTGGCCGACGCCGCCGACTACGGGCTGCCCGCGCCGCGCGGCGTGCTGATCACCGGCGTCCCCGGCTGCGGCAAGTCGCTGACCGCCAAGGCCGTCGCCGCCGCGTGGGGCATCCCGCTGCTGCGCCTCGACATCGGCCGGGTGTTCGCCGGCCTCGTCGGGTCCAGCGAGCACAACATGCGCGCCGCGATCCGCACCGCCGAGGCCGTCGCGCCGTGCGTGCTCTGGATCGACGAGATCGAGAAGGGCTTCGCCGCCACGGGCGCCAACGACTCCGGCACCTCGTCGCGCGTGTTCGGCTCGTTCCTGACCTGGCTGCAGGAGAAGAGCCGGCCGGTGTTCGTCATCGCCACCGCCAACGAGATCGAGAGCCTGCCGCCGGAGCTGCTCCGCAAGGGCCGCTTCGACGAGGTGTTCTTCGTCGACCTGCCGACCCGGGCGGAGCGGGGCGCGATCTGGTCGGTGCACCTGGGGCGCTGGCTGCGCCATCCGCGGGTCGGCGGCGCTCTCACGGCCGACCACGCGGTGCTGACCGAGCTGACCACGCTGAGCGAGGGTTACTCGGGTGCGGAGATCGAGCATGCGCTGATCGCCGGGGTCTACGACGCGTTCGCCGAGCGCCGGCCGCTGCGCCATGACGACGTGGTGCGGGCCCTGGTCAACATGGTGCCGTTGAGCGTCACCCAGGCCGAGCGGATCGCGGCCGTACGCGCCTGGGCCGACGCCCGCGCGGTCGCCGCGACCGCCGCCGAGGACTGGGATCTCGGCACGCCGGTGGCCCCCACGCAGCCTCGGCCGGACGGCGGAGGCCCGCACCGGCCACACGGCGGACGCCCCGTTGAGTTCTAATGTGGGCATCGACGGCGGGAGGATCCGATGAGCGTTTCCCTCCTTCTGGTCCCGGTGGCGCTGGCCGCCGCCGCGGCCATCCAGGCGCGCGCGTCCGGCGGTGAGGCCAAGGGCACCATCTGCACCGTGTCGACCCGGATGCGCGACAGCGCCCTGCTCGCCACCGCGCTGCGGGAGACCGGTGCCGTGGTCACCGCCGCCACCGACGTGGTCGACGCGGCCTGGCAGGGCGTCGAGGGGCGGTTCACCCGCGGCGCCGACGGCGTCTGGACCGCGCATTTCCGCGGCGACGTCGACGAGACGCGGGCGGTGGAGATCGTCCAGCGGCTCGACGCCGCCTACGGCCGGCAGGTGCAGGCCGCGGTGCTCGACCGGCTGCGTGACCGGGCGCCGGCGGCCGGGCTGCGCCTCGAGTCCGAGACGGTGACCGACGACGCCGCCGTCCGGCTGGTCTTCGCGGTCGAGCGGCAGGAGCGGGCATGAGCGCACAGATCACGGTGGTGGTGGCCGCCGACGGCACGGTCCACGCCGAGACGCACGGGTTGCCCGGCCCGGCCTGCCTCGACTACATCGCGGTGCTCGAGGACCTGCTCGACGCGACCACCGTGTCCAGCGCCTACACGGCCGACTTCCACCACGCGCGCAGCACGGTCGAGGCGGCAGAAGTGGTGCGCGATGTCGACCGGCGCTGACCCGGCACACGGCTTCTGGTGGCGGATCACCCACAGTCTCTGGCTGCTGTTCCCGATCCTCGGGTTCGGCTGCGGCGGGGCGGGCGCGCTCATCTTCTTCGGCTTCCTGCTGCACCGCCGGTCGACCTGGATCAGCGGGATCGTCTACCTGGCCCTGTCGATACCCGCGTTCGTCGTCGTGGGCGAGTCACCGACGGAAAGCACGTCGAGTGATTGGGCCGTCAGCGTGCTGATGGCGGTCTGGGTCGTCACCATCGTGCACGCCTTCACCGTCAACATCGCGTGGCTGCGCCGGCAGCGGGGGTACGACGCACCCTGGCCGTCCGCACCGGCGGCGCCGCTGGTGCCCCCGCCCGGCTACGCCGCCGCACCCACCGGCCCGGTCGACGTCAACTCGGCCGGCGCAGAGGATCTCGCCGCGCTGCCACACTTCGGCCACGCGCGGGCGGTGCGGGCCATCGCCGAGCGGGACCGCCTCGGCGGCTTCGCCGACGTGTTCGAGTTCAGCAACACGCTGGAGCTGCAGCCGCACGAGTTCGTGCGGATCTTCCCGCTGGTCGTCGCGAACCCGATCGCGCCGCCGGCCCCGGCCCCGCAGCCGCCGCCAGGCCCGGTCGGGCAGCCCGGCCGCATCGTCGATGTCTGAGCCGGCCGTCACCGTCGCCCGCTACCTGGCGACCACGACGGCCGAAGGCCCCGGCACGCGCACCGCGGTCTGGGTGCAGGGCTGCACGATCCGCTGCGCGGGTTGTTTCAACCCCGACCTGTTCCCCACCGAGGGCGGCACCCGCTGGTCATCCGCGGAGTTGGCCGCGCGCGTGCTGACCGAGCCCGCCACGGGCCTCACGCTGCTCGGCGGCGAGCCGTTCGACCAGGCCGACGGGCTGGCCGAGGTGGCCCGCCGGGTCCGTGCCGGCGGGCGCTCGGTGCTCACCTTCTCGGGTTACACCCACGCCGCCCTGCGCCGCGCCGCGGCGGCGGGCCGCCCGGGCGTCGCCGACCTGCTCGCCGCGACCGACCTGCTGATCGCGGGCCCGTTCCTGCGCGACCGGGTCGACCACGACCGCCCGTGGGCCGGCTCGACCAACCAGGAGTTCGTCCTGCTCAGCGACCGCTTCCCGGACCTGGTCGACTGGCGGCGCGGCGCCGTCGACCGGATCCAGATCGACGTCGACCGGTCCGGCACCGTCGCCGTGAACGGCTGGCTCGACACCGACCGCCTCGACGCGCTGCTTGCTGATCTCCAAAGAATTAACTCTGGACTTATATAAGCGGCTACTGCCAGACTGTTGGCGGCACCAGGCGGGCGCCCGCTCGCCGCCGACGGAAGGGACGAGCCGCATGTTCGACATCGCCAACCACCTCAAGGCGATCCACCGTGAGGTCGGGACCGGCCCGGCCGAGGGCGGTGGCGAGGAGGTCCGCGTGGTGCTCCGCCGGACCTACGCGGCCCCGGTCGCCGACGTCTGGGACGCCATCACCGACCCGGACCGGGTCAAGCGCTGGTTCTTCCCGCTCACCGGCGACCTCAAGCCCGGCGGCACGTTCCAGCTCGAGGGCAACGCCGGCGGCGAGATCCGCCGCTGCGAGCCGCCGCGGCGCCTCACGATCACCTTCGGCGGCCCGACCAGCGTCGTCGACCTGCACCTCTCCCCCGGCTCCGCCGACGACACCGAGCTCGAGTTCACCCACACGGTGCCGATCGAGATGGCCGGCAGCGGCGCCGGCGCGCTGTTCGTCGGCCCGGGCTGGGACGGCGCGCTGCTCGGCCTGGCGCTGTTCCTGGCCGGCGAACAGATCGGCGACCCGATGGCGGCGGCCAACTCCCCGGAGGTCCGGGAGTTCTCCCGAGGCTCGATCGACGAGTGGGTGGCCGTGGTCGAGGCGTCGGGCACCGCCACCGCCGAGGAGACCGACCAGGGCAGGCAGATGGCGCTCGCGCAGTTCGCGCCCGGCGAGTCATAACGTCCGATTCGCACCCATCAGGGGTTACGGTCGGCGGGTGACCGACCGACCACCACTGCCGCCGTTCGACCGGCCGTCCGCGCTGGCGAAGGTGCAGGCCGCCGAGGATGCGTGGAACACCTGCGATCCGGAGCGCGTCGCACTGGCGTACACGATGGACTCGGTGTGGCGGAACCGTGACCAGTTCTTCGTCGGGCGTCCCGCGATCGTCGAGTTCCTGCAGGACAAGTGGTCCCGCGAGATGGACTACGCGCTGCGCAAGAACCTGTGGGCGTTCACCGACGACCGGATCGCGGTCCGCTTCCAGTACGAGTCGCACGACGGCACCGGCCAGTGGTGGCGCAGCTACGGCAACGAGCTGTGGGAGTTCGACGAACACGGCCTGATGCGCCGCCGGGAGGCGAGCATCAACGACGTCCGCATCGACGAATCGCAGCGCCGCATCTTCGGCCCGCGCCCGAAGGACGCGACCGAACCGGACCTGCCGAGCTTCTGACCGTTGACCTCAAGCCGGGTTGAGGTCGCAGACTGGCGCCCATGCGTGCAGCGGCGTTCACGTCACCCGGTGGTCCCGACGTCCTCCACCTCATGGAGGTGCCCGACCCGGTTCCGGCGGACGGTCAGGTGCTGATCCGGGTACGCGCGGCCGGTGTGCAGCCCTACGACTGCGCGGTCCGGGCGGGCTGGCTGCCGGCCGGTGTCCCGCCGACGTTCCCGCGCGTCCCGGGCAACGAGTTCGCCGGCGTCGTGACGGGGGACGCCGGCGGCCTCGCTGACGGCACCGAGGTGCTCGGCTTCGGCCAGCTCGGCGCGTACGCGGAACTGCTCGCGGTCCCGGCCGACCACGTCGTCCCGAAGCCGGCCGGGATGCCCTGGGCGGTCGCCGGCGGCTTCTCGGCCGGCGCGCAGACGGCGCACATCGCGCTCGGGGAGCTCGCGCCGGCACCGGGCGAGACGCTGCTCGTGCACGGCGCCGCGGGCGCGGTCGGCACGGTCGCGGTGCAGCTCGCGGCGGCAGCCGGTGCGACGGTGATCGCCACCGCCCGCCCGGAGAACCACCCCTACCTGCGCGAGCTCGGCGCGATCCCGGTCGCCTACGGCCCGGGCCTGGCCGACCGGGTGCGCGCGGCCGCACCCGGCGGCGTCGACGCGGCCCTCGACGGCGCGGGCGGCGACGCCCTCGACGTCTCCCTGGACCTGGTCGAGGACCGCGACCGGATCCTGACCCTGGTCGACCACGCCCGCGCCGCCGACCTGGGCGTCCGGGTCACGCCGAACGCACGCTCGGCCGCCCGCCTGGCCACGCTGGTCGACCGCTACGACCACGGCGACCTGCGGATCCACGTCCGGCGGACCTACCCGCTGGCCGAGGCCGCGGGCGCACACCGCGAGGTCGGGACGGGCCACGGGCGGGGCAAGGTCGTGATTACCGTCTAGAGCCATGATTGGACGTCTGCACCACACGATCCTCGACTGCCCTGATCCGGCCGCTCTCGCCCGGTTCTACAGCGTGCTGCTCGGGCTGCCGATCACGTACCGTGACGACGACTTCGTGGTCGTCTCCACCACCGACCGCGCCTCCGGCCTCGCGTTCCAGCGGGCGCCGGACCACCGCCCGCCGACCTGGCCGGATCCGGCCGTGCCACAGCAGATCCATTTCGACGTGATGGTCGACGACCCGGTCGCCGCCGGAGCCGCGGTGCTGGCGCTCGGCGCTCGCAAGCTCGCGGGGGACGGCGTCTACGCCGACCCGGCCGGGCACCCGTTCTGCCTGATCCCACTCCCGAGCTGGGCCGACCCGGTCCGTGCTGAAATGGGATGATGCGTTTGGACGAGCTACGGGCCCTGCTCGCGCGGCACGCGCGGCCGGACATGACGACGGACGTCGACGGTGTGCTGATCTCGAAGGTCGACCGGGAGCTGCCCCCGTCGCCCTCGATGTCCGGCACCGTGCTCGCGCTGATCGCACAGGGCGCCAAACGCCTCTCCCTGGGCGACCGGGTCTACGAGTACCGCGCCGGGCAATACCTCGTGGCCTCCGTCGACCTGCCGGTGACCGGGCATTTCGTCGACGCCAGCGTGGACCGGCCCGCGCTCGGGTTCGGGCTCGTGCTGCGCCCCGACGACATCGCCGAGCTGCTGCTGGGCGCCGGGCCCGCCGAGGTGCCCGCGGCCGCGCCGCCCGGGATCGCGGTCAGCGACGCGCCGGACGAGCTGCTCGACGCCGTCGTCCGCCTGCTCCGGCTGCTCGACCGGCCGCGCGACCGGGCCGTACTGGCACCGCTGGTGATCCGCGAGATCCTCTGGCGGCTCGTCACCGGCGAGCAGGGCGGGCTGGTGCGCCAACTCGGCCTGCCCGACAGCGGGCTGCGGCACGTCGCGCGGGCGGTGCGCTGGATCCGCGACAACTACGCGGAGCCGTTCCGGGTCGAGGACCTGGCCCGGCTCGCGGGGATGAGCGTCTCCGCGTTCCACCGCAACTTCCAGACGACCACGGCGATGAGCCCGATCCAGTTCCAGAAGCGGATCCGGCTGCAGCAGGCGCGGCTGCTCCTGGCCGCCAACCCGGGTGACGTCGCCCGGGTCGGCCACGAGGTCGGGTACGACAGCCCGTCGCAGTTCAGCCGCGAGTACCGGCGCGAGTTCGGCGCGCCGCCCAGCCGGGACGCCGCCCTCGCCCTCGCGCTCCCGTAGCCGGGCAGGCTGAGCCGCTGGAGAGGATCAGGCAATAGCCCGCGCGGATCGGTCTACCAGCGGCGGCGGCACGCGCGTTCGATGAAGACATGGCACTCGACCACTACGTCACCCTCGGCCGGTCCGGACTCCGGGTCAGCCCGTTCGCACTCGGCGCGATGACCTTCGGCACCGACCCCGGCGGGGCCGGCTGCGACGTCGCGGAGTCCGAGAAGATCCTGGCGACCTACCTGGAGCGCGGCGGCAACTTCGTCGACACCGCCAACTTCTACACCAACGGTCACTCGGAGAAGATCCTCGGCGACTACCTCGCCGCCCGACCGGGGCTGCGCGACCGCGTCGTCCTCGCGTCGAAGTTCTTCTTCAACATGTTCCCCGGCGACCCCAACGGCGGCGGCGCCGGCCGCGGCTCGATCATCGCGCAGCTCGACGAGTCGCTGCGCCGGCTACAGACCGACCACCTCGACCTCTACTGGATGCACAACTGGGACCGGCACACGCCGATCGAGGAGACCATGCGGGCCCTGGACGACCTGGTCCGGGCGGGCAAGATCCGCTACATCGGCTTCTCGAACACCCCCGCCTGGGTCACCGCGCAGGCACACACGACGGCCGTCCTCAAGGGATGGACGCCGCTGATCGCGCTGCAGGTGGAATACTCGCTGCTCGCCCGCACCGTCGAGGGCGAGTTGGCGCCGTTCGCCCGCGACCAGGGCGTGGCGCTGACGCCGTGGAGCCCGCTGAAGAACGGCTTCCTGTCGGGCAAGTACCGCCGCGGCGCGCAGGTCACGGACTCGGCCCGCAGCGCGTACGTCGGCGGTCCGACGGAGGCCGACTACGACGTCATCGAGGCGGTCGCCGCGGTCGCCGACGACCTGGGCACGACTCCGGCGGCGGTGTCGCTGGCCTGGCTGCGCGCCCGCGAGGGCACGGTGGTGCCGATCATCGGCGCCCGCCGCGTCACGCACCTGGAGTCCAACCTGGCCGGTCTGGAGATCACGCTGACGGACGCGCACCGCCGCGCGCTCGACGAGGCATCCGCACCGGACCTGAACTACCCGGCCCCGATGCACGGCGCACAGCAGGCGATGCTCCAGTTCGCGGGCACCACGGTGGACGGCGTGTCGTCCGAGGTCTACCCACCGCTGTTGGCGAGCAACGTCCGTTACTAGCCTCGGCCGCGGGCGACCACGCCGGTCTCGTACGCGAAGACCACCACCTGCACCCGGTCGCGCAGGTCCAGCTTGGTGAGGATCCGGCCGACGTGGGTCTTCACGGTCGCTTCGGCGAGCCGCAGCCGGGCCGCGATCTCCGCGTTGGAGCGGCCCTGCGCGACCTCCAGCAGCACCTCCCGTTCCCGCTCGGTGAGCCGGTCGAGCCGGCCGCCGGCGGGTGCGGCGGGGTCGGGCAGGTAGCCGGCGAACGCGTCGATCAGCCGGCGGGTGACCGGAGGTGCGACGACCGCGTCGCCGGCCGCCACGGCGCGGATCGCCGCGAGCAGGTCGGCCGGTGGCGCGTCCTTGAGCAGGAAGCCGCTCGCACCGGCCCGCAGCGCCGCGTACACGTACTCGTCGAGGTCGAAGGTCGTCAGCACGATCACCCGGGCCGGCAGGCCGGCGGCGACGATCCGGCCGGTGGCGACGATGCCGTCCTCGACCGGCATCCGCACGTCCATCACGACCACGTCGGGGCGCAGCGCGCCGGCCATCGCCACCGCCTGCGCCCCGTTGCCGGCCTCGCCGACCACCGACAGGTCGGGCTGGCTCTCGAGCACCATCCGGAAGCCGGTGCGCACCAGCGCCTGGTCGTCGGCGAGCAGCACCCGGACGGTCACGCGGCCACTCCCGGTCCGAAGTGGAGCGTCGCGCGGACCCGCCAGCCGGCACCGGATCGCGGGCCGGCGTCCACCGTCCCCTGGTAGGGAGCGGTCCGCTCGGCCATTCCCGCGAGGCCGTGCCGGCCGGCGGGGGTGGGCGGCCGGGCCGGGCGGCCGGCGCCGTCGTCGAGCACCTCGATCTCGACGTCGTCGGTGCCGTAGCGCACCCGCAGGTCGGCATGCGCGCCAGGACCGGCGTGCTTGATCACGTTGGTCAACGCCTCCTGCGCGATCCGGTAGACGGCGAGCCCGGCGCCGGGACCCCAGTCGCCGGGCCGGCCGTCGGCGTGCAGTGTGACGTCGACGCCGGCCGCCCGCACCTGGCCGACCAGGTCGTCGAGGTCCGCCAGGCCCGGTTGCGGCACCCGCTCTCCGGGTCCACCGGCGCGCAGCAGCCCGACCAGGCGGCGCATCTCGTCGAGGGCCTGCCGGCCGGTCGCCGACACCTGTCGCATCGCCGAGCCGACCCGCTCCGACTCGGCGGCATAGCTGGCGCCGTCGGCCAGCGCGACCATGACGGCCAGGTTGTGCGCCACGATGTCGTGCATCTCCCGGGCGATCCGCGCCCGTTCGTCGGCGACCGCGAGCCGCGCCTCCCGGTCGCGGTCGCGCTCCAACCGCGCGGCCCGCTCCACCACCGCCGACAGGTACGCCTGGCGGGTGCGGCTGTTGGCACCGAGCAGGACGCTCGCCGCGACCACCGCGGTCGCGCCGATCATGCCGGGCCACGGCAGGACGCCGCTGATGGTCCCGACCACGAACCCGACCAGCACGACCGCCAGCGGCGCGAGCAGGTGCCGCGGCGGCCGGTGCCGGGCGACCGTGTATAGCCCGACCAACGGCGCGAGCACGCCGGACGGCGAACTCGCGCCGGCGGCCTCCGCGACCAGGGTGCCGGCCAGCACCGCCCAGAGCGTGCCGGCCGGCCAGCGCCGCCGGGCCAGCAGGGGCAGCGGCACCAGCACGACCGCGACCCACTGCCCGGGCTCCGCCGGACCGTCAACGCTCGCCCGGCCGGCCAGGACGGCCGCGGCCAGCCCGGCGACCGCCGCGACGAGCGCGACGTCGCCCACCGTCCGCCTCATGCCCACGAGGGTACGAGACCTCACACGTCCCGCCGCCACAGCGCGACGCCCGCCGCGGCCAGCAGCAGGGCCACCCAGCCGGCCAGGACCAGCCCGGCCGCGCCCGGCGCGAGCAGGTCGAACGGTCCTCCATCCGGCCCGGTCGCGTAGAGCGCCTGACTGGCGGCGACGGGAACGAACCGCATGACGTCGCCGGCGGTCTCGTCCGGCAGCGCGGCCGGCAGGATCGCCGGCAGCACGAGCAGTGCCGCCACGAACACCGTGATCGCCAGTGCCGTGTGCCGCAGCAGGGTGCCCACCGCGAGCCCGACCAGGCCCATCGCGAGCGGCGCGACGGCCGCTCCCGCGGTGGCGCGCAGCACGCCCGGGTCGCCCAGCGTGATCCGGTCGCCCTGGGCGAACGCCTGGTTCGTCACCAGCGCCGCGACGCACGTGACCGCGAGCACCGGGAGCGTGGCGGCCGCCAGGGCGAGCACCTTGGCCGCGAGCACCGGCAGCCGGCGCGGCACCGCCACGAACGTCGCGCGGGCCAGGCCGGAGCTGAACTCGCCGGTCATCAACAGCACGCCGAAGACGCCGAGGACGAGCGAGAAGAGGTCGATCGGCAGGAAGGCGCCGGCCACGGTCGGCGCGTCACCGGCCCGGGCCTGGTTCCAGCCGACGAAACCGGCGAACGCGACCGTCAGCACTCCGGTCGCGCCGAGCACCACCCACGTGGACCGCAGCGACAGCAGTTTCGTCCATTCCGCGCGGACCACGCCGCGCACCGTCGACGTCATCGCTCCCCCACCCGGGTCAGCTCCATGTAGGCCTGTTCCAGCGACGCCCGCCGGGGCGTGAGCTCGTGCAGCACCAGGCCCCGGCCGGTGGCCACGGCCCCGATCGCGTCGGCCTCGAGCCCGGTCACCAGCAGCCCCGCGCCCTCGTCGGCCACCGCGGCGCCGTGCGACCGGAACAGGTCACGCAGCGCGTCCGTGCGCGGGCCGCGGACGAACACGCCGGCCCGGCCGATCAACGCGTCCAGCGAGGTGTCCGCCAGCAGCCGGCCGCGGTCGATGACCAGCAGGTGGTCGGCGGTGACGGCCATCTCGCTCATCAGGTGGCTCGACACCAGCACGGTGCGGCCGTCCGCGGCGAGCCGCTTGAGCAGCGTGCGCATCCAGAGCACGCCGTCCGGGTCGAGTCCGTTGACCGGCTCGTCGAGCAGCACCACCGCCGGGTCTCCCAGCAGCGCCGCCGCGATGCCGAGCCGCTGTGCCATGCCGAGCGAGAACCCGCCGACCCGGCGCCGGGCCGCGGCGGCCAGGCCCACCTCGTCGAGCAGGGCGTCGGCCCGAGCGGGCGGGATGCCGTGCGTCTGGCCCAGGGCGACGAGGTGGTCGCGGGCCGTCCGGCCCGGGTGGGCGGCGCGGGCGTCGAGCAGCGCGCCGGCGGCGCACAGCGGCGCGGCGTGCGCGCGGTAGGGGCGTCCGCCGACGGTGGCCCGGCCCGCGGTGGGCCGGTCCAGGGCGAGGATCATCCGCATGGTCGTGGACTTGCCCGCGCCGTTGGGGCCCAGGAAGCCGGTCACCTGGCCGGGCCGCACCGTGAACGACAGCTCGTCGACGGCGCGGATCCGACCGTACACTTTGGTCAGTCCGGTCACTTCTATCACGGCTTCGACGCTATGGGCGGGCCAGCCCGCGCACGACGGTCGCGGGTCGCACCCGTCGCGGCGCGACGTGCGACCTGAGGACTACCCCAGCTGCTCCCGGCGGCGGGCCAACTCCGTGCGGTTGCGGACGCCGAGCTTGCGGAAGATGTTGCCCAGGTGGAACTCGACGGTCTTCACCGAGACGAAGAGGTGGTCCGCCACCTCCCGGTTGCTCAGGCCGTCGGCCACGGCGACCGCCACCCGGACCTCGGCGCCGGTCAGCGCCGCCTCGCCCGGCCTCGGGTCGAGCGGCGCCGCCGGCAGCTCGGGCGGCGGCCCGCCGGTCACCGCGCGCAGGTCGGCCTCCACCAGCGCGAGCATGCCGCCCGCGCCGATCGTCGCGTAGCCGGCGCAGGCCGCCTCCAGCAGCCGCACCGCCACGGCGCGGCGACCGGCCCGGCCGTGCGCCCCGCCGAGCAGCCAGGCCATCCGGGCCCGGGGCAGGCGTTCGGCGGGCTGGGTCAGCTCCGGCAGGACGGCCTCGAACGCCTGCGCCCGGCGCACGTCGGCGGGGTCCTCGATCCACGACCGCCAGGCCGCCATCGCCGGGCCACCGGGCAGCCCCACCGGAGCCGGCGGCACGTCGCGCAGGAGGGCCGCCGCCGTCTCCGGGCGGCCGTGCAGCGCGTGGTGGGTGGCCAGCTCCCAGCGGTACTCGAAGACCAGGCCTGAGTCGACGCCGAGCCCGGCGGCGACCATCAGCTCCAGCACCGCGACCCAGGCCTCGGTGTCACCGCGGGCGAGGTGCAGCGCGGCCGAGCCCTCGGTGATGTGCCCGGCCACCCACTCGGAGCCGTTGCGCGCGGCCAGCGCCCTGGCTTCGGCGAGGTGCGCGGCCGACGCGGCCAGGTCGCCGCGCAGCGCCTCGCACTTCACCAGCCACGCGGTGACCTCGGCCCGCACGTCCTGGCGACCGGCCTGGATCGCCAGGTCGCGGGCCTCCAGCATCTCGGCCTGGCCGCGGACCAGGTTTCCCGCCCAGGCGTCGCCGAGCCCGATCATCGCCAGCAGCCGGGCCTTCGCGGCCGGGTCGAAGGTGAGGCGGTCGACGTACCCCGCGAACTTGGTCCTGGTCTCGTGCGGCCGGATCAGCGTGAGCGTCGCGAAGATCGCGCACTCGAGGTAGAGCGGGTCGTCGTGCAGCGCCCGCTCGTCGAAGACGCGCAGCGCCCGCTCCAGGTGCGCCGGGCCGTCGGCCGAGCCGGCCCGGTGCAGCGCGACGCCGGTCAGCACGTGGAACAGGTACGGGTCCCGGTCGGCGTACCGCGACATCCGCACCACCAGCGGCTGGAGGTCGCGCGCGGCGGCGTTGCGGCTGAGCACGAGGAACGCCTGGAAGAGCAGCCGGGGATCGTCCAGCCGGAGCGACTCGGTCAGCAGCCGATCCGCTTCTAGATCACTGGACACGGTCCGAG
Source organism: Asanoa iriomotensis (assembly GCF_016862515.1). Taxonomy (GTDB): domain Bacteria; phylum Actinomycetota; class Actinomycetes; order Mycobacteriales; family Micromonosporaceae; genus Asanoa; species Asanoa iriomotensis. The sequence goes on from NZ_BONC01000008.1 coordinate 129,532, forward strand.
GGTAGGAACTAGGGATCTCCCCGGTGTATCCGCCGACCGGCGCTCGTCAGACTCCGAACTCATGAAGATCGACACCGCCCTGCCTCTGCCGTACGCGATCACGGGGCTCGGCACGCTCATCGGGCGGGTGCTGCCCATCGACGAGTGGGCCGCGGCGGCGAAGATCCCGGCGCGGGCCGGCGGGGTGATGAGCGGCGAGCTCGTGGAGCGGATCCTCGGCATCCAGGGCAAGAGCTGGGACCCGTGGACGTTCGCCGACCTGGGCCGGATCGCCGGGACCGCCCGCGACGCGCTGCTGTCGGCCGACCTCGAGCCGCGTGACGTCGACACGTTGATCGTGGTGACCTGTTCGCCGTACGAGATCATGCTCGATCAGGACGCCTTCCGCCTGGCCCGCGACCTGGAGCTGCCGGACAGCGTGGTGCCTGTCCAGATCGGCGCGGGCTGCGCCGGCCTGGCCCGCGCGGCGGCGCTGGCCGCCCGGCTCGCCGCCCGGCACGCGCTGGTCGTCACCTACAACGCCCCCAGCCGGATCACCGGCGACCTCGAAGGCGGCGTCAACCCGGTCTACCTGCACAACGACGCGCACCCGCTGGGCCGCAGCCTGTGGGCGTCGGCGGGCATCTTCTCGGACGGCGCGGCGGCGCTGGTGCTCAGCCGGCAGGAGGACCGGCCCGGCCTGGTGCTCTACTCGCGCGACTCGCAGGCGTTCGGCGCGCAGCCCGGCTTCACCGACCCGCTGATCCACCATTTCGGCGGCGGGTCGAGCCGGCCCTTCGGCACGCCCGACGCCGCGGAACTGGCCTGTTACGGGATGAACGGGCCGGCGGTGAAGCGGTACTACACCGAGGGCATGATGCTCAACCACGCCGCGCTGGAGGCGGCGCTGCCGGGCTACGTGGACCGGGTGCGCCGGATCTACACGCATCAGGCCAGCCCGGCGCTGGTGCGCACGTTCGCCGCGCTGGCCGGCCTGCCGGAGGGCAAGGCGCCGACCAACGCGGTGCGTTTCGGCAACCTCGTGAGCGCGAGCACCGCGAAGATGCTGCACGACGACGTGTACGCCGGCGAGGTGGGCGCCGGTGACCTCGTCTGTGTCTCCGTCGTCGGCTCGGGTCCGGAGCGCGGCGCGTACGTGCTGCCGGTCGAGGTCGGCAAGGTGGTCGAGCCGGCCGCCGCCTGATCAGCGGGGCCGGTCTGGGGGGCTACCGCCGGGTCGTGACCGTACGCGGCACGACCCGGCGGTAGAGGAAACCCCTAGACGCCGAGCGCCACGGCGGCGCCGATGCCGAGCAAGGTGCAGCCGGTCACGACCTGGAGGCGGCGGTGCGTCGCCGGGCGGGACACCAGCACGCGGCCGCGGTCGACCGCCCACGTGAAGATCACGTACCAGGCGCCGGTGACCGCCGCCCAGAGCACGCCGAGGCCGACGCTGGAGATCAGGACCGGGCCGTCGTCGGTGAGGAACTGCGGCAACAGCGAGATCGCGAACACGCCGGCTTTCGGGTTGCCGAGGTTGGTCGCCAGACCCGCCGCGTACGCCCGGCCGTAGCTCGATCCGCTCGGGGCCGGCGCCGGGCCGGGTGGCTTGCGCAGGCCGGCAAGGGTGCTCACACCGAGGGCCGCGAGCAGTGCGCCTCCGGCGATCCGCACGGCGGCGTACGCGTGCGGGTTGGCCAGCAGCACCGCGGAGAGCCCGGCGGCCGCGGCGGTTGTCCAGATGACCAGGCCCGTGCAGGTGCCGCCGATGCTGGCCCACGCCCGCCGGCGGCCGCCGTCCAGGGTCTGCCGGAGCATCAGCGCCTGCCCGGCGCCGGGCAGCATCGCGAGCAGGAACGTGGTGACGACGAAGACCGGCAGGTGGGTCGGCATGCCTCCAGGTTGGCGGCCGTCGCGCATGAAGAGAAGTAAAGCTTCCGTGCCGCAGCATTAAGGTTGCTTCATGCTTCTGGACCCTGGGCAGTTGCGGCTGCTCGCCCTGATCGACCGGCACGGCTCGCTGGCCTCGGCCGCGGCCGCACTGGGCGTCACGGCGGCGGCGGTGACCCAGCAGGTCGCCCGGGCGGAGCGGACCTGTGGCGCGCCGCTGGTCCGCCGCGGCCCGCGCGGCGCGTCGCTGACCGCCGCCGGCGCGCTGCTGGCCGCGCACGGCCGGGTGATCGACGAGCAGACCCGGCAGGCCGGGGCCGGGCTGTCGGCGCTGCTCGGGGAGCTGTCACTGCGGCTGCGGATCGGCGCGTTCCAGGCCGCCGCCCTGCGCCTGCTGCCGCCCGCGTTGACCGCGTTGCGGCACCGGCACACCGACGCCGACCTGTCCGTCGTCGACATCACGTCCGACCAGGGCATGCCCGCGGTCGCGGCCGGCGACCTCGACCTCGCGGTGATCGCCGCGTGGGACCGGCCGCCGGCGCCGCCGGAGCACGTGCGCCTGCACCCGCTGCTGACCGACCCGATGGTCGTCGTGCTGCCCGACGACCACCCGCTGGCCGCCGGCACCGGACCACTGCGGTTGGCGGAGCTGCGGGACGCCGCCTGGGTGACGATCATCGCCGGCCATGCCGCCCGCGCCCAGTTCGACCGGGCCACCGGCGCGGCCGGGTTCACACCGCGGATCCGGTTCCAGACCGCCTCGTACGACGTGGCCCAGGCCCTGGTCGGCACCGGCGTCGGCGTCGCGCTGGTCTCCCGGCTCGCCCTCGGCGCGACGCCCGGCACCGTCCACCGTGAGCTGGCCCAGCACGGCCTGCACCGCCGCCTCTACGCCGCGACCCCGGCCGACACCACCCTCACCCCGCTCGTCGACGCCTTCCTCCGGCTGCTGCACGACGTCGCCGGCGAGCTGTCCAGTTCCGGACACCCGACGTATTGACCGGTGGCCGTCCGGCGTCTGTGTCACATAGGTTCACGCACAGACGCATCGAAGGCGAGGCCAGCCATGCGAGTCCCGGGGAGGCTCACCGGCGTGCCCGATCCCCTCCGCGACCTCCGCGCGCTCGTCGAGACGTTGCCGGTGCCGTCCGCCCCACCCACGTACACCCAGCGCGAAGCGGCCCTCGGCCTGGCTCTGCTCGACCTCTCGCTGCGGCTCGAACACGTGCCGCGGGTCGCGGAGCACCTCACGCTGATCGACCGCGGCCACATGACCCGCTCGGTCAGCGTCGACGTCGACCTCCACGCGATCACGGACGCCCAACGGCGGCGGATCGCGGCGCCGACCGAACCCGGCCGGCACGGCACGTCCCTCTGGATTCCCGTCTCCCGCTACAGCCGCAGCGACCTGGCACCCGTGGTGGTCAAGGACTCGACCGGCGAGGTGGTGCCGAGGTTCACCCACCGCGACTCCGACCGGGTGACCGCCGCCGCGTTCGTGCGCCTGCTGGCGATGCTGATCGACGCGCACCGCGACGTGACCATCCGCGACACGGTCGTGCACAAGCTCCGGCACACCCACCAGCGGTCGCGCTGGCTGGTCGAGGCCGCGCTGGCCGAGCTGGTGACCGCCGGGTCGCTGCCGGAGGCGGGCGTGCGCACGCCGCTCGACTACGCCCGCCCGCTGCCGCCCTCGCCGGGCGGCGGGCGCGAGGCCGACGCGCGGGCCGTGCGCGACCTGGCGCTGGCCGGGCTCGAGGAGCTGTGGCCGGCCGACGGCCGCAACGGGATCCGGTTGCCGTTCGCCCATCTGCTGAGCCTGGCGTGCAGCCAGTACATGCTGATCGTGCTCCTGGACGCCGCCCAACCCCGCCGGTTCCTGATGTGGGACGCGCCGCTGCTCCCCGGTCGCCGGCCCCGCGCGCCGCTGCAGCGCATCGCGCAGAGCGTGCTCCCGGTCAACCGCGAGTTCGTCGTCGAGTACGAGACGGCGATCCCGCGGTCCGTCGGCGCCTACCACCTCACGGTCGAGGTCAACGAGGAGGTCAGCGTCCGGCGGTTCGTGCTCTCCAGCGATGTGGACGACGACTTCGTGCGGGCGCTGACCGAGGACGTCGAGATGCTCGCCGAGGCCAACGCCGGGCAGGCGCCGCACCGCAAGCTGCTGGAGCTGGAGCTGCAGGGCATCGCGTCGCGGCTGGCCGAGATCGGCCGGCGGCGGTTGACCGACCTCACCAGCTACCGGCACTACGTCGCCGAGCGGCGCGCCGCGCTGCCGGGTGCCCAGCCGCGGAGCATGAGCGGTGACGAGGTGGTCGCCGCGCTGGGCCGGGGTGACTGCTCGGTGCCGGTGCTGGCCGCGTTCGCCGCGCACTACGCCGCGGACGGCATGCGGCACCTGGCCCGGGGCCCGCTGGCCGGTGCGGCGCTGCCGGCGCTCGCCGCCGGGATCCGGGACTACCAGCTCGGCCACGACATCACCACCGACAACGACCCCCGGGAGCACGGCGCACACGCGCACTGGCGCCGGCCGAGCGTCGATCTGAGTCCACACTCGACACAGCCGGTGCGGGCCGTCGCCTACCTGTCGCTGGCCGACGAGGCGCCGGCGCTGATCGAGAGCATCACCCGCATGGTCGCCGGCCTCGCGCTCGTCGTGCTCGGCATCGGCACGCTGCTGACCGGCGGCCTGGCGTGGCTCTGGTCGGCGGCGATCACGCCGCACTCCGTGCCCGAGCAGGCCGACGCGGTCGTCGCGGTGCTGCTGCTCGTGCCCGGCCTGCTGATCGCGCGGCTCGACCTGCCGGGCACGAACTCCGTGCTCGGGCAGCTCCGCCAGTTCCAGCGGTCGTTGGCGATCGCGTCGGTCGCGGTGACCACGGGCCTGGCCATCGCCGCGGGCGCCGTGCACACCGACCGCGGGATCACGCGCGCGTTCCAGCTCGGCATCGCGGTGCTCGGCCTCATCCTGCTGTGCTGCCTGGTCGAGTTCGTCGCGCGCCGGGCCCGGCGGCGCAGCCCGGTGCCGCGGTCGGCGCGGCTGCCGCGGTGGCTGCGGGGAACCCAGCGGCGGGCGTACGCGCCCGACGCCGTCTTCGACGCGCGCGGCGAGGTGTGAGATGCACGGATCGAGGTTCGCGGAGCTGGCCACGATCGCTGCCGAGGCCGCGGGCGCCGACACGTCGTCGGTGCGCCTGCGCCTCATCCACGGGCCCGCCGGCTTCCCACCTGACGGCCTGACGCGACCGGTCCCGGCCTTCGAGCCGCCGCTGCACGACCTGGCACAGTGGCCGAGCGATTTCTGGCTGTTCTCGGTCGCCGGCGTGGCGATCTGCGTGTGCGCCTGGCCCACGCCGGCGAAAGTGTTCAGCGAACCGTTCGAGGTCGGCCCGCCGCAGGCGACGGACCGGCCGGACACCTACGCGTACGACGGCTTCTCCGTGCCCAACCCCGGCTTCCTCAACGAGCCCAACCGCCGGATCGACGCGCTGCTCACCCTCAACAGCAGCCACTGGGCACCGTCCTATCGCGACTGTCTGGTCACCGGAGTCGTGCTCGCCCGGGCGTGCCAGCTCGCCCTCGAGCACGGGCACGGGCCGGTCGTGCACCTGCACACGCCGGTGGCGCCGTTCATCGACCAGCAGGTCTCCGCCCGCGGCGACGGCTCGCACGAGCGGCTGCGGGACGCGATCGGGCCGTGCGTCCGGCTGTCGGTCGCGGTCGACCCGCACGAGCCGACCGCGCGACTCGACTTCGAGCAGGGCCTGGTCGCGCTCGCGGAGGAGTACGGCCTCGGCCTGAAGCTCAACGACCGGCGGTTCAACCGCGTGCCCGGCGAGTGGTTCACGATCCGGGGGTTCGACCGCGAGCGTTACCGGCAGGTCCGGGCCCGGATGTTCCCGGACCCGCCGATGCACCTGCCGAAGCACGCGGTGGTCGCGACCGTGCTGGGCCCGGCGCGGCTGGGCATGGCGGCCGACGTGATCGCCCACCTCCGGGCCACCGGCGCCGGTGTGCTGGCGGCGGCCGTGTCGAGCGTACGGAAGATCGGCTTCGTCAACCTGGTGCTGCCGCTGGCCGAGGGGGCCGACGTGTCCGCACCGGCCTGGTCCGGCGGCTGGCACGACGGGGTCAAGCTGATCGCGGAGCGGTGCCGCCTCTACGACGCGGACGGCGCCGACCACGGCGACGACGACGCGTTCGCGGGGTTCAAGGTGGCGCTGAGCGCGCCGATGCGGTGCTCGTACCCGCAGTCGAGCCGGCGCACCGGTGCGTCGGTCACCGGCCGGGTGCCGTACCCGCTGTGGCTGCGGTGGGAGATCCCCAACCGGACGGTCGGTTCGCCGCTGCTGCTGTCGATGGTGGCGGAGAACCTGTCGCCGTACGCGGAGCACACCGAGGTCGCCTACGCCCAGGCCCGGGTGGGTCGCGGCGACGTGGTCCGCGGTCGGGCGAAGCTCGTGGTGCTGCTGGCGCAGGCGCCACGCGACGTGGCCGACGCGCAGGCGGTGCTCAACGAGGTGGCCGAGCGGGCCCAGGAGCGCACCCTGGAGCAGCTTGCCGACCGGCGCCTGGTCGGCCCGGGCCGGGTCCGGCTGCGCCTGTCACCGCGGGAACGGTGGTTGACGACCTAGCCGCACAGGTCGTCGGCGAGGTGGGCGAACTCGTCGCGGGTGACGGTGCGCTGGCGTTCTTCGCCCTCCTGGACCTCGGTGATCAGGATCGAGCCGCTCGGCACCTGCGCGAGCTCGGCCACGGTGAACGTCACCCGGCGGGTGGTGAACTCGCTGGCGGCGTACATGCTCAAGACCGTCGGATCGGTCGGGAAGTCGGTCAGCGGCACCGTGGCGGGCGAGGTGGCCCCGGGCGGCAGCGGGTAGTCGCGGCCCGGCCATTCCGGCCACGTCGTCGGCGAGTTGTCGGCGTCCGAGTCGCGGAAGAGCATGACGCTCTCCGGGCTTCCGGGGTCGCACCAGACGATCTCGGCGGACGCCCGGCCCGTGGTGTCGACCGAGATGCCGGTGTAGCCCTTGATCTCCGGGCTGCACGCGGTCAGCGCGACGGCCGCGAGGGCCGCCGCGGGCAGCATGGCGAGCCGTTTCCGCGCCATGCCGCCATCGTCGGTGCCGGCCGTCTCGGGCCGGTCAAGTGTCAGTAACGGCTGCCCATCGACCAGCACAGGATGTCGAGCAGCCGGACGTCACCGAGCTTGCCGGCGGCCTCGGCCGCGAGGTCGCCCTCGGCGCGCATCGCCGTGCGCAGCTCGTCGAGGGCGTCCGCCGCGAGCAGCAGGTCGGCGCGGATCGCCGCCCAGTACGCGCGGCGCGGCCAGGTGCGGTCACGGCGGCGATCCGTCAGGTCGCGCGCCGCCGCGCGGGCCGGCTGGCGGTAGAGCTGGAGCAGCCGGCGGTCCAGGATCGGGAAGAGAGCGGGGCGGGTCAGGTGCAGGCACTTGCTGATCTTCGCGTGGTCGATGTCGCGCGGATGGTCGCGGTGGAAGTGCGCGTAGAGGCGCTCCGCGTTGTCGTAGAGGCCGGCGGCGACCATCGGGTCCGCGTCGCGCAGCACGGCCTCGCGGTCGACCTCGTCCCAGGGGGCGCCGGCCGACTTCGTCAGCAGCCACGCGGCCTGGGGTCGGCCGATCCGGCCGTCGATCGCGGTGGTCGCCGCCACCAGGTCGGGGGTCAGGGTCGCGGCCGTGCCCGCGACGAAGTCGTAGCGGCGCAGCGTCCCGGCGTGGGCGCGGCAGTAGTCGGTCACCACCGACAGCGGATCGTCGACCTTCCAACCGGCAACCTCGATGGGCGGTACGTTTCCGTTCACATCCATCGCCTCTCGTCGAACCGACAGGTCGCAGCCAACAATGTCCGCGCATGCGGTTGGCGTCAACCCGTCGGAACGCGACCGTCCATGATCGACGGATCTGCGGTTTCAGAGTGTGAACTGCTGGCCGCCGTCGATGTCGTACGTCGCACCCGTCAGGGCGGTGTTGGTCATGATGTGCACGGCGAGCGCGGCGACGTCGGCAGGGCCGATGACGCGGCCGATCGGCAGTGTGGCCCGCAACTCGGCGCGCCGCTCCTCGATCTGGTCGCCGAGCAGGGCCGCGGACAACGGCGTGTCGACGAAGCCGGCGGCGATCAGGTTGACCCGGACCGGCGCGAGCTCGAGGGCCAGGGCCGCGGTGAACGGTGGCAGCACGGCGGTCGCGGCCGAGACGATACCGAGGCCGCGGCGGACCTGCCGGGCGCCGGTGCCGCCCATCAGCAGCAGGGTGCCGCCGGGGCGCATCTGCGGTGCCGCGTTGCGCGCGACGTCGAGGGCGATCGTCACGTGGTCGGTGAGGACGGCGCGTACCTCCGCGGGGTCCATCTCCAGCATCGGCCCGTAGCGCGGACCGCCCGCCGTGATCAGCACGTGGTCGATCGGCCCGTCGAGGCTCTCGAAGAAGGCCGCCACCGCGGCCGGGTCGGTGGCGTCGAACGCGGCGGTGCGCCAGGCGCCGACCTCCTGCGCCGCCCGGTCCAGCCGACCCTGGTCCCGACCGGTGATCACGACGCCGGCACCCTCGGCGCCGGCCCGCCGGGCCGTCTCCAACCCGATGCCCGCGCTGCCGCCGATCACGACCACGGTCTGCCCGACCAGTTCCGGCATGGCTTCTCCCCCGCTCGGCTGGCTGGCGCCATACTGGCACGAATAACAACAATATCGACCCTAGACCCGACTGGAGGCTGCGATGAGCGCGACCGCCGACATGAAGCTCGAAGTGGTCGTCATCCCCGTCTCGAACCCCGACCGCGCCAAGGAGTTCTACACGGGCCTCGGCTGGCGGCTCGACGCCGACATCGCCGCGGGCGACGTCCGGACGATCCAGTTCACGCCGCCGGGTTCGGCCTGCTCGGTGCAGTTCGGCACGAACAAGACGCCGGCCACACCCGGCTCGGCGCAGAACACCTACCTCGCGGTCACGGACATCGCGGCTGCCCGCGCCGACCTGGTCGCGCACGGCGTGCAGGTCGACGAGATCTGGCACCTGACCACCGCCGGCCGCGCCGCCGGCGTGGACCCGGACCACCGCAGCTACGGCTCGTTCTGCGCGTTCCGCGACCCGGACGGCAACAGTTGGCTGCTGCAGGAGGTCACCGCCCGGCTGCCCGGCCGGGTCGACCCCGACACGACGACGTACGCGTCGATCTCGGACCTGGCCGCCGCGATGCGCCGCGCCTCGGCCGCGCACGGCGAGCACGAGAAGCGCATCGGCGCGGAGGACCCGAACTGGCCGGACTGGTACGCCGAGTACATGGTGAAGGAGCAGTCGGGCCAGGAACTGCCCACGTGAGCGCTCAGCGCGGCGCGACGACCTCGGCCTCGCCGGGGACGCCGGTGCTGACCTCGACGGGCGCCGCCGCACCGCGCCGCCAGGACCGGTAGCCGCGGAACGCGATGGGCAGACCGCGCGCGGCGTGCGCGTCCGGGCCGTCCATCGCCTGGATGTGCAGGTGCGGCTGGGTGGAGTTGCCGGAGTTGCCGCACGCGCCGAGCCGCTGGCCCACCGCGACCTGGTCGCCCGCGCGGACCTCGACCGAGCCCCGGCGCAGGTGGGCGAGCAGGACGTAACCGTCGGCCAGCGCGAGGACCACGTGGTTGCCGGCCAGGGCGGGGCCGCCGGCCCGGGCGCGGGACGCCTGGGTCAGCGCGTACGGGACCTGCGCGGCCGGTGACCGCCGTGCGACGAGGTCGGGCTCTCCATCGTGGACGGAGACGACCCGGCCGGCGGCCGGCGCGAGGATCGGCGCGCCGAAGGCGTAGAAACGCTCCACGGGCTCGGTGGCCAGCATCGTGCGCCAGTCCCGGGTCGCCGACGTGCGCCCGTCGCGCACCTCGACGAAGTCCATCGCGTACGTGGTGGCGAACAGGTGTGTGCCGTGGCTCGGCACCCGCCGCGCGGGACTGTTGCGCACCTGCCAGGTGCCCTGGAACGGCAGCTCGAGCACGACCACGAGTTGCACCCTACCGGTGCGGGGCTCGCGGTATATACCGGGAGGCGATATATTCTCCGTCCATGACCGACCGACCGATGTCGGAGCCGACGTTCCTGATCCTGACCGCGCTGGCGGCCGCGCCGCAGCACGGCTACGGGGTCATCGAGGACGTGCTGCGCATCTCCGAAGGCCGCGTGCGGTTGCGCGCCGGCACGCTCTACTCCGTGCTCGACCGGCTGCGGGCCGACGGGTTCATCGCGGTCGACCGCGAAGAGGTCGTGCAGTCGAGGCTGCGCCGCTACTACCGGCTGACCGGCGTGGGCGCCGAGCGCCTGGCCGAGGAGACCGCCCGGCTGCGCCACAACGCCAACGCCGCCGCCACCCGGCTGCGCCGCAGCGGCCTGCTGCCCACGGAGGGTCTGGCATGAGCGACGAGCTGGAACGTCGCTACCGGCGGCTGCTCGTGTTCTACCCGTGGTCGCACCGCCGGGTCTACGAGGAGGAGATGGTCGCCGTGCTGGTGGCCGGCGCCCGTCCCGGTCAGCGCCGTCCCACGCCGGGCGAGACCGTCAACCTGATCGCGTCAGGGCTGCGTACCCGCGCCGGCGCCGCGATGACCAGCATGGTCGGCCCGGCCTGGCGGGACGCGGCGGTCGTGTTCGGTCTGCTGGCCGCCGTCGTCCTGCTCTCCCAACGGGTCGTCCGGCTGTCCGACGAGATCGTCTACGGCCTGGGCGTCAACGCCTATCCGTCCCTGCGGGCCCTGGGCTGGGCCGCGGTCGTGGTCGCGGTGCTGGTCGGGTTGCGCCGGTCGGCGGCGGTGCTGGCCTGGGTGACCGTGCTCGGTGAGGCGGTGCTGATCGCGCAGCAGTACCGCAGCGCACCCGTCACTGCCGTCCAGCTCTTCTGGCCGCTCACGCTCGGCATCGTCGCCGCCGCCGCGCTGAGCGTGCCCGCCGCCCGCGGCCGGGCGATCGCTCTGCTGCGCTGGCGGCTGGCCGCCTTCGTCGCCGGCGTCGGCGCGGCGCAGACGATCCAGGTCCTCAACCACCAGCAGGCCTGGAGCTGGCGGGAGGCCGGCGTGTCGTACACCTGGTTCGGGCTGGAGAACCGGTCCGAGCTGGGCCTCTACCTCTGGACGGCCGTCGTCGCCGTCGGTGCCCTGACCGCGGCGGTCGCCGTGCTGACCTTGCCGGCGGCCGTGCGGTGGCGGGTCGCCGCGCTGGCCACACCGGTCGTCACGCTGGCGGCGCAGATCCGGCTGACGCTCAGCGGTTGGGCGACCTCCAACGGCCACATGGGACACCCGATCTACCTCGTGCCGATCCAGTGGACGCTGCTGGTCGCCGCACCGGTGATCGCGTTCGCCCTCGCCGCGGCCTTCGCACACTGGCGCGAGCAGACCGCCCGCCTGACCGCGCTGGGCCGGGCCGCCGACCGCGAGAGCCTCGGCGCCTAGCCATGCGAAAGGCGCCGCCCGAAGCTTCGGGCGGCGCCTTTGGCGTTACGTCAGGCGACGTCGTACCGGTCCAGGTTCATGACCTTGACCCAGGCGGCGACGAAGTCGCTCACGAACGTCTCCTGCGCGTCGTCGGCCGCGTAGACCTCGACCAGCGCCCGCAGGATGGAGTTCGAGCCGAAGACCAGGTCGGCCCGGGTGGCCGTCCACTTCAGCTCGCCGGAGACCGTGTCGCGACCCTCGAACGTCTCCTCCTCGTCGGACGTCGGCGTCCACGTGGTGCCGCCGAAGTCCGCCAGGTTGACGAAGAAGTCGTTGGTCAGCGCGCCCGGCCGGTCGGTGAACACGCCGTGCTTCGACTGGCCCACGTTGGCGCCGAGCACCCGCAGGCCGCCGACGAGCACGGTCACCTCCGGCGCGGTCAGCGTGAGCAGCTGGGCCCGGTCGACCAGCAGCTGCTCGGTCGGCCGCAGGTGGCCCTTGCCGAGGTAGTTGCGGAAACCGTCGGCGGTGGGCTCCAGCACGGCGAACGACTCGACGTCGGTCTGCTCCTGCGAGGCGTCGGTGCGGCCCGCGGTGAACGGGACCACGACGTCGTGCCCGGCGGCCTTCGCCGCCTGCTCGACCGCCGCGCCGCCGCCGAGCACGACCAGGTCGGCCAGCGAGACCCGCTTGCCACCGGTCTGCGCGGCATTGAAGTCCCGCTGGATGCCCTCCAGGGTGCCCAGCACGCGGGCGAGCTGCGCGGGCTCGTTGACCTCCCACTCGCGCTGCGGCGCGAGCCGGATGCGGCCGCCGTTGGCGCCGCCGCGCTTGTCGGTGCCGCGGAACGTCGAGGCCGACGCCCACGCGGCGGCGACCAGCTCGGCCACCGTCAGGCCGGAGGCGAGGATCCGCTCCTTGAGGGTCGCGAGGTCCGCGTCGTCGACCAGCTCGTGGTCGACGGCGGGCACCCGGTCCTGCCAGAGCTGCGGCTCGGCCGGCACGAGGGCGCCGAGGTAGCGCTGGATCGGGCCCAGGTCGCGGTGGGTGAGCTTGAACCACGCCTTGGCGAAGGCCAGCGCGAACTCCTGCGGGTTCTCGTAGAACCGGCGGGAGATCTCCTCGTAGATCGGGTCGACGCGCAGCGCGAGGTCGGTGGTGAGCATCATCGGCGCGTGCCGCTTGGCCGGGTCGTGCGCGTCCGGCACCAGGTCGGCGGCCGCGCCGTCGGCCGGCTTCCACTGCTTGGCGCCGGCCGGGCTCTCGGTCTGCTCCCACTCGAAGCTGAACAGCGTCTCGAAGAACGTGTTGTCCCAGGTGGTCGGGGTCGGCGTCCAGGCGCCTTCCAGGCCGCTGGTGATGCTGTCGCCACCCTTGCCGGTGCCGTGGGTGCTCTTCCAGCCGAGGCCCTGCTCCTGGATGGAGGCGCCCTCCGGCTCCACGCCGACGTGGTGCGCCGGGCCGGCGCCGTGCGCCTTGCCGAACGTGTGGCCGCCGGCGATCAGCGCGACGGTCTCCTCGTCGTTCATCGCCATCCGGCGGAAGGTCTCGCGGATGTCGCGGGCGGCGGCGAGCGCGTCGGGGTTGCCGTTGGGGCCCTCGGGGTTGACGTAGATCAGGCCCATCTGCACGGCCGCGAGGGGGTTGGCGAGCTGGCGGTCTCCGCTGTAGCGCTCGTCACCGAGCCAGGTGCCCTCGTTGCCCCAGTTGATCTGCTCGGGCTCCCAGGTGTCCGCCCGGCCGCCGGCGAAGCCGAAGGTCTCGAAGCCCATCGACTCCAGCGCGACGTTGCCGGCCAGGACCATCAGGTCGGCCCACGAGAGCTTCTTGCCGTACTTCTTCTTGACCGGCCAGAGCAGCCGGCGCGCCTTGTCGAGGTTGCCGTTGTCGGGCCAGCTGTTCAGCGGGGCGAAGCGCTGGTCGCCGGCGCCGGCGCCGCCGCGGCCGTCCGAGATCCGGTAGGTGCCGGCGCTGTGCCAGGCCATCCGGATGAACAGCGGGCCGTAGTGGCCGTAGTCCGCCGGCCACCAGTCCTGCGAGGTCGTCATGACAGTGTTGATGTCGGCCTTGACGGCCGCCAGGTCGAGGGTCTTGAACTCCTCGGCGTAGTCGAAGCCCGCGCCCATCGGGTCACCCGCCGGCGGCTTCTGGTGCAGGACCGTCAGGTCCAGCTGGTTCGGCCACCAGTCCCGGTTCGCCCTCGCCCGCGCCTGGTTGTCACTTGCCACGTTGGTCTTCTCCTTGGACTCGGAATCGGTGTCCGCCGTCCAAGAGTCTGGACACTTTTCTGGACTGAGTCAAGAAAGGGCGTGTCGCGCGTCACCGGATCATCGCGCCGCGGTGGTGACCTCTTCCACGGGCCGCTTCGCGTCCGGCGGAGAGACGTACGCGCGGTCGAGAACGAGCAGGAGCCAGCCGATCGTGCCACCCGCGATGACGCCGATGAGCGCGTACAGGGTGTCGGAGTCGGCGGCGTTGACCGGCACGCTGCCGGCGAGGGCGGTGAACCAGGACGCCACGGGGACGGCGAACACGGTGAACAGCAGCGTGAACATCACGAGAGCGGGATAGAGCACGAGGAGTACGAGCAGCTTCGGCAGCTGCTGGAGCCACGGGAGCGGTGCGCGCGGCAGGTCGCCGGTCAGCAGGGCCACGCCGGCGAGCAGCAGCGCACCGAGCAGCATCACCGGCGTGAGCCGGGTGCCGGGTGCGAGCGCGCGACTGAGCACCAACGCCACGGCCGCGCCGGCCGCGACGACGCCGGCGACCACGAACCGGCCCCTTGACCGGTCGGGTGCCGCCGTCCACGCGAGCGCGATGCTCAGCGCCGTGAGGATGACACCCAGCGTCGCGGCGGCCGGGGTGAGGGCCGTTTCCGTGTCGGTCGGCGACTCCATGCCCGCGGCGAGCGGGGCCACCGCCGCCGCGATCGACGCGCCGATCACGAGCGTGCGGCGGCGCGGCGCGTCGTCGCCGGCCCGGCGGAGGACGAAGGCGGTCACGGCGAGCGCGACGACCCCGCCGGCCACCGCCAGCAGCGCCGCGGCCGTCTCGCCGTGGGCGCCGGCGCGGTCGACGAGGAGGTCCACGCCGATCCAGCCGGCGGCGGTCGCCGGCGCGACCCAGCGCGACAGCCCGCCGCCGCGGCCGGCGAGCGAGACCGCCAGCCCGATCGCGACGGCGGCGCCGAACCGTAGGTCGCGGGCCCAGTAGGTGTTGTTCTCGGCGGAGAGGAAGGCGAGATCCGCGCGCTGCTCGGCCATCGGCTGCCACAGCGCCATGTCGAGGCCCCACAGCACCGCCGCGGCGAGCGCGCACACGATCGCGACCGCACCACGTCCGTCAATCCGCATGGTCGGAACCGTAGACCACCCGGGCGGGTGACGCGACTAACCGAGCCGCTCGACCAGAACGACCGTCACGGTCGATCCGGCTTCCTTGCCGATCGCCTTGCGCACCTCCGCCTTGACGGGCAGCTTGTGCCGTCCGTCGCCCATCGCCATGAACGAGCTCTCGAACGGGTGACCGTCGATGGTCCCGCGCACTTTCACGAGACCGCGGGTGCCGAAGTACGTGACGGACTCCGGCCAGACCACATAGGTGTGTCCGCCCTTCGCGGGGCTCTTCACGAGTGCCGCGCTGAACTCCCGGTCGAGCGGACCTTGTTTACCAGCCACGACCGGAGTATCCCACTCGTCACCTGTCAGGCGCGTTTGGCGTAGTTGGCGATTTCACCGAAGTCGAGCACCACGCAGTCCTCGTTGCCGAGCACCTCGGCGTCGTGGCCCGGCTCGATGGCGAACACGTCGCCCGGGCCCAGCTCCATCGTGGGGCCGTCGTCCATCATGATCCGCATCCGTCCGGACTGGACGTAGCCGAGGTGCGAGGTCATGCAGGACGGCGTGCCGGCGATGGGCTTGATGTTGTTCGACCACTTCCACCCGGGCTCGAACGTGCCCCGGCTGACCGGCCGGTCGGCCACCATGACAACGTCGGCGTAACCGTTGCCCTCGAACATCCGCTTTTCGTCAGGGGCTTCGAACGTCTTGCTCTCCAGGCCTTTCATAGCAACCTCCTGCGTTGCCCATCTTTCGACGTTAGCGCCGTCCGGAGCGGTCCGTCGCCGGTTGCCGGAGGTCGTCAGCACCAGCACCAGCGAGCCGCGGCAGCCCCACTGGTCGCCCGGTCATGAGGAGCAGGATGGCGTCAATCGGGCCCTCGACCACCGGCCCGTTGCCCACCCGGAAATCGGCGTCGGCGGCCACGAAGGCGTACCCGCGAAGGGGTTTCATGGCGCGGAACAGCCACGGACGGGACCAGATCCGATCGGCCGCCGCGGCGGCGGCGTGCGGTGGCAGGTCGTGCCGGCGGCCCAGCGGGATCATGATGTCCTGGCTGTGCACCAGGACGTCGATGAGCGCCTCGTTGTCGGTCATGAACGGCACGTGCCGGCGCGAGCCGATGTGGCCGCGGACCTCGGCGATCAGGGTGGCGGTGGGCAGGGCGGCCTTGGCCACGGCGGCGTCGCGGACGGCGCGGTCGACGTTGCCGCGGGCCCGGGCGACGTCGCGCAGGGCCCGGCCCACCCTCAGGTGCTGCAAGGTGAGGTGGGCGGCGACGTCGCGGACCGTCCACCCCGCGCAGAGCGACGGGTGCCGCCACTCGTCGTCGGAGAGCTCCTCGAGTTGGTCGGTCAGGGCGCCGCGCTGGGCGTCGATCACCCGCCACAGCTCGTCACGGTCCATCGGTGCCTCCCATCAACGCTTCCACCAACGGGGTGAGCCGCCCGGCCGGGTCGAAGGCCGGGTCGGGGTTGGCGAGCTCGTGCAGGACGAGCCCGGTGTACGCGTTCGCGATGATCGCGGCATCCCGCTCGGGCTGCTTGGACCCCGACACCCGCAGCCACATCACGAACCAGGCGTCGACCCGCCGGCCGGCGGCGAGCAGCCGCTCGCGCAGCGCCGAGTGGTGTGCGGCCTCGACGAGGATCACGTAGCGGGCCAGGGTCAACGTCCGGTGCGGGCCGACGGCCTCCCGGGCGACCGTGGCCAGCACGGCGGCCAACTCGGCCGGCGAGGCCGGCGCGCGGTCGGCGGCGAGCGCGTCCCAGATCGCCTTCTCGCGCTCGGCGAACCGTTCCACCACGGCGCCGAGCAGGGCGTCGCGGCTGCGGAACAGGTTGGAGGTGGCGCCGGCGGGCAGGCCCGCCTCGGCGTCGACCGCGCGGTGCGTGACGGCCCGCACCCCGCCCGTCCCGAGCAGGCCGATCGCGGCGTCGAGGACGTCGTCACGACGACTCATACCGCGACACTACATCCGTAGTTAGATCGACTACAAGAGTAGTGGACCGAGGGTCAGATAGGCGAAGCCCAGCACGCCGCGGTGGCCGCGCAGCCAGGTGTTGCGCTGGTTGTCGAGGCGCGACCGCAGGTCGGCGGCCTCGGGGTGGTCGGCGTGCGTGAGCAGCCACTCCTCGCCGTCGGCGGCGAGCCCGGACTCGAACTCCGCCCACTCGTCGGCCGTGACCGTCTCGATCCGCAACGGCCGGAACCCGGCGGCGATCGCCCGGTCGACGAGCCCGGCCAGGTCGTCGCAGTCGTCGGCGGTGGCGCCCGGCCACATCCTGGCCAGCCGCTCGGCCGGCGGCGGATGCTCCCAGAACTCGGCGCCGAAGAGCACCCGGCCGCCCGGGTTGACCAGGCCACGGACCGCGCGCAGGCCGGCGTCGAGGTCGCCGAACGCGTGGTAGGCGCCGATGTTGAGCACGACGTCCGCCGGGTCGGCGTGCGCGGCCGCCGGCCCGTCGACGAAGCTCACCCGGTCGCCGAGACCGCGGGCGGCCGCGTTGGCCCGGCCGCGGACCACGTCCGGGCCGTGGCTGTCGATCCCGACGCCGCGGGCCTCGGGCGCGGCGGCCAGCACCCGCAGGAGCAACTCGCCCCAGCCGCAGCCGACGTCGACCACGGTGGCCGGCCGCCGGGCGGCGAGGTCGGCGGCCAGCCGGTCGGCCCGGTGCGCCGACAGCGGGCCGTTGAAGTCGAGGCGGGTGCCGGCGCCGTGCGCGGGAGCGTCGCTCATCGGCCGGACGCTAGCGGGCGCCCGCCGCCACGGCTATCGATTTAGCCGCCGGCGGAGCAGGTCGGCGGCCGTGCCCCACAGGCCGCGCCGGAACACCAGCACCACCACGATGAACAGGCCGCCGGTGACGAGGCCGACCGCCTCGAAGCCCGAGAACGACAGCCAGTCCTCCAGCCGCACCAGCAGCGCCGCGCCGAGCACACCGCCCCACAGCGTGCCGATGCCGCCCAGCACGACCATCACCACCGCCTTGCCGGAGGTGGTCCAGTGCAGCGTGTCCAGCGTGACGAAGCGGTGCGCCATCGCGAACAGGCCGCCGCCCAGGCCCGCGATGAACGCGGACAGCACGAAGGCCAGCAGCTTGTAACGGTGCACCGGGTAGCCGAGCGCCCGGGCGCGGGCCGGGTTGTCGCGGATGCCGACCAGCACCCGCCCGAACGGCGAGTGCACGATCCGCCACGCCGCCCACAGCCCGAGCAGCACCACGGGCAGCGCCGCGTAGTAGAAGTAGTACGCGTCGGTCAGGTCCAGGCCGAACAGCTCGCGCGGCACGCTCTGCAGCCCGTTCTCGCCACCGGTCAGCCCGCGCCGGTTGTTCGCGATGTAGTAGATCATCTGCGCGAACGCCAGCGTGACCATCGCGAAGTAGATGCCGGTCCGGCGCACCGCGAGGTAGCCGATCGGCGCCGCGAGCGCGGCGGCGACCAGGGCGCCGGCCAGCACGGCGACCGGGAACGGCACGCCGGCGTGGATGGCGACCAGACCCGTCGCGTACGCGGACGTGCCCCAGAACGCCGCGTGGCCGAACGAGAGCAGGCCCGTGTAGCCGAGCAGCAGGTCGACCGCCACCGCGAACAGCGCCCAGCAGAGGATGTCCACGGCGACCGCCGGATAGAGCCCGTTGGGCAGCCAGAGCGTGACCGCCAGCGCCGCGGCCAGCAGCGCCCAGCGCAGCCCGCGCGGCGCACCGGCGACGGCGCGGAGCAGGGACGGCGGCCGCTTCGCCTTCTCCTGCGTGGCGACGCTCATGCCGGTGCCTCCTCGCGGCCGAACAGTCCGGCCGGTCGCCACAGCAGGACGGCCGCCATGATGACGAAGACCGAGGTCTGCGCGACGATCGGCCACTGGTCCAGATAGGACTCGCCCCAGGCCTGCACCAGGCCGATGCCGAAGCCGGCGGCGACCGAGCCGAAGATCGAGCCCAGGCCGCCGATCACCACCACGGCGAACACCACGATGACGAGGTCGGCGCCCATCAGCGGGTTGACGGCCCGCATCGGCGCGGCCAGCACCCCCGCGACGCCGGCGAGCGCGATGCCGAAGCCGAACACGGGCGTCACCCAGCGCCCGACGTCGATGCCGAGCGCCCGGGTCAGCTCCGGACGCTCGGTGGCCGCCCGCACCAGCATGCCGACCCGGGTGTGCCCGAGCAGCCACCAGACCGCGACACAGGCCACGACGGCGAAGGAGAGCACGAAGACGCGGTAGGCCGGGAAGTCGAACAGTCCGAAGTCGACGGTGCCGGTGAGCGCCGACGGTGTGCCGTACGGGCTGGAGGTCGTGCCGTACCGCAGCTTGACCAGATCCTGGAGCACCAGCGTCAGCCCGAAGGTGAGCAGGAAGTTGTAGAGCGGGTCGAGGCGGGCCAGCGGGTGCACCAGGGTGCGCTCGACGGCCATGCCGAACGCGCCGAGCGCCAGCGGCACGACCAGCAGCGCCCACCAGAACGGGATGCCGAACTCCGTCAGCAGCAGGTAGGTGCCGACCGCGCCGAGCATGTAGAACGCGCCGTGCGCGAAGTTGACGACCCGCAGCATCCCGAAGATGACCGACAGGCCGAGGGCGAGCAGGGCGAGAAACGCCCCGCTCACCAGGCCGTCGAACGTGTGTTGCAGAAAAGCGCTCATAGCTTGCAGTCGGCCGACGGTGTCCGGAACGCCTCGGCCGCGGGGATGGTCTTGAGGATCTTGACGTAGTCCCAGTCCTCGGTGACCTCGGCCGCCGGTTTGACCTGGGCGAGGTAGGCGTCGTGGATGACCCGGTGGTCCTCGGCGCGGATCTTCCCGTTGCGCAGGAACACGTCGTTGATGTCCTTGCCCTCCAACTGCTTGACCACGGCGTCCGCGTCGTCGGTGCCGGCCGCCTGGACGGCCTCGAGGTACTGCAACGCCGCCGAGTAGTTGGCCGCGTGGGCGAACGTCGGCCGGGAGCCGGTCTCCTTGAGGAACCGGTCGGCGAACGCCCGGTTCTCCGCGTCGAAGTTCCAGTACCAGGCGTCGGTGTACGTGGTGCCGGCCAGCGCCGCCGGTGTCAGCGAGTGGATGTCGGTGAGGAACATCAGGCCGACCGAGAGGTCGACGCCCTTCTCCCGCAGCTTGAACTCGTTGTACTGCTTGACCAGGTTGACCAGGTCGCCACCGGCCTGCATGGTGCCCAGCACGTCCGGCTTGGGGTTGAGCGTCGGCGCCTTGAGCAGGAACGTGGAGAAGTTGTCGTTCGGGAACGGCGTCGCGTCCTTGCCGACGATCGTGCCGCCGGCCCCGGTCACCGCGGCCGAGAAGCTCTTCTCCATGTCCTGCCCGAACGCGTAGTTCGGGTAGACGATGTACCAGTTCTTGGCACCCTGCTCGGTGACGGTCTTCCCGGTGCCGTTGGCGAGCATGTACGTGTCGTACGCGTAATGGAACGTGTACTTGTTGCACGACTTGCCGGTCAGGTCCGTGGTCGCACCGCTGATGTTGAAGTAGAGCTTCTTCTTCTCCTTGGCCACGTCGGCCACCTTCAGCGCCGCCGACGAGGTGGGCACGTCGAGGATCGCGTCGACGCTGAGCCGGTCGTACATCTCGGCGGCCTTGGTGTTGGCGATGTCTGGCTTGTTCTGGTGGTCGGCGGTCTCCACCGTGATGTCGTCGGTGATCGCATCACCGCCGTGCTTGGCCTTGAAGTCGGCGATGGCCATCTGCACGGCCTTCACCGAGTTGGTGCCGGACAGGGCGAGATAGACGCCCGACTGGTCGTTGAGCACGCCGAGCACGATCCGGTCACCGGACAGCTTGCTGTCCGACGAGCCCTGCGGCCCCCCGCCGCCGCAACCGGCGAGCAGGAGCGCGACGGAGCAGACTATCGTGGCGCGTTTTCTCATCAGCAGCCTCCACTGTGGTCGTGTCAGATGCCGAGGTACGTGAGCAGTTCGCCTTCGCGCTCCCGTACCTCGTCGTTGCGGAGCGTCTCGACCACCCGGCCCTCGGCGAGGAGGTGGTGGCGGTCGGCGACGCCGGTCGCGAAGCGCAGGTTCTGCTCGACCAGGAGCACCGCGGTGCCCTGGTCGCGGACCTGCCGGAGGATGTCGGCCACCCGGGTGACCAGCAGCGGGGCCAGCCCCTCGGTCGGCTCGTCGCAGAGCAGCAGGCGCGCGCCCATCCGCAGGACCCGGGCCAGGGCGAGCATCTGCTGCTCGCCGCCGGAGAGCTGGGTCGCCGCGGAGTTGCGCCGCTCGTGCAGCACGGGGAACGTCTCGTAGACCTTGTCCAGGGACCACGGTGCCGGGCCGACCGCGGGCGGCAGCGTCAGGTTCTCGGTGACGGTGAGCGAGGCGTAGGCACCGCGGTCGTCGGGCACCCAGCCGAGGCCGAGCCGGGCCCGGCGGTGCGCCGGCAGCGACCCGAGGTCCCGGCCGTCGAACGAGACCGTGCCGCGCTGGCCGGGGTGCAGCCCCATCACGGCGCGCAGCAGCGTGGACTTGCCGGCGCCGTTGCGGCCGACCAGCGTGACCACCTCGCCGGGCGCGACCGTGAGCGCGACGTCGCGCAGCACCGTGGCCTCGCCGTACCAGGCGTGCAGCCCCTCAACCCGCAGCATCGGCCGCTCCCAGGTAGGCGGTGATCACCCGTTCGTCCGCGCGAACCTCGTCGTAGGGGCCCTCGGCGAGCACCCGGCCGGCCTGCAGCACGGTGACCCGGTCGGCGAGCCGGCCGACGACGCTCATGTTGTGCTCGACCAGCACGACGGTGCGGCCGGCACGGACCCGGTCGACCAGGTCGACGGTGCGGTCGACGTCCTCGAGGCCCATCCCGGCGGTCGGCTCGTCGAGCAGCAGCACGTCGGGGTCCAGGGCGAGCGCCAGGGCCAGCTCGAGCGCGCGCTTGCGGCCGTAGGGCAGCGCGTTCGCGGGGGCCTCACCCAGCTCGTCGAGGCCGACCATGGCCAGCAGCTCGTCGGCCCGCGCGCGGTAGCGGCCGAGTAGCTTCGCCGAACGCCAGAACCGCCAGCCGAGCGTGCCCCGGCCCTGCAACGCCAGCTCGACGTGCTCGCGGGCCGAGAGCATCGGGAACAGGCTGGTGATCTGGAACGAGCGGGCGACGCCGAGGGCGGCGATGCGCTCGGGCGGCAGGCCGGTGATGTCGCGGCCGGCCACCTCGATCCGGCCGCCGCTGGGCTTCAGAAAGCCGGTGAGCAGGTTGAACAGCGTGGTCTTGCCCGCGCCGTTCGGACCGACCAGGGCGTGCACGGTCCCCGCGGCGACCGCGAGGTCGACGCCGTCGACGGCCCGGAACCCGCGGAAGTCACGGGTCAGGGCGTGGGTGGCCAGCACCGTCTCCGCCACGCGCGCCTCCTGTCTGTGTCCCGCGCCACACCTGCACGACGCATTCCGGAAACCTAAGGGGCCACTCGCGTGTATCGATATGTCGATCCCCCACATAAACCCACTGGGATCGATGTGTGCTGGTGGTGGGGTTTTCCCTACCGACAACGGCGCCCGCAGCGGGGAGAATGGCGGCGATGGACTGGGAGGAACGGATCCGCGCGGCGCGCGAGGCGGTCCCGCGGGGTCTCGCCCTCGCGGCGCTCTCGCTCGGCGTCGGCCTGCCGCTGTTCGTCGCCACCGTCGTCTCCGTCGCGCTGCTGCCGCTCGGGGTCGGCGTGCTGCTCGCACCGCGCGCGCTGGCCGCCGTCCGCCGGTTCGCCGACGCGCAGCGGGACCGCGGGCTGAGGTGGTCCGGCGTGCGGGTGGACCGGTCGCACCGCGCACCCGGTCTGCGGACGCTGGCCGACCCGGTGACGTGGCGCGACCTGCTCTGGCTGGCCGTCAACGTGCCGGTCGGCACCGCGATCGGCCTAGTGCCGGCGGCGCTGACCGCGTGGGCCGGGTTCGGCCTGGTGATCGCCCCCGTGGTCGCGGCGAGCGGTGCCGAGGGCGGCTTCTGGCCGGTCGCGGTCGCGATCGGCGTGTCCGCGGCGGCCGTGCTGGTGCTCGGCGCGCCGGCGATCCTCGGGCTGCACGCCCGGTTCAGCGCCGCGCTGCTGCGCCCGCCCCGGCGCGAGCTCGCGGCGCGGGTCGACCGGCTCGAGGAGACCCGGGCCGACGCGGTCGACGCCGGCGCCGCCGAGCTGCGCCGGATCGAGAAGGACCTGCACGACGGCGCACAGGCGCGGATCGCCGCGGTCGGGATGACGATCGGCCTCGCCGAACAGCTCGTCCGGACCGACCCGGCGAAGGCCGAGGCGCTGCTCGCCGAGGCCCGCGACACCAGCGGCCAGGCCCTCGCCGACCTGCGCCGGCTGGTCCGCGGCATCCACCCGCCCGTGCTGGCCGAACGCGGGCTGGTCGAGGCGGTCCGGGCGCTCGCGGTGGTGCTGCCGGTGCCGACCACGGTGTTCGCGGACCGGGGCGTGCGCGCGGCGCCGCCGATCGAGGCGGCGCTCTACTTCGCGGTCGCGGAAGCGCTGGCCAACGTGGCCAAACACAGCGGGGCGGCGCGCGCGTGGGTCACGCTGCGTGCCCCCGCCGACGGGGTGTTGGTGGTCGAGGTCGGCGACGACGGCGCGGGCGCCGCCCGGGTCCCGACGGCCGGCGGCCTGGCCGGGGTGCGCCGTCGGCTCGACGCGTTCGACGGCCGGCTGGCGGTGACCAGCCCGCCCGGCGGCCCGACGGTGGTGACGATGGAGGTGCCGTGCGGGTCGTGATCGGCGAGGACCAGGCGCTGCTGCGCGACGGCCTGGAGCGGATCCTGACCGCGTACGGCGAGACGGTGGTGGCCGCGGTGGCCAGCGCGCCGGAACTGGCCACGGCGATCGCCGCCCTGACGCCGGACGTGGCCATCGTCGACGTCCGCCTGCCGCCGTCGTTCACCGACGACGGGCTGCGGGTGGCGACGCGGGCGCGTACGCGTACCCCCGGATTCCCGATCCTGGTGTTGTCGCAGCACGTCGAGGTGCTCTACGCCCGTGAGCTGCTCGCCGCAGGGCAGGGTGGGCTCGGCTACCTGTTGAAGGACCGGGTGGCCGACGTGGCGCGGTTCGTCGAGGCGGTCCGGATCGTCGCCGCGGGCGGCACGGTCCTCGACCCGGACGTGGTCGCCGACCTGCTGACGCGGCGTGGTCACGAGGACGGCATCGGGCGGCTCACGCCGCGTGAGCGGGAGGTGCTGCGGCTGATGGCCGAGGGCCGGGCCAACGCCGGGATCGCCAGCCGCCTCGGCGTCACCGAGAAAGCGGTGAACAAGCACATCAACAACATCTTCGGCAAGCTCGGCCTGCTGCCGGACCAGGACGACAACCGGCGGGTCCTCGCGGTGCTCAACTACCTGGAAGCGCCCTGAGCGTACAGTGACGGACCGTGGCCGAAACCTATACCGTTTCCCGCTCGATCGAGATCGCGGCGCCGCCGGCCCGGATCTACGAGAAGATCGCGGATTTTCACAACTGGACACAGTGGTCGCCGTGGGAGGATGTCGACCCGGCGATGCAACGCGACTACTCGGGCGCGGCGTCGGGCCCGGGCGCGGTCTATTCGTGGTCGGGCAACAACAAGGCCGGCAAGGGCCGCATGGAGATCGTCTCGGCGCAGGAACCGTCGGAGGTCAAGATCGACCTGGCCTTCGAGAAGCCGTTCAAGTCCCGCAACGACATCGTCTTCGCGGTGCAGCCGACCGGCACGGGCTCGAAGGTCACCTGGACGATGATCGGCCCGAAGACCTTCGGCATCCGCCTGATGTCCCTGGTCAAGCCGATGGACAAGATGATCGGCCCAGACTTCGAGCGCGGCCTCGACCGCCTGCGGACGGTCTCCGAAGCCGGCTGACCGACGGGGCGTGCGCGTCCCCCGCACAATGTTGGGCGTGACGTGGTGGAACACCGGCGGTCTCTACTTCCTTTCGCTCCTCGGCGGCGCCGCCGGAGCGGCGCTCGTGGTCACGCTGGTCGGTCGGGCGCTG
Organism: Asanoa iriomotensis; assembly: GCF_016862515.1. Lineage (GTDB taxonomy): Bacteria > Actinomycetota > Actinomycetes > Mycobacteriales > Micromonosporaceae > Asanoa > Asanoa iriomotensis. The sequence continues at coordinate 154,116 of NZ_BONC01000008.1, forward strand.
ATCCGGATGTCGGGGCCGCCCCTGGTCGGGCGACGACCGAGCACAATCGACCTCGCCTACCTCAAGGGCGGTCCCGGACTTGCCGCGCTCGCCTGCGCGGTCGGGCTGCAGCGGACCGCGGCGGTCAACCGCGGGCCGATGCTGACGCTCGACGTGACCGGCCCGCTCCCGGCCGGCGCGCCGCCGCTGATGGCCGCCATCCATGCGCGGCTGCGCGAGCCGTGCGCGTGGCTCCAGGTGCTGGCCGACCCCCAGGTTCGCGCGGCCGCCGGCCGCCTGCACCGCAAGCTGGTCCGGCGCGGGCTGCTCGCCTCCGACGCCCGGCGGCGCTGGGCCCGGCTGACGACGGTGCCGCTCTGGGCCGTCACCGCCCTGGGTCTCGTCCGGCTGGCCTCTCTGGTCGGCAACGGCGCCGAGGCCGGCCGCGGAGCGACGGCGGGCATCGTGGTGGTGACCTGCGCGACGGCCCTCGCCGGCTGGCTGCTGTTGCCGGCGCCGTGGCTCACGCGGGGCGGGCGGAGCACGTTGCGGCAGGCGGCCGCGGACCTGCGCGATGTGGGGGCGCGCCGGGAGGGCGGCCGCGAGCCCTCGGCGCGGGAGCTCATGCGGGCGGTCGCGGTCCGCGGACCCGACGAACTCGTCGCCGTCGACCCGGTGTTCGGTGACGCGGTCGGCGCCCACCGCCGGCCACGACCGGCACCGCCGGTGCGCATCTTCAGCTGGGAGTACAACCGTTACCTGTAGAGGCGGCGGTGCAGGGCGCCGATGAGGGTCGAGTAGGCCGGGCCGGTCAGGCCGTTGCGGGCCAGTGCGGCGTGGGCCGCGTTGGAGCCCGGGGCGCCGTGCACGCCGCCGCCCGGGTGGGCCGAGGCGCTGGCCAGGTAGAGGCGGTCGATCGGGGTGTCGGCGCGGCCGAGGCCCGGCACCGGGCGGAAGAACAGCTGCTGGTGCAGCGCCGCGGTGCCGGCGTTGATGGCGCCGCCGAACAGGTTCGGGTCGCCCTGTTCCAGGTCGCCGGGTAGCTGCACGTGGCGGGCCAGGATCAAGGCGCGGAAGCCGGGTGCGTGGCGTTCGATCGCGTCCTCCATCCGCTGCGCCTGCTCGCTCATCCGGGCCCGGTCACCCGCGACGCTCTGCGGCACGTGCGTGTAGGCCCACAGCGACTCAGTGCCCGCCGGTGAACGGCTCGGGTCGCTGGTCGTCATCTGTCCGATCAGGACGAACGGGTCCGCCGGCACCACGCCTTGGGACAGGGCCGCGCCGTAGGCGCTCAGGCCCGCCTGGTCGCCGAGGTGGACCGTGCCCGCGCCGCGGGCCTCGACCGCCGTCCAGGGCACCAGTGACGAGAGCGCCCAGTCCACTTTGATGGTCGCGTTGTCCCACTGGAACCGGCGCAGGTGCCGGACGAAGGCCGCCGGCAGCGCGTCGAGGCCGACCAACCGTTCGTAGAGGGCCGGCGCCGGCACGTCGGCCAGCACCGCGCGGCGGGCTCGGACCCGGTCGCCGTGCGCGTCCTCGACGCCGACCGCGGTCGCGCGGGCGTGCAGCACCCGGGCCACCGGCCGGCCGTACTCGACGGTGCCGCCGCGGGCGTCCAGCCTCCGCAGCAGCGCGTCGACGAGCCGGCCCGCGCCGCCGACCGGCACCGGGAAGCCGACGTCCTGCCCGAGCATCGCCAGCAGCCAGCCGTAGAGGGCGCTGCCCGCCTGCTCCGGGGCCAGGTCGGTGTGCAGGGCGCCGCCCGACAGCAGGAGTTGCGCGCCCGCGCCGTGGAACGTCTCCCGGCCGAACTCCTGCACCGGGAGCACCGCGAAACGGGCGAAGTCGAGTGCGCCCGCTACGCCGAGCCGGCCGGCCAGCCGGATGCCTGCGCGTACCGGCGGGAAAGGTCTCATGATCGCGTCGAGGAACGGCCGGCCGATCCGCTGCCAGCGGCGCACCTCGGCGAGCCACGCCTGGCCGTCGCGTGGGTCGAAGGCGGCCAGCGAGGCCGCCGTCCGCTCCGGGTCGCGGTGCAGGACCGCCGCGCGGTCGTCCGGCAGCACGTGGGCGAGTACGGCCGGCGCGTGGTGCCAGGCCAGCCCGTGTGCCTCCAGGTCCAGCGCCCGCAGCACCGGCGAGGCGGCGCCGAGCGGGTAGAACGCGCTGTAGACGTCGTGGTGGAAGCCGGTCGCGGTCAGCTCGGCCGTCCGCACCGCTCCCCCGGCGGTGCCGGTGGCCTCGAGCACCAGCACGTCCCAGCCGGCGTCCGCCAGCAGGTTGGCGGCCACGAGGCCGTTGTGGCCGGCCCCGATGACCACCGCGTCGACTGTTCGCACGCCTCCGAACCTACCCAGCCGCCTCGAGCTGGGCGCGGGTCAGCAGCGCCCGCAACGCGATGCCGTCGGCCGCCAGCGCCTCCGCCCCGCCTTCCTGGCGGTCGATCACGCAGGCGGCCGCGTCGATGCGGGCGCCGAGCTCGCGGAGCTGGCGCGTCGAGATGACGATCTGGCCGCCCGAGGTGACCACGTCCTCGACGACGAGGACCCGGCGTCCGGCGACGTCGGCACCTTCGGCGAGGCGGGCGGTGCCGTAGGCCTTGGCCTCCTTGCGCACGAACGCGCACGGCAGGCCCGTGTGCCGACCGAGCGCGGTCACCACCGCGATGCCGCCCATCTCCAAACCGGCCAGCACCTCGGTGCCGTCCGGCACCAACGCGACCATGTGCTGCGCCAAGCTGTCCAGGAGTGCGGGATCGGCCTCGAACTGGTACTTGTCGAAGTACTCGTCGGCCACCCGCCCCGACCGCAACACGAACCGCCCCGTCAACCGCGACGTGGCATAGACCCGCCGCGCCAGCTCAGAAAGATCCACGAGCCCTATCCTCTCAGCGGAGGGACGGACACCTGCGATGGCTGGGCGGTGGTTCGGCCGCGGACCTGGCTCAGGCGTTGCGCGAGGTCGCTCCCGAGCTCGCCCGTCGCGCCATCTCGACGCCCTGACCGACCGCCTCCGCGAGGTCGACCTCGCTTGATCATCCCCCGTAGGCTGGCGCGATGGGGAAGGTCGACTACGACGCACGCCTGCACGCCGTCTACGCGGCCGGGCGCACGATGTCGCACGATGCGCAGGAGACGTGGCTGGCGGCGTTCGCCCGCCACCTGCCCGAGACGCGGCCACTGACCTGGCTCGACCTGGGGTCGGGCACCGGCCGGCTGACCCCCGCGTTGGCCCGCGCCTTCGGCGGTCCGGTGCACGGGGTCGAGCCGTCCGACAAGATGCGCGCGCAGGCCGTTGCCCATCCCGCCGTCACCTATGCGGCGGGGTCCGCCGAGTCGATCCCGCTGCCGGACGGCTCTTGTGACGCGGCCGTGCTGTTCTTCGTGTGGCACCACGTCGTCGACCGCGTGGCCGCGGCCCAGGAGTTGCGCCGGGTCGTCAAGCCGGGCGGCAGGCTCTTCGTGCAGGCGAACTTCGCCGACCGCATGCCGGACGTCTGGTGGTTCCGGGTCATGCCGGAGTGGCGTGCCGCCGACGCGTCGCAGTTCCGCACGCAGGCCCAGGTGGAGGGCGACTTCACCGCCGCCGGGTGGCGGTTGGTCGCGCACGACCAGGTCACCTGGGTACGCTCGCCGAGCCTCGCCGCGGACGTCGCACGGCTGCGGCTGCGCGCGGTGTCGGCGTTCGAGCACATGACCCCGGAGACCGTCGAGGCGGGCTTCGCCAGGATCGAGGCGGCCCTCCCGTCACTCGACGACGGACCACAGCACGAAACCAACGACCTGCTCGTCTTCGAGCGCTAGCGGCGTTTGCGTTCGCTCGACTGGCGTACCGCCAGATCTGGTTGGAAGACCACGTGTCGGTGTTCGTGGGTTTCCGGGTCCGTGGACTCCTCCAACAGGAGTTGCGCCGCCGTGCGGCCGAGTTGCTCGCGGGGCTGGCGGACCGACGACAGCGGCACCGCGGCGCCGGCGGCGAACTCGATGTCGTCGTAGCCGACCAGCGCGATGTCGTCCGGGACCCGCAGGCCGTGTGCGGTCAGCGCCTGGAGAGCGCCCAACGCGACGAGGTCGTTGGCGCAGAAGATCGCGGTCGGGCGGCGGGTGGCCGGCAGCGCGACGATCTCGTCGGCGGCGGTGCGGCCCGTCGACACCGAGAGCATCGGGGTTTCCACCACCAGCGGGGGCGGCAGGCCGCGCTCGGCCAGGGCCGCTTCGGCGCCGGCGCGGCGGTCGGCCACCTGGCGCAGAGTGAGCGGGCCGCCGACGAAGGCGATCGCGCGGTGGCCGCGCTCGGCAAGGTGTTCCGCCGCCAGCCGTCCACCCAGGACGTCGTCGACGGCCACCGAGCACTGGTCGGCCAGGCCCGCGCCGCGGTCGACCAGGACCACCGGGATGCCGCGCTTGACCATCCGGTCCAGGCGGGGCTGCCGGCCGTCGCTGACTGGTGTCACCAACAGGCCCTGGACCCGCTGCTCCTCCAGCACGTCGAGGTGGCGGTGCTCGCGGGAGGCGTCGCCGCCGCTGTTGCAGACGACCACCATGCCGCCGGCGCCTTCTACGACGGTTTCGGCGCCGCGCACCACGTCGGTGAAGAACGGGTTCGAGACGTCGAGCACCACGATCGCGACCGTCCGGCTGCGGCCCGCGCGGAGCTGCCGGGCCGAGTCGTTGCGGACGAACCCCAGCTCTTCGATGGCTTCCTGGACGCGCTTGCGGGTCTGCGGCGAGACGATGTCGGGGCGGTTGAGCACGTTGCTCACGGTGCCCAGCGAGACGCCCGCCCGCTGCGCGACCTCCTTGATGCTCGCCGCCATGGTCGATCAGCGTACGCGATCAGGGCTTTCCTCTGAAACGTCTCATACCTTGACTCCCCCATCGAGGGGCGGATATCGTCGGCTCGCTGGATGAAACGTTTCAGGCGGAGGACGGAACGATGACCGAACTTGCCCCGTCAACCCGGAGCCGCGTCCTGGCGGCGTTGCGTGACCAGCGGATCGAGACGGCGTCGTGGGCGTTCGGGAACTCGGGCACGCGGTTCAAGGTGTTCGCGCAGGAGGGTGTGCCGCGGGACCCGTACGAGAAGATCGCCGATGCGGCGGTCGTGCATCGTTTCACCGGTGTCGCGCCCACCGTCGCGTTGCACATCCCCTGGGACAAGACTGACGACTACGCGGCGCTGGCCGCTCATGCCAAGTCGCTCGGGATCGGCCTTGGGGCGATCAACTCCAATGTGTTCCAGGATGACGACTACAAGCTCGGGTCGGTGACCAACCCAGATCCGCGTGTACGGGAGAAGGCGCTCGCGCATTTGATCGAGTGCGTCGACATCATGGATGCGACGGGATCCCGTGACTTGAAGCTGTGGTTTTCCGACGGCACCAACTATCCCGGGCAGGACAGCATCCGGGCGCGGCAGGATCGGCTCGCGGAGGCGCTCGCGGCAACCTAC